>VFBG01000107.1 GCA_006515835.1 bacterium | reverse complement strand
CGTGGGCGGCCCAGGCGGCGGCGGGGGGACGGGCGGAGCCGGGGGCTTCGGTGCGGGGGACGGCGGCTGCGACATGGTCCGCTGGCTGCAGGACGCCCTGCGCGATGACCCCGAGGTCCGCGCCGCCGTGACCCGCGCCCAGGGAGAGGTCGGTCCGGGCAGGGCCTTGCTGGTCTGGAACGGCGAATGGATCCGCAATCCGGGCGAGGCCGGCGAGGGTCTGGCTGGGGTGCGTCAGGCGATCGCCATGGAAGTCGCCTTCGCCCCCCAGGCCTGCCGCGCCCAGCCGATGCGCGGTCTGGTGCTGATCCGCTTCAGCGACGCGGCGGGCGGACCGCGGCTGGTGCTGGGCAAGGGGGCGTGGCGCTGGGGGGATATGCTGCGGGGGAGGTAGGGCGCCCGCGGTTTCAGCGAATGCTCAGGTTTCGCTCATGCCGCTCACCCGTCGCCCGGTCAGGGTGCAGGTTCTACTAACGGGGACGCCGCCATGCCGCCTGCCTTGCACGCCTACGCCGGATGCTACGCTGGCGAGTCAGCCGCATCCGCCGAGGTGATGGTCGCCGACGGGGGCGTGGCGGTGCGGTTCGGGCGGGGGTCGCTCGGGCGGCTGGAGCTGGCGGCGGCCTCGCCCGACGTCTTCCGGCGGGGCTCGATGATCGCGCGGTTCCACCGGAACGCGGAGGGCGTGGTGACGGGGTTCAGCTACAGCGACCCGCTGCTGCGCGGGCTGCGGTTTGTGCGGCGGGCTGCGGTCCCCTGAGCCGGCGTCCCCTGGGTCAGGGAGTCTCGCCGGGTTCGCTGAAAGCCGGCTGTTCTGCGGCCTTGGGCGACGGCCCGAAGCGGTTCGGGCCGGGCGTGCCGTCCTGGAAGCCGAGGGTGATCAGGAGATAAAGCGAGGCTGCAATGTTCAGCGCGCCCGCCAGCAAGAGCGGCCACGCCCAGATCGCACCCTGATCCGCCAGCCTGCCCAGCGACGCAAAGCCATCGTCGGGCAGATAGCTCGCGAACGTGGTGGCGAGCACCAGCAGGATCACCAGCCGTGCGCTCTTGTCCCGGTCATGGGCCCGCTTGGCCGCCAGTGCGCAATGGATGAAAAGCAGGGGCGCATGAATGACCATCCCGGTCAGCAACTCGTTGATCGGATCGCCGAACTTCGGGCCGGGGAGAAAGCCGACGCTCGCCGGGAGCACCATGTAGAGCACAGTGACGATCAGCACATAGACGACCGAAACCGCGATCGTCAGCAGCCACCAGTCGAGACGCCTCAACCGACCATCGTAGCTGAACAGCTTTTCCTTGAGGCTCATGCCGCTCTCCCGTGAAGCAGGAGCAAAGCAGACCTATTCGAACTCGACCAGCACATCGTCCGCCGCCACCGGATCGCCCGCAGCGGCGCTGACGGCCTTCACCACGCCATCGCGTTCGGCCTTGAGGATGTTCTGCATCTTCATGGCTTCGATGATGGCGACGGTCTCGCCGGTCTTGACCTCCTGGCCGACGGTCACGGGGATCGAGACCACGAGACCGGGCATGGGCGACTGGATCAGTTTCGAGGTGTCGGCGGGGACCTTTTCCGGCAGGCGGGCGTAGAGGGCGGCGACGGCGGGGAAGCCGTCGGCGACGCGGGCGACCTCGGCGGTGAAGGGGACGCCATCCAGCACGGCACGGAACTGGGCCAGGCCGGGGCGCCATTCGATGTCCGACAGCTGCAGGGCGCGATCCTCGCCGGCGAGGTCGAGGGTCAGGGCCTCGTCGTCGTCATAGGACAGGGAGACGCCGTGCGCTTCCCCTGCGCTTGATCCCGTGGCGATGAGTACGATCCAGTCGGTGCGGCCGGACGGGTCGCCGGAGGCTTCGGCGGCGATCTCGTTCATGGCGGCGGCCGAGGCGATCAGGATGTCGGTCTGGCGGCGGTCCGGCAGCAGGCCGTGGAAGCCGTCCGGGAACTCGTCCTTGATGTAGCTGGTCGAGATGTTCCCGCTGCGGAAGCGCGGCTGATCCATGACGGCGGCGAGGAAGGGGATGTTGTGGCCGACGCCCTGGATGTGGGTGTCCTCCAGCGCCCGGGCCATGCCGTCGACGGCGGCGTCGCGCGTTTCGCCCCAGGCGCACAGCTTGGCGATCATGGGGTCGTAGAACATGGAGATCTCGTCGCCCTCGCGGACGCCGGAATCGTTGCGGACCGTATAGGCACCCTGGTCGCCTTCCTCGGGCTGTTCGTAGCGCACCAGCCTGCCGATGGAGGGCAGGAAGCCGCGGTAGGGGTCCTCGGCATAGATGCGGCTCTCGATGGCCCAGCCGTTGATGGCGAGGTCGTCCTGACCGAAGGCCATCTTTTCCCCGGCCGCGCTGCGGATCATCTGTTCGACCAGATCGACGCCGGTGATCAGTTCGGTGACCGGATGTTCGACCTGAAGACGGGTGTTCATCTCAAGGAAATAAAACGACTTGTCCTGACCCGCGACGAACTCCACCGTGCCGGCGCTGTCATAGTTCACGGCCCTGGCGAGGGCGACGGCCTGGGCGCCCATGGCATCGCGCGTGGCCTGGTCCAGCAGCGGGGAGGGGGCCTCCTCGATGACCTTCTGGTTGCGGCGCTGGATCGAGCATTCGCGCTCGAACAGGTGGACGACGTGGCCGTGCTTGTCGCCCATCACCTGAATCTCGATGTGGCGCGGGTCGATGATGAATTTTTCGAGGAAGACGCGGTCGTCGCCGAAGGCGTTCAGCGCCTCGGCCTTCACAGCGGCGAATCCCTCGGCCATGTCGGCGTCGGAGTGGGCGACCCGGATACCCTTGCCGCCGCCGCCGGCCGAGGCCTTGATCATGATCGGATAGCCGATCTCATTGGCGATGCGGACGGCTTCCTCGGTCGTCTCGATAAGTCCCATGTGCCCGGGAACGGTGGAGACGCCGGCGGCGGCGGCCAGCTTCTTGGAGCTGATCTTGTCGCCCATGGCGTCGATGGCCTCGGGATTCGGGCCGATGAAGGCAATGCCCTCGTCGCGCAGGCGTCGGGCGAAGCCGGCGTTCTCGGACAGGAATCCGAAGCCCGGGTGAACCGCTTCAGCGCCGGTCTGCCGCACGGCCTCGACGATTTTATCAGCCAGCAAATAGGATTGTGCCGCGGGTGCCGGACCGATCAGGACCGACTCGTCGGCCATTTCGACCGCCAGCGAGCCGGCGTCCGGTTGGCGATCAGGATTTTGGAGAACATGTGTCTTTGAATCTGAAGCGAACGTGATCGCAGCGGGGAGTGATCGCCCCGATTAGGCCGCGATCCCACGGGAGTAAACCGACGGGGCGTTCACCTGAGCCGGGTATGGGCTTGGCAAGGGCGGTTCCGATGGGGTTTAACCCGTTCCAGTTCCGTTCATCTCCGCTCTTTCAATCTTGATCCGTCCCTGTCCCGCTTTCTGGCCTGGAGCCTGACCTGATGTCCCGACCGCTTACCTTTGTCGCCGCCGCCGCCCTGTCGCTCGTTGTCAGCGCCAGCGCAGCCTACGCCCAGGACTTCCGGGCCCTGGCGCGGCAGGATCTGCAGCGGGCGCATGATGAACTGGCTGCCAACCATCCGGCGCCGGCGGTTCAGGGCGCGGCCAGCCAGGGCTTCCGCGCCTGGCTCGACAGTGGCCTGCAGGAATCGCTCGGCCTCTCGTCGCGCGTGAACAGCGGCGACAGCCATGCCTATCTGCTGCGCTACTACGCAGGCGGCTTCCGCGATTCGAACATCCGGGTCAGCCCGACGTTCGAAGGCATGGGCCCCTATTTCGGCACCAGCTGGCCCGGTTTCGCCACCGGCTGGCGGGATGGCCGTTATGTCGTGACCTATGTGAAGGCCGGCACGCGCGGCGCGCCGCGGGTCGGCGACGTGGTCACCGGCTGCAACCTGACCCCGATCGAGGAATTCGCCCGCGCCAAGCTGGACCGCTGGGAAGGCAACCTTGAAACTGAAGCCGGCCGGGTGACTTCGGCACCCTATCTGATGTGGAACCGCAACAACCCGTTCACCGCGGGCGTGCCGTCGCAGTGCAGCTTCCAGTCCGGCCGCAGCCGTCCGCGCGACATCCAGATCCGCCCGATCCCGGTCGCGGCCGGCGACCTTGAGGCCGCCTACCGCGCCACCGTCTATATGCCGCCTGCAACGCCGCTGGCGGTCGAGACGGTCAACGGCCGGCCGTGGCTGCACGTCCACTCCTTCGCCGACAGCGCCGGCTGGACGGCCTTCAACGCCGCTGTCGAAGCCCAGGCGGCCGCCCTGCGCGGGCCGCAGGGCTTCGTGCTGGACCTGCGCGCCGCCTCCGGCTCGGGCGAGAACTCCTCGACTGCCCGCGGTTACGGCCTGGCCAACCGCATCTGGACGCCGGAGTTCACCGTCAGCCGCCAGCCGGCCGCCGGCGACATCACCTACCGCGCCACCCAGGGCAACCGCGACTGGTATGCCGCCGCCCTCGGCCGCATGGAGGCCGATCCGTATTTCGTTCAGGAATCCATGTTCGTGATCGAGCAGACCCGCGAGATCGTGGCCGCCTATGACGCCGCCATCGCCGCAGGCCGACCGACCTTCACCCTCGCCGGTCGCCCCGCGGTCGCAGACACCGGCGCGGCCAACCCCGTCCAGGGACCGGTGATCGTGCTGGTTGACGCCGGTTGCTCGGGCGGTTGCCTCGACACCCTCGACCTGCTGTCCAGGCTGCCGAACGTGCGGATCGCGGGCTCGACCACGGCGACCGACAGCATCTTCGTCGAACCGACCACGGAGCGCCTGCCGTCGAACTATTCGGACCTCAGCTATGGCCACAAGGCCTGGACCTCGCGTCCGCGCGCCAACAACCAGCCGTATGCCCCGGCGCAGGGCCTGATCTACACCGGCAACCCCGTGGATGAGAACGCCGTGCGGGCCTGGGTTGGGACGCTGTTCCAGTAAGGCTTCACGCGCGGCGCTTGTCAGTGCCGATATCGAGACGGGGCCGGGCGGGGTGGAACCCTCGCCCGGCCCTTCCTATTTCATGGCCATGACCGATCAAGACACCGCTCAATCCCTGCGTTCCCAGTCCGGTTTCGACCTGACGCCTCCAAGCGACAGCCAGCGTGTCGCGCTGGAAGCGGACCTGTCCGCAGAGGAACGACGCGTCCTCCTCGCCCACGGCACGGAGGCCCCGTTCTGCGGGACCCTGCTGGGCGAGAAGCGGGCAGGGGTGTTCTGCTGCCGGGAATGCGGCCTGCCGCTGTTCCGCACCGGGACCAAGTTCGAGAGCGGCACCGGCTGGCCCAGCTTCACCGAGCCGGTCGATCCCGCCCATGTCCGGGCGATCACCGACCGGTCGCATGGCATGACCCGCACAGAGACCCGCTGCGCCCGCTGCGACAGCCATCAGGGCCATGTGTTCCCGGACGGCCCTGGACCGGGCGGCTTGCGCTACTGCATCAACTCCGTGGCCCTGAGCTTCGTCCCCGAGGGCGGACGGCTGCCCGACCCGCTGGGCCGCGGCGACGGGACGGCCTGACCTTGGCCGCATTTGGGGCTAGGGTGATCTTTCCAGTGGAGTTCCTTGCATGGCCGTTTTCGCACTGATCCTGACGGCCGCGCTGCTGGCGTCCGATCCTGACGGCGTCGTCGTCACTGCGCCGGCCACCACGGTCGATCTCGAAGCCACTGCCCAGCCGGTCGCCGCATCAACCGAAGGCGCAACCCAGGACGCCGTGCCGCACGGCCTGTCCACCGATGAGCAGATCGACCGCTGGATCGCCGGCCGCTCGACCGCCGACAAGCCCTGGGCCGAAGCCGCGAGCGAGCCAGCCGACGATCGCAAGCCTCACGGCGAGGTCAGTTTCGGCATCGGCACCGGCGGCTATCGAGACTACGGCGTCGCCGTGTCCCTGCCGATCGGCGAGAACGGCCGACTGGATCTGCGCTATCGTCAGGTCGAGAACGGCTATCCCTACAGCGGGTACGGCGGCGGCTATGGCAATCCGTACTACGACGACAGCGGCTACGCCTTCCCCGGTTATCAGTCGCCGGAGACGGCCCGGGAATATGAAAGCCGCCTCATGCGGCCGGGCGGACCGCCGCGGCGCTTTCCCCTGATCCAGCCGAATCGCGCTGACGGGGACTAGGCACCCGCGAGGGCAGGCCGAAACGGAAAAGGGCGGAGCTTGGAAAAGCGAACCCACGACCTCAGCCTTACCAAGGATGCGCTCTACCACTGAGCTACGGCGGCCTGATCTGAGGAAGCGGCCCTATAGCCAACCGGGGACAAAGGGGGAAGCCCCGATTTCCGATGCTTGCGGAAAAGTTCTGCAGCAGGTCATGATCGTTGCATGGATGAGTCCGAGACCGCCTCGCCCCGACCCGACCTGCCGGCGACCTTGCCGGATCCCCTTGCGCCGGCGAAAACGCCCGCGACAGCAAGGGCCCAGAGGCTGGCCACGGCCCTGCGGGATAACCTCAGACGCCGAAAGGCGGCGGGACGCACGGGCAAACCGGCAAAGCCGAGCAACTGAATGTCATCGGACGGACGGATGTCGGCCTTTCGCAAGGGCGGTCGTCCGCGCTAGATAGCCGATCCCCCTTGCGCCCTGCACGGGGTCGCAAGAGACGACATGGACAGCATCGCCATCACCGGCGGCGCCCGGCTGAACGGAAGCATTCCGATCAGCGGCGCCAAAAACTCCGCCCTCAAGCTGATGGCTGCGTCGATCCTGACCGATCAGCCGCTGCTTCTGACCAACATGCCGCGGCTGGCCGACACCAAGTTTCTGGGGCGTCTGCTTCAGGAACTCGGCGTACAGGTCACCGAGCGTGACGGCGCGGACGGGCAGGAGACGCTGTTCCACGCCGCCGCCCTGACCTCGACGTTCGCCCCGTATGATCTTGTCCGGCAGATGCGGGCCTCGTTCAATGTGCTGGGACCGCTGCTGGCCCGCACGGGCGAGGCCAAGGTCTCGCTGCCTGGCGGCTGCACCATCGGGGCGCGTCCGGTCGACCTGCATCTGCAGGCCCTGACGGCCATGGGCGCGGAGATCGAGCTGGACGAGGGCTATGTCATCGCCCGTACGCCCAACGGGCTGAAGGGTGCAGAGATCGAGTTTCCCTTCGTCTCGGTCGGGGCGACGGAACATGCGCTGCTGGCCGCCGTGCTGGCGGACGGGGTGACGGTGCTGCGCAAGGCCGCGCGTGAACCCGAGATCGGTGACCTGGCCCGCTGTCTGACCGCCATGGGCGCGCGGATCGAGGGGATCGACACCGATGTCCTGACCATCACCGGGGTGTCGTCCCTGGGCGGTGCGAGCTGGTCGGTGATTCCGGACCGGATCGAGATGGGCTCCTATGCCGTCGCCGCCGCCATGACGGGCGGCGAGGTGCGGCTGACAAAGACCCGCCCGGAGCTGATGACGGCGCTGAGCGAGAAGATGATCGAGGCCGGGGTCGAGGTGACGCCGACGGCCGACGGCGTGATCGTGAAGCGGGATCCGGCCGTGCGGCTGAAGGCGGTCAATGTCGCCACCGAGGTCTATCCGGGATTCGCCACCGATCTGCAGGCCCAGTTCATGGCCCTGATGACGACCGCCGACGGCGACAGCATCATCCACGAAAACATCTTCGAGAACCGCTTCATGCACGCGCCCGAGCTGGCGCGGCTGGGGGCGGACATCCACGTCCATGCGGGCGAGGCCGTGGTCAGGGGCGTGCCGGTCCTGCACGGGGCACCGGTGATGGCCACCGACCTGCGTGCCTCGGTCAGCCTGGTCATTGCCGGGATGGCCGCGGAGGGCGAGACCACGGTCGGGCGCGTGTACCACCTGGACCGCGGTTTCGAGCGGCTGGAAGAAAAGCTCAGCGCCTGCGGGGCCGGGATCCGGCGGATCAAGGACGATGCGCATGAGCACTGAGGCCCGCGAGGCGGAGACGGAGACGGAGGTGGGCGTGGGGACGCGCGCGCCGGTCGAGCCGCTGCGCCTGCTGGCCGAGGATGCCGACGACCTGCACATCATTTCTGCGGCGCTGCAGGACGCCATCCTGCGCCCGGTCGACATCGTCTGGGAGCCGTCGTCGCGGCGGGTCACGCTGAAGCTCAGCCGGTTCTGCTGGGAATGCGGCGGGACGCGGGTGATGGCCGCCATGCAGTTCGGCGACGTTATCGCGGTCAAGAGCCGTCGCCTGCCGCGACTGCCCGAGAGTGCGCTGGAGCTTCTGGCTATGGAGTTCGCGCCGGATGAGGCACCCGGCGGGCGGGTCATCCTGATGTTCGCCGGCGGCGGCGACCTGCGGATTGATGTGGAATGCCTCGACGCCGTCCTGACCGACCTGTCGGAGCGGTGGCCCGCGAAACTGGCCCCGACCCATTTATCGGAAGAGGCGGATCCCACGTGAGCGACCACCGATTGGCCTCGATCGAACTGGACTCTGCGACGCTGCAGTCCGCGACCGCCGAGATCGAGCATGAGCGGCGTGTCGCCATCTTCGACCTTGTAGAAAAGAACAGCTTCGCGCCGGCGGGGGCGGAGGGCGGCCCCTATGCGCTGAAGCTGGCGATGGTGGATGGCCGGCTGGCGTTCGACATCACCGGGCCGGAGTTCCACCGGGTTCACGGGCTGTCGCTGACGCCGCTCAACAAGGTGGTGAAGGACTATATCGCCATCTGCGACAGCTATTATGAGGCTCTGCGCGGCACCTCGCCGTCCCAGATCGAGGCCGTCGACATGGGGCGGCGCGGTCTGCACAACGAGGGTGCCGAAGTTCTGAAGGCGCGGCTGGACGGCAAGATCGAGATTGATCACGAAACGGCGCGGCGGCTGTTTACGCTGGTGACGGCATTGTATCGGCGGGGGTGAGAGGAAATGACGAGTGACGAGTGGCGAGTGTTTGGCCGGACAGCGGTTGGGCTTCGGGATCGACAGGCGCGGAGCAACAGGACCCACTCGCCACTCGCCACTAACCACCGTGCTTCACCTCGACTTTTGGCGCGTTCTCATGCATACGCCCGCTCCTTAACGACGCGCGCTTTCGCCCGGCGCGCGTTCTGACTCCTATTCTCAGGGCGCGAGAGGCCGCATGGCTAAGGAAGAACTGCTCGAGTTTCCCGGCGTCGTCAGCGAACTGCTGCCGAATGCGACGTTCCGCGTGCTGCTCGAGGGCAACGACCACGAGATCATCGCCCACACCGCCGGCAAGATGCGCAAGAACCGCATCCGCGTGCTGGCCGGCGACAAGGTCCTGGTCGAGATGACGCCCTATGACCTGACCAAGGGCCGCATCACCTATCGCTTCAAGTAAGGACGGGCTCGGATGAGCCGTCCGGAACTGGTGCTGGCTTCGGCCAGCCCGCGCCGCATCGAACTGCTGGCGCTGGTCGGGATCACGCCCGACCGTGTCGAACCTGCCGACATCGATGAATCACCGCTGAAGGACGAGACGCCGACGCGCCTCGCCGCGCGGCTGGCCGTGTCCAAGGCCGAGGCGATCGCGGCCGGGGCACCCGACGCCGTCGTACTGGCCGCCGATACTGTGGTCGCCGTAGGTCGCCGTCTGCTGGAAAAGCCGGCCGATGAGGCCGAGGCCATCCGATTCCTGAAACTGCTGTCGGGCCGCAACCATCGGGTCTTCACCGGCGTGGCGGTCACCGCCGGGGTGCGGACCATCCACCGGGTCGTCGACACCCGGGTGTCCTTCAAGGTCCTGTCCGACGCCGAGATCGCCGCCTATGTCGCCTCGGGCGAATGGCGAGGCAAGGCAGGCGGCTACGGCATCCAGGGCCGGGCAGGCGCCTTCGTCACCCGGTTGGTCGGCAGCTACCCGGCCGTGATGGGCCTGCCGCTGTTCGAGACGGTCAATCTGCTGAACGGCGCCGGCTGGCGCGCGTGACCAACCTCGAAGTCTTCCTGGACGACACGCCCGGCGAGGTCCGGGGCGTGGTCGTGCGGGACGGCCGGTTTGACCATCTGCTGATCCATCGCGAGGACGACGTACCCGAGCATCAGCTTGGGGCCCGCTGCATCGGACGAATCGTCGACGTCCATACCGGCCTGAAGGGGGCTTTTGTCGATCTGGGGCCGGTAGAGCACGGTTTCTTGCCCTTCCGCGGGCAAGACCGGCTGACGGTCGGGCAGAAGGTCGAGGTCGAGGTCTCGGCCGAGCCGCGCGAGGGCAAGGGACCGACCCTGCGCCTGATCGGGGCGGGGGAGGGCGAGCCACGTCTGATCGCGCCCGGCCCGACGGTCGCCGAAACCCTGACCCGCCTGGCGCCCGGGGTGACGCCGGTCATCGGTGTGGCCGCGATCCAGGCGAGCCGGGACGCCGAGGAGGAAGCGGGCTGGCCCGGTGAACTCTTTATGGATACCGGCCTGGACCTGATGGTCCAGCGCACGCGCGCCCTGATCGCCGTAGACCTCGACCTCGCGCCGGCGCCGGGCGTGGCCTTCGGCGCGGCGGCGCGGACACGGGCGAATCGACAGGGGTTGCATGCCGCTGCGCGCATGATCCGGTTGAAGCGCTGGGGCGGCCTTGTGGCGATAGATCTCATCGGCACGGGCCAGGACGGTGATTCCGCCATGGCGGCGGCGAAGGCGGCGTTCGGGGGAGATCCGGACGTGGTCTTCGGGCCGGTCAACCGGTTCGGCCTGCTGCAGCTGGCCCTGCCGTGGCGGCGAACGCCGCTGGAGGAGGTTCTGAACGGCCGCGACGGGCGCAGACGGCCCGGGCAGCGCGCACAGGACATCGTGCGGAGCCTGAGATTCGCGCTGCTTTCTGACACGACGGTCCCCCGCATCAGCGTCCGGGCGGTGCCGGAGGACGCCCGACTCGCAGCACCGCTGGTGGCGCGGCTGGGCCCACGGGCGCATCTTGTGAGTGATCCGGCCGTCGCGCCGGGCGAATTTCTGCTTGAGGACCGGTGACCATGGCCCTTTGCCCGACCTGTCGCCGCCAGCCGGCTGACGCCAAATACAAACCCTTCTGCTCCAAGCGCTGCGCCGACGTGGATCTGCAGCGCTGGTTCACCGGCGGCTATGTCATTCCCGAGAGCGTAGACGACGTCTCGACAGGCGACCCGAACGAAGACTGATCAGACGGCTGGACACCCCCGGACCGCTCGCCTATAGACGCCGCCTCGCGCCGCGACGTGTGCGCCTGGGTAGCTCAGTTGGTAGAGCAGCGGATTGAAAATCCGCGTGTCGGTGGTTCGAATCCGCCCCCAGGCACCATCGCCTTCTCCCGATCGGGAAAAGACACGTTGCCTCTTCATCAAAATGTCGTTTTCCGCCTGAATCTTCGGCTTCGGGTCTGCTGGCTCCCTTGCGAGGGGAAAAGCACCACCCCGCACTTGACGCTCTGGTATGCGTTCGCCAAAGGAGCTTGACCGCGTTCCTTTGCGGGCAGTTGATGGAGGCGGGGAAAACGGTTTCCCCAAGACTGTCGGCGCCGCGCCGGAAGCCATCAGGCAACCGGAAGCGTCAGAAGGCGTTCCAAGGATCGGGGGATTTCCCCTCGCATCGGCGGACTAGAATTTCATCGAGGGCGGTCGTCGTCTGCGGCCGTTTCTTTTGGGTTCCACAAGTCAGACCAAACAGCAGGAACTGGCGAACTATGTTCGATATCAAGAAGACCAACATCCTCCTGGCCATGGCCGCCGCTGGCGTCCTTATGGC
>VFBG01000259.1 GCA_006515835.1 bacterium | reverse complement strand
GTTCGGCATCGATCAGGGTCGAGGCGAGCGATGGCACGCCGGCGGCGGCATCGATGGTGATGATCTCGATGGGCGTCCCGACGTCGGCAACGGCGGCCCGGGCCTTCTCGAGCAGCGCGGCGGTGGTGAAGAGCAGCCGCGCGGCGGCATCCTTCAACTGGAACGCCAGTTCCTCCACCGTGTAGGTCGGGTTGACCGTCGTCAGGATGGCGCCAAGGCGCGACACCGCGTGGAACACCACCGCGTACTCGGGTGAATTGGGCGACCAGATGGCCACCACGTCGCGCTGGCGGATGCCCCGTTGCGACAGGCCGGCGGCCAGCCGCCGCGTCTGGTCAACCAACTGGCCGTAGGTCAGCACCCGGCCGGTGGCGCCCTCGACCAGGGCCGGAGCATGGCCGCGCGCCGCAGCGTCGCCCAGGACAAAGTCGTGAAGCGTGATGCGGGGAATCTCGACGGGGGGAAACAGGCTGCGAAAGGTCATGGTGCGGGCCGGAGAGTATGCCGCCAGCCCGGCCGCGGTCAACTGCCCGCCTTCGCGCGGCTACGGCGCGGCAGGCCGGTCTCAGCCGCCGAACATGGCCGCCCACCCCATGCGAATCGCGAGCCAGATCACGAAGCACACACCGACCACCACGCCGATGGTGTTCTCGCTGACCCGGGCTTTGCCGTAGCTGCCGAGCATGGCCACGAACACCATGAGGTAGACGATGGTCAACGCATCAAGTGAGCGGGCCGCGGCCAGCAGGACCGGGCCGGCCGACTCCGGAAGCACTGCCGCCAGGTTCGTGCTGAGAAAGCTGCTGTCGACCAGTTGGGCCGCGGTCGGTGGACGGGCGGCGGACAGGACGGCCGTCAGAATCAGCCCCGCGATGGCCTGGGCGAGCGCCGCATACGCGGCCGCGCCGAACACGACCGGCCACCGCAAGCCGGCATCGGCGAGGGCAAGGGCCGCGAAGAACACGGTGGACAACGCGAGCAGCACGATCAGCACGCCGACGGCTGAGGTGACCGGGTAGAACCGAATCATCGGTCGCATCATCGATGCCGCCGTCTCGCGCTGGGCGTCTGACATCCCTCCCTGCGGGCCACGCGCCATGGACAGCGCCGCGGTGACCATCTGTTCGGTGTCGGCCCCGGCAGCCCAACGGGCCGTCGCGATGGTCATGATGTTGACGGCGCAGACGATCAGTACGACCGCGATCAGAGGCTTCAGCGCGAAGGGATTATTGGGCATGGTCACTCTCCAGCACCCGGCGAAACCGGATATTAGCAGTTCGGCGCCGCGAGCAGCAGGCGGTTCTTCGGGGT
>VFBG01000258.1 GCA_006515835.1 bacterium | reverse complement strand
GAGGAGGGCGGCGAGAACAACATCCTGCACGGCGATGCGGCCTCCGAAGCCTTCCTCTCGGAGATCGTCGGCGCGCAGCCCTGGCCCGGTCAGCGCCACATGAACATGGAATCAATCTACGAATACGGCTCCCGCGCCGGGTTCTGGCGGCTCCACCGGATGTTCACCGCGCGCAACCTGCCGGTCACGGTGTTCGGCATCGCCTCGGCGATGGCGCGGCACCCCGAGGCGGTTGCAGCGATGCAGGACGCCGGCTGGGAAATCGCCAGCCACGGGCTCAAATGGATCGATTACCGCGATTTCGCCCCGGAGGCCGAAGCGGCGGATATCGCGGAAGCCATCCGCATCCAGACCGCCCTCACCGGCACCCGCCCGCTCGGCTTTTATCAGGGCCGGACGTCCGGGAACTCCGTCCGGCTGACGATGGCGGAAGGCGGGTTCCTCTACTCCGCGGACAGCTACGCCGACGAATTACCGTATTACGTTGAAGGGGCGAACGGACGTGGTTCCAGCGGGCCCTTCCTCATCGTGCCCTATACGCTTGATGCCAACGACATGCGTTTTGCGACACCGCAGGGCTTCAACGCGGGCGACCAGTTCTTCGCCTACCTCAAGGACAGCTTCGACACGCTCTACGCCGAAGGCGAGGACGCGCCGAAGATGATGTCCATCGGCCTCCACTGCCGACTTGTCGGGCGGCCCGGCCGTGCGGCTGCCCTGGCGCGGTTTCTGGATTACGTGGCAAGCCATGAGCACGTCTGGGTCGCGACCCGGCTTGATATCGCCCGGCACTGGGTTGTTACCCACGCACCCGCCGGCGGCTGGAAACCTTCTCGGCTGTCAAAGCCGCTGTTCATGGCGCGCTTCGGCGGCATTTTCGAGCATTCGCCCTGGGTCGCGGAAGCGGCCTTCGCAAACGGACTTGGGCCGGCGGTCGACAATGCGGCGGGACTTCACGCCGTGATGGTCAGCGCCATGCGCGCTGGCAGCGAGGCTGATAAGCTGGCGCTGATCCGCGCCCACCCGGATCTTGCCGGGCGGCTTGCGCTGGCCAAGCAGCTCACGGCCGAATCGACCGGCGAGCAGGCCTCTGCCGGGCTCGACCGGCTGAGCGCGGACGAACTCTCCCGCTTCACCACGCTGAACGATGCCTACAAGGCGCGCTTTGCCTTCCCCTTCATCATGGCGGTGAAGGGCCGCAGCAAGGCGGAGATCATCGCCGCCTTCGAAACCCGTCTGAACAACGATGCCGCGCAGGAATTCGCGACGGCGCTGGCCGAGATCGAGACGATCGCCCGCATCCGCCTCTCCG
>VFBG01000106.1 GCA_006515835.1 bacterium | reverse complement strand
CCTTCACCGCCTATCTGGGTCCGGAACGTGCCTTGTGGGAAGCACATGACGCGGCGCGTCTGATCGAGACCGGGATCGGCGAGGGCTGCTACGACGATATCCTGATCGACCAGGGCGACGCCGACCCGTTCCTTGTTGAGCAGCTGAAGCCCGAGTTGCTGGTCGCCGCTGGCAATGCGGCGGGGCAGACGATCACCCTGCGGATGCAGCCGGGGTACGACCACTCCTACTTCTTTATGGCGAGCTTTATCGCGGATCACGTGGCATTCCACGCACGGCGGCTGAAAGGGCTCTGATCACCATGACCGTTCTGGCCGCCGCATTGGCATTCGGGCTGCAGCTTCCCGCGCCGGCGCCGGTTCTGGACGCCGTGCCTTTCGAGGTGCCTTCGGCCGACGGCTATCTGATCCAGGGCGAGACGGATCGGCCCGCAGGGCCGGCGCGCGGGGTCGTGATCATGGTCGCCGGGACCGGCGTCTTCACCCGCGATGTCGGCTTCGGCCGGTCCGGTACGCCGGGCGACCGCATATTTCTGGACCTCGCCGCGCGTTTCAACCGACACGGCATGGCGGTGGTGCGCTTTGACCGTCGGGGTGCCCGCTACGGGGTTCCGCGCGAAGAGCGGACTGACAAGGCGGTCGCGCCCACAGCGACCGCCGAAAACCTCAGCCAGGATGTCGAGGCCCTGTATGACTGGACCCGTTCCGAACGGGGCCTGGGTGCGCAGTGCGTGGTCCTGTTCGGCCACTCGGAAGGCACCGTCCATATCGCGGGGCTGGCAGAGCGGGGAGCGGCTCCGCCAGACCTGGTGATTGGCGTCGGCGGGCTATTGGAAAGCAAGGCGTCCGTTGTTCGATGGCAGTCCGTTGACCGGGTGCCGGAGTCCTTGTTGATGATGGACGGCGACGGCGACGGGGAGGTCACCGACGCGGAGATCAGCGCCAATTTCCGCAACACGCCGGCGGGCGTCTTTGAGGACACGGCCCCTCTGCTGAATCCGGGCGGGCGCTGGACCGCGGCAGACATCGCCGGCTTCCGCGCCGAACAGGCCGCTCTCTTTGCCCAGGAAACGCCGATGACGCGCCCTACCCGGACGCCGAGGAGCCCCTTGCGAGCTGGAGTTGGTGGAAGTCCTGGTTCCTGGACGACACGCCCAACGCCGTCCGGTTGTCGCGCTGGCCCTCGCCCCTGATCTTCCACTACGGCTCAAGGGACTCGCAGGTGCGCGAGGACCGTCAACGTATCGCCGCTGAGGGCGTCCTGCCTGCCGCTCAGTTAAGGTTCGTTTCACACCCGGACCGCGGCCACGCGCTCGGGACCGAGGTGCTTCTGGGGCCGATGGACCCGGAGATCGCCGACCAAATTGCAGATCAGGCCGCGTCGGCATGCCCGGCCGCTTCTTCAGGACAAGACAATGCAACAGGCTGACTACGCTCCCACGTTCGCCGCCCTGTGCAAGGAGGTCGGGTTCTGCCTGCATCCCAAGGGGGAGAAGCGGGTGCTTGAGGCCCTGCCCAATGGGCTGGACGCCGCGACCCGGGCCGTGTTCGATGCCGAGGGGGTGGATTTCGCCTCGGCCACGGGCGATCTGCGGCGTGCGGTGCGCGATTGTCTGAAGGCCAATCTGCCGGGGTCTGGCGCATAGCCGCAGGAACGAAATCCGTCGGCTTCGCTTGGGTTAGGCGAACGGTCACCTAGATACGGGTGGACCGAATTGATCGAAGGAGCCGTCCAATGGCCTTTACGCTTCCGCCTCTTCCCTACGCCCATGATGCGTTGGAGCCAGCGATCGACTGGGAGACGATGAAGTTCCACCACGGCAAGCATCATCAGGCCTATGTCGATAACTTGAACAAGGCGGTCGACGCCGATCCGGCTCTGCGCGGAAAGTCGATGGACGAACTGTTTGCAACGATCTCGACCCTGCCGAAAGCGGTCCGCAATAACGCCGGTGGTCACTGGAACCATAGCCTGTTCTGGAAGCTGATGGCACCGTCGGGTAAGACCGGCCGGCCGTCACCTGAACTGGCTGCTGCCATCGACCGTGATCTGGGCGGGATGGACAGGTTCAAGGAAGCCTTCAACGCTGCCGGTGCCGGGCAGTTCGGTTCGGGCTGGGCCTGGCTGATCGTGCAGGGGGGCGTGCTGAAGGTCACCTCGACGCCCAACCAGGACAATCCATTGATGGACCTGGCCGAGGAAAAGGGGGCGGTAGTGCTTACGGCTGACGTCTGGGAGCACGCCTACTATCTGAAATACCAGAATCGCCGGGCCGACTATCTCAAGGCCTTCTGGTCGGTGGTGAACTGGAACAAGGCCAACGAACTGTTTGCCGCCGCCACTATCTGAAGTCGCTGACCCCCGCCGGGTCGGGCCGAAAAAGCAGGGCCAGGTCTGGCGGGCACCGTGGGCCATCCTATGTGCAGCGTAACCGTATCAGGGACTGGTCCCGATCGCCTGGAGGCTGACATCATGAAAGCGCGAACGACCCTCGCCACGACAAGTCTGGTGCTTGCCGCCTTGCTGGGTGCCGCCGCCTGCTCTCCGGGGACGGACAGCAAGGAGCCGGCGTCTGCTGCGGCCGCGCCAGCCGCGAGCGCTGACGTCTTTACGTTCAAGGTCGGAGCGCTCGACGTGGTCGCGCTGCGGGATGGCGGGATGAGCGGCGTGCCCAATGACAACAAGGTTCTGGGCGTGGGCCGTACACCTGCCGAGGTGGCGGCCGTCCTGACCGCCAACGGCCTGCCGGGCGACAGTTTCAGCCTCAGCGTCCAGCCCCTGCTGGTCCGCGACGGCGCGCGGATCGTGCTGCTTGATGCGGGCGCGGGCAACAGCTTCGGGCCCGGTGCGGGCAAGCTGCCGGCCTCGCTGGCCGCCGCCGGCGTACAGCCGGATCAGGTCACGGACATCCTGATCTCGCACAGCCATGGCGACCACGTGATCGGGCTGGTCAATGCCGCCGGCGCCCTGACGCGCTCGTCGCCGCCATCACGCCCAGGGTCCAGACCTTCCAGCCCGGCGCCGCCTCGCTGACGCCGTCGATCTCTTCGGTCGCCATCAACGGCCATACGCCCGGCCACATGGGCTATGAGATCAAGTCCGGGACCGACGGCCTGCTCTACATCGGTGACACCATGCACCATTCGGTGATCTCGGTTCAGCGGCCGGAATGGCAGATCGCGTTCGACAACGACGCCCCGACCGCGACGGCCAGCCGCGCGGCGCTGCTGGAACGGGCGGCGGCGGGCAACCTGCGCATCTACGCCGTCCACTTCCCCTTCCCGGGCCTGGGCCGGATCCAACGCAAGGACGACGGCTTCGTGTGGGTTCCGGAAACCGCCGCCCAGCCTTGACGGATGGGTCCGACCCCGTCATAAGCGCGCCCTTCCCGCCGTCGGGCTTGCCCGTCTGCGCGAACCACTACGGACGATGCGTGTACCGCCGTTGAGATCGTCTCTCCAGTTGGGGAGAGACCGGGCCGCATCACGAAGAAGAGTGACACATGTCCAAGCGCCATAGCGCCAAGTACAAACTCGACCGGGTCATGGGTGAAAACCTGTGGGGTCGCGCCAAGTCCCCCGTCAACAAACGCTCGTACGGCCCCGGCCAGCACGGCCAGCGTCGCAAGCAGAAGGTCTCTGACTTCGGCCTGCAGCTGAAGGCCAAGCAGAAGCTGAAGGGCTACTACGGCAACATCACCGAGAAGCAGTTCGCCGCGACCTACGAGGAAGCCTCGCGTCGCAAGGGCAACAGCTCGGAGAACCTGATCGGCCTGCTGGAGTCGCGCCTCGACGCCCTGGTCTATCGCGCCAAATTCACCCCGACCGTCTGGTCCGCCCGTCAGTTCGTCAGCCACGGCCACGTGACCGTGAACGGCAAGAAGGTCGACATCGCGTCGTACCGTCTGAAGGTCGGCGACGTCGTCGAGGTCAAGGAAAAGTCCCGCAACATGGCGCTGGTGCTCGAAGCCCAGCAGTCGTCGGAACGCGACATCCCCGACTACATCGAAATCGGCGACCGCGGCTTCTCGGTCCGCTTCGTCCGCGTGCCGGAGCTGGCCGACGTGCCGTTCCCGGTGAAGATGGAGCCGAACCTGGTCGTGGAATACTACTCCTCGTAAGGGCGCTATCGTTCGCCGCGCGGCGGCTCGCTGCTTGAGCGCGGAATGCGAAATACTGAAAAGGCCCCGGAGCGATCCGGGGCCTTTTTGCTGTTGGTGGCAAAAACTTCACTTGCGTTTTTGTAAAGCGTCCTTTCCAGTTGCCGTTCTGGCGAGGAGGTGGATATGGATCGCAGGGTGTTTCTGGGAACGGCAGCGGCGACCGCCCTGGTGCCCGCTGTCGGATGGGCGCAGGAGGCTGCCCCCGGCTGGGTCAAACTTCCGACCGAGGCCTATCGCGGCAAACAGGACGATGTGGTCTTCGTCGACGCCCTGACGGGCTGGTACGGGAATGGCTCGGGCAAGCTGTTCAAGACCACCGACGGCGGCCAGACATGGGTCAAACAGCTGGACCGGCCGGGCACATTCGTGCGGGCGCTGGGGTTTGTCGACGCGGAGCTCGGCTTCCTCGGCAATATCGGACCTGACTATTTCCCCAATGTCTCCGACGCCACTCCGCTTTACCGGACCCGCGACGGTGGGGGCAGCTGGGAGCCCGTTGTGATCGACGGTCCGGCGGTGAAGGGCATCTGCGCCATCGATGTGCTGAAGACGCCCTTCATCAACGCGGGCGTTCTGGACCACAGGGTGACCATCCGCGCCGCGGGTCGGGTCGGCGGCCCCGCCTTCCTCGCTACCTCGCGCGACAAGGGGGAGACCTGGACCTCGGAGGATCTGTCGGCCCACACCGGCATGATCCTGGATGTGCATTTCGTCAGCGAGCAGGTCGGCTTCATCTGCGGTGCCTCGAGCGCCGAGGTCCAGGCCTCGACCGCGATCGTCCTGCGCACCGGCGACGGCGGGCGGACCTGGTCGCGGGTCTATGAGGGAAGCCGAACCTTTGAGCTGACCTGGAAGATGAGCTGGCCGTCGGCGACCGTCGGCTATGTCACGGTGCAGAGCTACAATCCCGACACCACGGCCTCGCAACGCTATGTCGCCAAAAGCGTGGATGGCGGCCTGACCTGGCGCGAACTGCCCCTGGTCGACAATGCGGCGGTGCGTGAGTTCGGCGTCGGCTTTGTCGATGAGAACCACGGCTGGGTCGGGGCTGTTCCAAACGGGTTTGAAACCACGGACGGCGGCGCCAGCTGGAGCCCCGTCCAGATGGGCAACGCCGTCAACAAGGTGCGCGTGATCCCGCGACCGGGCGGCGGCCACGTCGTGTTCGCCATCGGTGTCGAAATGCACAGGCTCGACCTGCCGGGCTGACGCGTTACAGGGGCGGCAGGGGGCCGTATTCCCAGTCGAAGGGGACTCCCGTTTCGCCCAGCACGAATCTCACGAGGCTCGGAAACGCCGCCTCGGACCGGACGTCGTTGGACAGGATGACGACGCAGCGCCGACCCGTCTCGACGCAGACCCAGGTGTTGGCGGTGGAATCGTTGTGGCCGCCCTTGAAGAAGCCGTGGCCCTGGGGGCCGTCGAAGACGATGACGCCGAGACCGGCCGCCAGGTCGGGGTGGCGGCCTTCGAGCGGCGCCTCTGGCTGGAGACTCGGGAACTGGGTCGCGGTGGTGATCGGCAGCCAGGGGCGGGTCAGGGCGGCCCGGCCCTCGGCCGACAGGCCGTCACCCCGGACATAGGCGGCGGCGAAGCGGGCGAAATCCGCGATGGAGGTGTCCATCGACCCGGCCGCGCGAGGCTTGCTGCGCTCGTCATGGGGTTCCACCGCACCGTCGGCCATCCAGCCGTCGGCCAGATCATCGGCGAAGTCGGCGCGCCACATCATTGCGGTGTCGACCATGCCGAAACGGTCGAAGGCCCGCCGCTGCATCTCGGCCCCAATGTCCAGCCCCAGCCCCTGCTCCAGCACGAACTGCAGCAGGATCAGCCCGTCGCCGGAATAGGCATAGCGGCTGCCCGGATCGAAATGGATGCGCAGCTTTCCGTCCGGCTCAAGGAAGCCGAAATTGGCGAAGCCGGGGCTATGGGTCAGCAGGATGCGCGGGGTGATCGCCCGCCAGCGCGGATCGTCGGCCAGGCCGCGATAGTCGGCGTAACGATCCTCGATCTCCGCGTCGTAGTATTCCGGCAGGGGACGGGCCAGGTATTCGCCAATCGGTCGGTCAAGATCGATCACGCCCTCCTCAACCAGCTGCAAGACGGTCCAGGCGAACACAGCCTTGGTCAGGGAGGCGCCGTACATGACTGTCCGGGGCGTCAGCGGCTGGCCGGCGGCGTTGCGCTCGCCAAAGGCCCGGACATGGGTGACCTGACCCTCGTCGATGACCGCGACGGCCAGGCCGCGTGCGCTGGTCGCGGCCATAAGCCGTTCGACCTCGGCGTCGATGGCTGCCGGCGCGGGCAGGGGCGGCATCTGCGGCGCAGCCCGGGCGGTGGAGGTGAGGCCGGCGATCAACAGGATGGTCGCCAGCAGACAGGCACGGCGCATGGGGGGGCTCCAGACGGACCAGGCCCCAGACTGGCACGAAACCACGATAGAGCCACATGAAGATGCCGTCATGTCCGCCGGGGCCGCTCTTCCCTTGTCGGGCGAACAGGCGCATTTTGGTCGTTGTTCAGGGTTCGGCGCGGGAGGCCGGGGGATGCAACGGATCGCTACGCTGGCCGCCACGGCCGCCTTGATCGGCCGTGCAGCAGATGGCGGACCGGTTCCAGGCGCCGCAGGCAGCGCTGCCCGGCCAGATCGAGCCCGTCCATGCCGCAGCAATCGCCCGCGACGAGGCGGTGTTCTGGGTCACCTCGAACGGCTGCACGGCCAAGGAAGACATTACGCCGGTGGTGCGGTCGTCCAGCGACGGGCCGATCATCACCCTGCGCCGGATCAAGGAAGACCGCTGCCGGGAGACCCTGCCCGAGGGGACCGAGGTTCGCTGGTCGTTTGAGGAGTTGGGCCTGGCGCCCGGATCGCGCCTGTCGGTCGACAATCCGTACCAGCTGCCGCCGACCTGAGTTCAGACCGCCTGGCCGGTCATCGCGTCCGCATCGACGGCGCTGATCTGGCTATGGACGATGGACACGGTGGTGCCGGGGTGGCTCCCGATCACCTGCACGCGGGCGGCCAGCTGCCTGGCCAGGGCCTCGACGATGCTGGTGCCGAGGCCGGGCATGGCGCTTTCCGCGTCCTTCGGCATCCCGACCCCGTCGTCGGCGACGGCCAGGGTCCAGTTGGGACCATGAGCCTGATAGCTGACGGTGATCCGCCCCTTGCGCCCGCCGGGGTAGGCGTGTTTCAGCGAGTTGATCACCAGCTCGGTGACTATCAGGCCCAGACTGACCGAGATGTCGGCGTCCACGGCGCTGTCGTCGCAGTCGACATGCAGCGACAGCTGGTCGTGGTCGCGGATCATCGAGGCGCCGACGCTGACGCAAAGCTGGTCGAAATAGGGTTTCAGCTCGACCTCGCCGAGGCGTGAGGCGGCCAGTTGTTGCTGCAGGGCGGCGACCGACATGACCCGGTTGTGGGCGTCGCGTAGATGGTCGCGGGTTTCGTCGGACTGGGATTTGCGGGCGCTCTGCAGAATAACGCTGGCGATGATCTGCAGACTGTTGGCGACGCGGTGCTGGACCTCCTGCAGCAGGATGGCCTTTTCGCGCAGCAGGTCGTCCTTCAGCTTCTCGCTGGCCCGCGCGTCGGTGACATCCGTCACGCCAAGCAATAGCCGGACGGCCGCGCCGTCGCCATAGGCGAGCAGGTGGGCGTTGAGCAGCAGGTTGCGGGTCCCGAGGCGCTGGCTGTTCAGCGCCATCTCATAGGCGTCCACGTCGGCCGCGCCGGACAAGGTGGCCGTCAGCAGGGACCGCAGGCGCGGCAGGTTCCACTCGCCTTCGCCGAGGCTGAGAAGCGGCTCCCCGACCGCGCCGACCGGATTGATGTCAAAAGCTGTGAAGAAGGAGGCGCTGGCTGCGATGACATTCAGGTCGCCGTCGAGGAGCACCAGCGGCGCGGTCGACGAGCCGACGACAGCCAGGGCCAGGCTGAGCGCACCGTCGGGATGTAGAGGCGTGGGGGCAGCCAAGGCTGGCCCTCCAGATAGTTACCGGAGACTCGCGAAGCGAAAGTCGTACCCGTCGCAAATTGTCGGCAAGATCAGCCCTGCGCGATCGTTGATCGAGCATCACCGTAATCGTCCATAGGCTCAATTCGTTGCGGCTGCGCAATAAAATGTAGCCTGAGATCCGCATTCTCGCGCGGAACCAAAATCGCAATACTGTGGTTGGGCCAACGATGTTTACGGTCGCTCAGTGTCTGGCCAAGGCGGCGGAGCTGGAACGGCGCTCGGGCGACGGGCTGCCGCAGGACATCGCCGACGACTATCGCGGCATGGCTCTGCAATGGCGCCGCCTGGCTGCCCGGGCCCGAATTCAGGACCGCCGTACAGCCGCGGTCGCGCTCGCGGCCGCGCTCGCGAGGCAACCCTGACCGCTTCGCCTTGAGGCCCTCACCGATTCCGGCAATATCGTCGGATGTCTCCGGAGGCCCCATGCTGCTTGTTCTGCTCGCCCTGATCGCGCTTCAGGATGCGCCCGCGGTCCCGGCCGAGGCCGGCCCACCGCTGGTGGAAATCCCCGGGCCAATCGAACGGAGAGCGCCGGAGGCGGAAGCCCTCGGCCATACCGGAGATGTGACGGTCGAAGTGGTCGTTCAGCCCGATGGATCGAAGGGACCCGTGACGGTCGTTGAGACCTCGCGTTCCGATCTGCTGGATGCCGAGGCCGCCCGGCTGGTCGCGGAGGCCGGCTTTCGCGCGCCCGCACAGGCGACACGGTATCGGGTCACAGTGGGCTTTCAGGGGGCCGATGAGGCCCTGACCTGCGCGGCGATGGCGCGGCAGGTGCGCTGGTTCCAGCAGACCTGGCCGGAGCGGCCGCTGAAGGATATGGCGCTGTTCAACATGTCCAGCGGCATCCTGCTGGTGGCGGGGGTGCCGGCGGCCCCGAACCGCGACACGGCAAGGGCAGCCATCAACCAGCGCCAGCGACTGGAGGCCGAGTTTCCTGCCCTGGCCGACCAGTGCGAACGCGAACCCGGCCGGCCCTGGTATCCGATGCTGGGAGACTGGGCCCGCCGACAGGGCGGTGGCTGACTAGCGCCGTTCGAAGGTCGGCAGCATGTCCGCCGGGATGCGGTGTGGCCGCATGGTCATGGCGTCGACCAGCACCCATTCGGTGACGCCCTGGGCGCAGACCCGGCCTTCGCCGTCCTCGATGCGGACATAGCGGTTGAAGCGCGGCCCGTGGGGGTCGCCCACCCAGGTCCGGGCCACAACGCCAACCGAGTCCGGCATCAGCGGGCGGAAATAGTCGATCTCATGCCGGGTGCCGACCCAGGACCAGCGGGCGCGGGTAGTGTCGTCGAAGCGGGCGTTCCAGTGGGCCGTGCCGGCGTCCTGCAGCCAGCCGACATAGACGACATTGTTGACGTGTCCGTTGTCGTCGATGTGCTCGGGGCGGACCTCGAGCGGGACGACGAAGATCTCGCGGTCGGGGCGGGGTTCGAGAACCGCGCGCGCCATCAGGCCTCGGCTTGCTCGCCGAGCGGCACGCCCTTTTCGGCCATCAGGGCCTGAAGCTCACCGGCGTTGAACATCTCGCGCACGATATCCGAGCCGCCGACGAATTCGCCCTTCACATAGAGCTGGGGAATGGTCGGCCAGTCGCTGAAGGTCTTGATTCCGTCGCGCAGTCCCTCGTCCTGCAGCACGTCGACGCCGACGAAATCGGCGCCGATGTGGTCGAGAATCTGGACGGCCAGCGAGGAGAAGCCGCACCGCGGCGCGTCCGGCGAGCCCTTCATGAACAGGACCACGGCATGCTGTTTCAGCGTGTCGGCGATGAAGGCGTGGATGGGGTCGGCTTGATCGGTCACGGACGCGGGCCTTTCAGTGAAGGGCGTCAGGTATGGACCGGGCGCGCGCCGGTCAAGGGCGTCACGCCGCCTTGGCGCCCGCGACCCGGGCCATTTCGATCTGGGCCGACAGGCCGGGCGGCATGTCGCGGTCCGGAACCAGGGACAGGGTGTTGAGCCGTTCGATGTCGCTGGCCTCGATCATCACGCTGGACACCGCGGGATCGGTCAGGGCGTAGGCCAGGCAGATGGCCTCGGCGGTCCAGTTGTTGGTGCGGTGAAGGAAGGCAAAAGTTCCGGCATGGGCCAGCGGGCCCTCGACTGGCTTGGGTCCACCCCCGAAGCCGAACAGGCCCTTCTTCTGCACATGGACGGTCGCGGCCTTTTTGGCCGTGTTCAGGCTGTCGGGGAAATAGCCATAGACGAAGATGGCCATGTCGGCCTCACGCGCGGCGCGCAGGCGCGAGCGAATCTGCCAGCTGACGTTGACGTGCAACGGCGTGGCCAGGACGTCGAAGGCACCCGTAGAGACATAGGTGTCCATCACCTCGCCGTCGCCCGAGATGCCCAGCAGCCGAACCCGCTCGGTCGCGCGCAGGGCCTTGAGGGCGTTGAGGGTCGATTGCGGCAGCTCGTGGTCGCCGGGCTCGTCAAGGATGGCCAGGTCGAAATAGCCGAGGCCGGAGGCATGCAGGGCCTTGTCGATGGCCGAGGTGATGCCCTGGGCGGAGAAGTCGCGGTCAGACCCGCGGCGGCCGTCGCCGGCACCGAGGGTCAGGGACACCTGCACCAGCTTGCGGTCGACATGCTTCAGCGCCTGACCCAGCACTTCGGCCAGCACGGGGTCGGCGTTTTCAAGCCGATAGGAGTTGATGCCGGCTTCCAGTGCCGAATAGATCAGCTCGCGCCCGGCCTCCGGACCGCCGGCGATGTCGCGGGCGCCGAGGCTGAGGGTCAGGCAGGAGACGGCCTGTCCGGTCAGGCCAAAGGGACGGTAGCGCATCGGGTCAGGTTCCCTGCGGGGTCGAAGGGGGCGGTGCGGAGGTTTCCAGCGCCAGCGCGTGCAGTTCGCCGCCCATCTTGCCCTTCAGTGCGGAATAGACGAGCTGGTGCTGGCGGACGCGGGGCAGGCCCGCGAAGGCCGCGGCCACGATACGCGCGCGATAGTGGTCGCCGTCGCCGGCCAGATCGTCGATGACGATCTCGGCGTCGGGAAAGGCTTCGGTCAGATAGCCGCGAAGCGTTTCGACGGGCATGGGCATGGGACAGGCGGTCTCCGGACTCGCCGGCGATGATGGCGCGTAAACCTTAATGGGGGGCTACATCGCGCAATGGTCCGCCGCATGGACGGGCCCTTTCGGCTCAAGCCGCTCGCGTCGGTCGTCTATCGACTGACGCGCTCCAGCAGCACCACGGGATAATCCTTGTAGGTCGTCTCGACATAGGGGGTGTAACCCGCCCGCGCCGCGAGCGCGTGGGAGGGGGCGTTGCTGGGCGAGATCATGCAGACCGTGCGCGCAGCGTTCAGGGTGTCATCGCACCAGGCCAGGGCCGCTGACACGGCCTCGAAGGCGATCCCCTTGCCCTGAAAGCGGGGGGCCACACCCCAGCCGAGCTCGGGCGCATCGAAGGCGGGATCGAGGATACGGTGATAGTCCAGCACCCCGACGCTGCCGACATAGTCTCCGGTCGCTGTTTCGCGGATCGACCAGTTGCCGCAGCCCTTGACCTCCCAGTGGCCGATGTCGCGCAGCAGGCGGAACCAGACATCCTCGGACGACAGGGGTGCCGGAAAGATGGAGGCAGCGAAGACCGGATCGCCCCACAGGGCGCACAGGTCGTGCAGGTCGGACGCCTGCACGGGGGTCAGGGTCAGGCGGTCGGTGATGAGGATGGTCATGGGGCCTCGAACAGAGAGCCGGCACGCTCGATCCGGGTCTGGCCGGCGGCGTCGGTGACGGCGAAGGAAAAACCGGGCTGCAGGGCGAAGGCACCGGCCCGGCCTTGCTTGTCCAGCGCCAACAGGGCGACCTGGGAGCCCGCGACCCTGGTCCCGCGTAGCCGGGCGAGCCGCTCGATCACGCTGCGGCAGGCGGCGACGGGGTCCATGCCGTGGCGCATGGCCTCGACAACGGAATGGGCCCCGGCGACACGGACGACGTCCTCGCCGACGCCGGTGGCGGTGCCCCCGCCGACCTCGTCATCGACATACAGGCCGGCGCCGATGATCGGGCTGTCGCCGACCCGGCCGCGCATCTTGAAGGCCATCCCCGAGGTGGTGCAGGCGCCGGCCATGCGCTGGTCCGCGCCGATCGCCAGCAGGCCGCATCGCCGGCCCTTGGGAGCCCCAGTCGGTGTTCTCGCTGTTGGGGCGGGGGGCGTAGTCCGCGGTCTTCAGCCATTCGCGCCATGCTGCCTCCGCGCGGGGCGTGAGCAGGTTGGTCGGCTCGAACCCCTGTTCGAGGGCGAAGGTCCGGGCGCCCTCGCCGACCAGCATGGTGTGGGGCGTCCGTTCCATGACCCGCCGGGCGACCGATACGGCGTGGACAACGTCCTCCAGCGCGCAGACGGCCCCGATGTCGCCGTTCCAGCCCATGATGCAGGCGTCCAGCGTCACCCGCCCGTCGCGATCAGGCAGGCCGCCGTAGTCGACAGAGGAATTGCTTTCGTCCGCCTCCGC
>VFBG01000105.1 GCA_006515835.1 bacterium | reverse complement strand
GCCAACCTGCTGACTCCACTCGCTTTCCAAAAATTACAGCGTCACGAACCATCCGCGCCGGGGGCCGTGACAGACTCCTTCCCATCCCGTCGGTGGGGAGGGCGTCGGATCCAGCGCCCCGATGTCGGCGGGCTGTGGTCGAGCGATGAAGCCCGGGTGGAGGAAAGCCCGGGGGTCCTCATGGAGGTCGATGGATGGCCTCCGTTTGCTCGCCGCGCGCCTCTTGTGCGGACCGCTGGCGCCAGGCCGTCATGTCCGCCGCGCGTCGCAGCCGGCAACGGGTGCGACGGAGATCCGGCTAGGCCCGAAACAAGGGCTGCCAACCGGATGGCGCGTGGAAAACGGCCGCGCGGGGCAGGTCTGCTTCGTCGAAACGGTAAAACTATCAATACACCGGGCGAGGCCCGGCCGCCCCGCGCCCTCCCCAACCGCCGCGCAAGCGGGCGGCGATCACGCGTGCCTGCTCCTCCGCGAAGTGGAGGAACGGTCGGCGGCCCATCGCTTCGCAGGTGCAAAAATCCCCTCGACTTCCGCAGGGTCATCACGGAATGTTACAGGCTCGCCCCCGAGGAGTGCTCCATGTCCATGACGCCGCGCGCCGGTCTGCAGATCGCCGGGGAACTGGCCGCCTTCATCGAGGCTGAGGCGCTGCCGGGGACCGGGCTCGAGGCCGACGCCTTCTGGACCGGGGTGGCCGCGATCTTCGCCCGGTTCGCGCCGGAAAACCGGCGGCTGCTGGCCGTCCGCGACGACCTGCAGGCCCGGATCGCCGCCTGGCATCGCGCCCGCCGCGGCGCGGCCCATGAAGGCGCGGCCACCGAGGCCTTCCTGCGCGAGATCGGCTATCTGGTCGACGAGCCGGCCCCCTTCGCGATCAGCACGAAGAACGTCGACGCCGAGGTCGCGACCCTGGCGGGGCCGCAGCTTGTGGTACCAAGCCTGAACGCCCGCTTCGTGCTCAACGCCG
This sequence comes from bacterium, assembly GCA_006515835.1. GTDB lineage: Bacteria > Pseudomonadota > Alphaproteobacteria > Caulobacterales > Caulobacteraceae > Brevundimonas. Next base: position 12,547 of record VFBG01000105.1, on the reverse strand, counting down.
CCAACGCGCGCTGGGGCAGTCTGTATGACGCCCTTTACGGCACGGACGCGCTGGGCGACCTGCCGCCGCCGGGACCGTTCGACGCCGCGCGGGGCACGCGGGTGGTGACGCGCGCCAAGGCTTTTCTGGATGAGACTGTCCCGCTGGCCGAAGGGTCATGGGCCGATCTGGGTGATCCGCACGGCGGCATCGCCATCCGCGATCCCGGGCAGTACATCGGCCGCAGTGAGCGGGGACGGCTGTTCCGTCACAACGGCCTGCACATCGAGGTTGTGTTCGACCGCGACCATCCCATCGGCCGCGACGACCCGTCGGGGATCGCCGACGTCGTGCTGGAATCGGCCCTGTCGACCATCGTCGATCTGGAGGACTCCGTCGCCGCCGTCGACGCCGTCGACAAGGTCGCGGCCTACCGCAACTGGCTGGGCCTGATGCGCGGCGATCTGGTCGAGACCTTCGACAAGGGCGGCCGGTCGATGACGCGGGCGCTGAACCCCGACCGGGACTTCACAGCCCCGGACGGTTCGACGGTGACCCTGCCGGGCCGATCGCTGCTGTTCGTGCGAAACGTCGGCCATCTGATGACGACGCCGGCCTTGCGCCTGGCGGACGGATCGGATGCGCCCGAGGGGGTGCTGGACGCCATCGTCACCTCCCTGATCGGGATGCACGACCTCAAGGGCCTTGGGGCAGTTCACAACAGCCGCAAAGGCTCGATCTACATCGTCAAACCCAAGATGCACGGACCGCAGGAGTGCGCCTTCACCAATGACCTGTTTGACGCGGTCGAGGACCTGCTGGGGCTGGCGCGGCATACGATCAAGGTCGGCGTCATGGACGAGGAGCGCCGCACCTCGGCCAATCTCGCGGCCTGCATCCATGCGGTGCAGGACCGGATCGTCTTCATCAACACCGGCTTCCTCGATCGCACCGGCGACGAGATCCACACGGCGATGCAGGCCGGGCCGGTGGTGCGCAAGGGCGACATCAAATCCTCCGCCTGGATCGCCGCCTATGAGGCGCGCAACGTCGCCATCGGCCTCGCCTGCGGCCTGTCCGGCAAGGCCCAGATCGGCAAGGGGATGTGGGCGGCGCCGGACCGCATGGCCGACATGCTCGACCAGAAGGCCGCCCATCCCAAGACCGGGGCCAACACCGCCTGGACGCCCAGTCCTACGGCGGCCACCCTGCATGCGCTCCACTATCACCAGACCGATGTCTTTGCCCTCAGGGACGCGATCGCGGCGCATCCCACCCCCGGACTTGGCGACCTGCTGACCGCGCCGCTCGCGAACGGCGTCAACTGGTCGGAGGCGGAGATTGCCGAGGAACTCGACAACAACGCCCAGGGACTGCTCGGCTATGTCGTGCGCTGGATCGACCAGGGGGTCGGATGCTCCAAGGTGCCCGACATCCACGACGTGGGCCTGATGGAGGACCGCGCCACCCTGCGCATCTCGTCCCAGCATATGGCCAACTGGCTGCTGCACGGCGTCTGTTCTGCCGAACAGGTTGATGAGGCCCTGCTGCGAATGGCGGCGAAAGTCGACGCCCAGAACGCCGGCGATCCGATCTATCGACCCATGGCTCCCGATCCCGCCGCCAGCCTCGCCTTCCAGGCCGCCCGCGCCCTCGTGTTCGACGGCGTCGCCCAGCCGAACGGCTATACGGAGCCGTTGCTTCATGCGTTCAGGCTGCGGGCGAAGGCATCAGGCATCAGGCAGTAGGCAACAGGGACGGGCACGCTCCGCAGACGAATTTGGCTGTTGCCTGTTGCCTGATGCCTGTTGCCTGTTGCCTCGACCTACTGTCCGCTGCCCGAGCGCCACAGGTTATTGGTCAGCGGCTCCAGCAGATAGCCGAGGGCCGTGCGCCTGCGCAGCAGCACCACGACCTCGACCGGGGCACCGGGGCGCAGGGTCTCGGCACCGCGGCCCAGTTTGGCCAGTTCGCTGGCCGAGACCACGATTTCAGCCCGGAAATAGCTGGCTCCGGTCTCCTCGACGGTGAAGCTGTCCGCGGAAATGCGCGTCACGCGGCCGTGGATGATCGGCGGGTTGCGCTCGCGCAGGCCGGGGAATTTGACCTCGGTATCCTGTCCTACTCTCAGATTGTCGACGTCGTTCGGCGCGATCTGGGCAACGATGACCTGTGAAGCGTCGCGCGGGACGATCTCCATCAGTGTCTGGCCGGGCTGGATCACCCCGCCCTGGGTGAAGATGGTCAGGCCGACGACTTCGCCCGAGGCCGGCGAACGGACTTCATTGCGCGCGATCTGGGCGCGGAGCTCGACCAACCGGGGACGCAGTTCATTCAGCTGGACGTCGATCTGCCGCAGTTGATCGGCCACGTCCTCGTTCATCTTGGTCGAGACGCTCGACATCTGGAGCCGTGTTTCGCCGACCGACATCTGGAGCCGTGTTTCGCCGACGGCTTCGCGGGACTGGGCAATCTGGGCCCGCAGGGATCCCAGCTCTCCGTCCAGCTGCGCCGCGGTCCGCTCCAACGCCCGCACCCGTGTCAGGGGCGCATAGCCCTTTTCGGCGAGGCTGCGCATGCCGGCAAGTTCGTCCTGGATCAGCCGCTGCTGCTCGACGTTGGCAACGATCTGGCCCTCATAGCCGGAGATCTGCTCGTTCAGCTGGGCAACGCGCTGGCCCAGCACCCCGGTCTCGGTCGACCGGCCGGTCCGGCGCGCGCCAAACTGCAGCTGCTGGATGCGCAGCGACTCCCGCGCCAGCACCAGATCCTCAGCCGGCAGATTGGCGAACTCCGGCGGTGTCGGAATGCTGCCCAGTCTGTCGCGTTCGGCGATCAGCCGGGCCCGCTGGGCGAACAGGGCATAGACCTGGCTGGCGACGCCGCGTTCGGTCGCCTTGAGCTCGCCGCTGGACAGTTGAAGCAGGACCTGACCGGCGCGGACCGTGTCGCCCTCGGCGACCAGCAGGGCGCTGACGACCCCGCCCTCGCGGTGCTGAACCGCCTGGCGGTTGCCGGAAATGGCGACCTGGCCCTGGGCATAGGCGCCGGCATCCAGCGGAGCCAGGGCGGCCCATCCCAGGAAGATGACAAAGAACACCACAATGATCGCGCCGCCGATCACCAGCTCGCGGCGGGGATTGTCGAGGAAGGTTGATGGGCCGGCCGCCGGCGTCGGCGGTACGGGACCTTCGGGCGATGGTGGGGGCGCCGGTGCGGCGACGACGTCGGTCATTGGGTGCGCCGTGGCGGGTTCTGGGCCGTTTGCGGCGACGGCTGGGGCTGGGCCTGCCGCTGCTGCGGCTGGCCAGTCGACTGGGCCGTCGGCTGTCCGCCCGGGGCGGTTGGGCGACCGGCCGTAGAGCGCATCTTCTCAAGCACCTCTTCGCGAGGCCCCTCGAGTTGGACCACGCCGTCACGCATCATCAGCAGCCGGTCGACCCGCGCTAGGACGCCGGCGCGGTGGGCGATGATGACCACGGCCGCACCCCGGGCGGCCGCGCCCAGAATGGCCTGCATCAGGGCAGCTTCGCCTTCCTGGTCGAGGTTGGAATTGGGTTCGTCAAGCACCAGCAGGACCGGGTCGTTGTAAAGCGCCCGCGCCAGCGCCACGCGCTGCGCCTGCCCCGCCGAAAGGCCCTGACCGTAGGGACCCAGAATGGTGTCGTAGCCGTTCGGCAGGCGCAGAATGAGTTCATGCGCGCCCGCCGCCATGGCGGCTTTCACCGCATTGCGGTCGGCGGCTTCCTGATCCACGCCGATCGAGGTCGAGAAGCGTGAAATGTTGTCCTTGATCGAACCGGCGAACAGGCTGGGTACCTGGGGCAGATAGCCGATCCAGCGGGCGAGTTCGTCGCCATCACGAGCCTCGTACTCCGCGCCGTCCAGTCGCACAGCCCCAGCCTGGGGCTTGAGCGCGCCGGCGATGACGCGGGCGAGGGTGGTCTTCCCTGAGCCGCTGGAGCCAACGATGCCAAGGGTTTCGCCGGGCTTTAGCGCAAAGGCGACGCCGCGCAGTTGGGGTGCCTCCGTGTCGGGGAACTTCACCGATACCCCCTCGACCTGCAGTCGCCCCCTCGGGTCGGGCAGTGTGGTGCGTTCGCGTTCGACCGAGGCGGTGCTGGCGAACAGATCCGTCAGGGTTTTCCAGCTGGCGACGGCCTGGACCAGGCTAGGCCAGACGCCGACCAGCAGTTCGATCGGCGCGACCGCGCGACTGAGGAGCACCGAAGCGGCGATGATGGAGCCCGGCGTGATCTCGCTCTTCACCGCCAGGTAAGCGGCGAGGCCGAGCGCCGCCGACTGCATCACAAGACGCAGGAATTTTATCGCGCCTGAATAGTGCCCGCCGGCCAGCTGGGCGTCGGCCTGGGCGGCGGTGGCCAGCTGGCGCTGTTCGACCTGACGCGCGATCGAGGACTGTCGCATGCCGAGGGCGCGGACGACCTCGGCCTGGCTGGCGACGCCCTCCTGGGCGGCATAGGCGTGATTCTGGGACTGGATGGCCTTGTTAAGCCGGGGGCGGGTGTCTCGCTCGTTCAGCCAGGCGAGGGTGAACAGGATGGTCCCGCCCACCAGTGTCAAAACCCCGATGGCCGGGTGAAGCAGGAAGCAGCAGGCCAGATAGATCGGCGTCCAGGGCGCATCGAACAGGGCCAGCATGCCCTGACCGCCGATGGCACCGCGGACGTTGTCGAACTCCCGCAGCGCCTGGGTATTGGGCGATTTGGCCTGCAGGTCGACGACTCGCGCCAGCACCTTGCCAGACAACAGGCGGTCGAGACGCAGCCCGGCCCTGAGCATCAGGCGCCCCCGCAGCCAGTCGAGTCCCGCCAGGGCCGCGAGGGCGAAGACGGCGACCGAGGTGATGAGAACAAGGGTGGTCATCCCGCCCGTCGGCACGACCCGGTCATAGACCTGCATCATGTAGAGCGTGGGTGTGAGGTACAGCAGATTGACCAGTGCCGAGAAGACGAAGGCCCAGATGAAATGGGTCCTGCACGCCTTCAGCGCCTCGGCGAGGGGCTCGGTGCCTGGCTTGCTCGGAAGCAGGTTTTTTAACACGGCTGCGGTTGGTCCCTGCGCGATCGAGCGCCCAGTCTAACGGTTTGATGCGATTGCAGATAGACGCCTCGGTTTGGGAGGCCAGATACCAGAATTCGGGTGTTAGAGAGGCTTGATCGCGTCAGTTCGGTAACTCTCGCCGACAGCAGGATGCGCAAGATGTCAGAACCGTAACTTGCGAGTCGGGGCTTGTGGTGACAAGGCTCCTTTACTTCACGGAGGGCTCCCATGCTGACGATCGAAAACCTGACCCATGTCTACGGCAATGGTACGAAGGCGCTGGACGATGTCAGCCTTTCGATCCCCAAGGGCATGTTCGGCCTTCTCGGTCCCAACGGGGCGGGCAAGTCGACGTTGATGCGCTCGATCGCCACCCTTCAGACGCCGACGTCAGGTTCGATCCGGTTCGGCGACATCGACGTGATCAAGGATCCGGAACAACTGCGCCGCGTGCTCGGCTATCTGCCCCAGGATTTTGGCGTCTACCCGCGCGTTTCCGCCTACGACATGCTCGATCACATGGCGGTGTTGAAGGGCATCTCCAACGGCAAGGACCGCAAGCAGACAGTCGAGGCCCTGCTCAACCAGGTCAATCTGTGGCCCGTGCGCGGCAAGGCGCTGGCCGGATTCTCGGGCGGCATGCGCCAACGCTTCGGCATCGCCCAGGCCCTGATCGGCAACCCCGAACTGATCATTGTCGATGAGCCGACCGCCGGCCTCGACCCTGAAGAGCGCAACCGCTTCCTCAACCTGCTGGCCGAGGTCGGCGAGAACGTCGTCATCATCCTGTCGACCCACATCGTCGAGGACGTCACCGACCTGTGCCCCCGCATGGCGGTGCTGGCCAGCGGCAAGATCCAGTTGGAAGGTTCGCCGATCGAACTGACGCACGCGCTCGAGGGCCGCGTCTGGCGCAAGACCATCGACAAGGCCGATCTTGCCGCCCAACAGGCCAGTCGCAACGTCATCTCGAGCCGCCTGTTCGCTGGCCGCACCGTGATCCACGTCCTGTCCGACACCAATCCGGGCGACGGCTTCGAACGTGCACAGAGCGGGCTGGAGGACGTTTATCTGGCGACCGTCAACGCCTCGCGCCGCGCGGCCTGAGGGACGGATCATGTTCGCCAAGATCGCCAGTTTTGAATTCCGCTACCAGCTGCGCCAGCCGGCCTTCTGGGTCATCGCCATCGTCTTCGGCCTGCTGGCTTTCGGTGCCGTCGCCAGCGACAACGTCTCGCTCGGTTCCGGTGGCAATGTCTTCAAGAACGCGCCCTACGCCCTCGCCGGCGCGCATATCATCTTCAACGTCTTCTTCATGCTGGCGACGACCGCGATCGTGGCCAATGTCGTGGCACGCGATACGCAGACCGGCTTCGGGCCGATGATCCTGTCGACCCGCATCACCAAGGGCGCCTATCTGTACGGCCGCTTCTTTGGTGCCTTCGCCGCTGTGGCGCTCTGCTATCTGAGCATCGCCATCGGGACGTTGGCAGGCACCTTTATGCCCTGGGTCGATCCCGAGACGGTCGGCCCTTTGCGACTGGGCGACTACGCCTACGCCTATCTGGTATTCGGCCTGACCGGCCTGTTCCTGACCTCGGCCCTGTTCTTCATGTTGGCGACGGTCACCCGGTCGATGATGGCGACCTATATAGGCGTCGTTGGCGTGCTGATCGCCTATCTGGCCTCGACCGGCGTTCTTGGCTCGCGGCCAGAGTTCGAGACGGCGATGGCCTGGGCCGAGCCGTTCGGCTCCGGCGCCTACGCCCTGGTCACCAAATATTGGACGGCGGCCGAGCGGAACACGCTCAATGCGCCGATCGAAGGCGTGCTGCTGTGGAACCGGGTGATCTGGACCGCCGTCGGCGCCATCTTCCTTGCCGCTGCCTATGTGCTGTACCGGCCGTCGCCGCGCGGGGCCAAGCTGAAGAAGCAGGAGCGCCTGAAAGGGTCGAAAAGGACGTCGTCGTCACGCCCGTCGGCGCCCTGCCGAAGCCCAGCTATGGCTTCGCCAGCGGCCTGACCCAGCTGTGGTCGCGCGCCGTGTTTGAGACGGTGCTGGTATTCAAGAGCCCGGCCTATGTGGTGCTGGTGCTGCTGGCCATGGCCTTCGCCGTGGCCACGCTGTTCTTCACCGGCGAAATTTACGGCGCCCCGATCCTGCTGGTGACCCGGGTGGTCATCACCGCCCTGCTCGGCACCTTCGGCCTGATCTCCATGATCATCGCCATCTACTATTCGGGCGAACTGGTCTGGCGGGATCGCGACCGCAAGATGCACGAGATCGTCGACGCCTCGTCGACCCCGGACTGGACCTTCCTGGTTCCCAAGACCCTCGCCCTGGCGCTGGTGCTCATCTCGACACTGTTGATCGGCGTCATCGCCGGCATGGCGACCCAGACGATCAAGGGCCACACCGACTATGAGCTGGGCAAATATCTCGTCTGGTACGTGATCCCCGGAGCCGTCAACATGACGGGCATCGCGGTTCTGGCGATCTTCGTCCAGGCACTCTCGCCGAACAAGTTCATCGGCTGGGCGATCATGGTCATCTATCTGATCTCGACGATCGTGCTGTCAAACCTCGGCTTCGATCATCCTCTCTATCAGTATGGGCAGGGCGTCGGCGGACCCCCGTCGGACATGAACGGGCGCGGCGATTTCGCGGGCTTCGCGGCCTGGTTCGACGCCTACTGGGGCGCCTTCGGCGTTATTCTGCTGGTGCTGGCCTATGCGCTGTGGCGGCGGGGAACCGAGAACCGTCTATGGCCCCGGCTGAAGCGGCTGCCGCATCGGCTGGCGGGACCCGCCGGCCTGATCGGCGGCGTGGCCCTGGTAGTCTTCGCGGGGCTGGGCGTCTTCATTTACATGAACACCAACGTCTGGAACGAGTACCGGACCCAGGCCCAGCAAGAGGCCGAACAGGCCGCCTATGAGAAGGCCCTGCTGCGCTACGAGACCACACCCCAGCCGTCGGTAGTCGACGTCCGGCTCGTTATGGACCTGCGCCCGCATCAGCCGAAGCTGACGACACGTGGAACCTATGTGCTGGTCAACAACACCAATGCCCCGCTGCCGGAAGTGCACCTGCGCTGGACCGGTGATCTGGAGATGGTCAGTCTGACAGTCCAGGGCGCGACCGTCGCCCGTGAATGGGAAGATTTCGAGTACCGGATCTATCGCTTCGGCACCCCGATGCAGCCCGGCGAGCGTCGCACCGTGACCTTTGCGTCGGTTCTGGAGCAGCGCGGATTCAAGGCTAGTGGCAACACCACCCGGCTGGTCGACAACGGCACCTTCGTGAACAACATGGAGTTCGCGCCGATGGTCGGCATGGACCGACAGGGCCTGCTGACCGACCGCACCAAACGCCGCAAACTGGGGCTGCCGGCCGAGCTGCGCCCCGCGAAGCTGGAGGACGAATCCGCTCGCGACCGCAACTACATCGGTGCCGACTGGGTCACAGCCGACATCACCATCTCCACAGAAGCGGACCAGACCGTGATCGCGCCTGGGCGGATGGTCTCGGACGTCGTCAACGGTGATCGCCGCACCAGCCGGTTCGTGACCGAGTCGCCGGTGCTGAACTTCTTCTCGGTGCAGTCGGCCCGGTATGAGAGGACGGCGCGGACGCATAATGGCGTCGAGATGGTCGTCTTCCACGACGCCGCCCATGGCCGCAACGTGCCAAGGATGCTGGATGCGCTGTCCGCGTCGCTTGACTATTTCCAGGCCAATTTCAGCCCCTACCAGTTCCGGCAGGCGCGGATCGTGGAGTTCCCTTACGGCGCGTTCGCGCAGTCCTACCCAAACACCTTCGCATGGGCCGAAGGGCTCGGTTTCATCGCCGACCTCAGCGACCCGACGAAGGTCGACTATGTCACCTATGTCGGTGCGCACGAGTTCGCGCACCAATGGTGGGCGCACCAGGTGGTCGGTTCCAACCAGCAGGGCATGACCGTTCTGTCCGAGACCCTGGCTCAGTATTCGGCGCTGATGGTCATGGAGAAGATGTACGGCCAGGAGCAGATCCGCCGCTTCCTGAAGCAGGAGCTGGATCGCTACCTGCGCTCGCGCGGCACCGAGCGGCTGGAAGAGATGCCGCTGATGCGGGTCGAGAACCAGCAGTACATCCACTATCAGAAGGGCGGGCTGGTCATGTATCTGCTGCGCGACCAGATCGGCGAGGATGCGGTCAACCGCGCCCTGCGCCGGGTGTTGGCACAATACGCCTTCAAGGGCGCGCCCTATCCGCGCTCGCTGGACCTGATCGCCGCCATCCGCGCCGAGGCACCGGCGGACAAACAGGCGCTGATCACCGACCTGTTCGAGAAAATTACCCTTTACGACGTCAAGACGACCGGGGTGACGGCCACGCGCCGGGCCGACGGTCGCTGGGACGTTTCGGTCACGGTCGACGCCCGCAAACTCTATGCGGATGGCGAGGGGGTCGAGACGGCAGCACCGCTGAATGAGGTTTTCGACGTTGGCATCTTCACGGCCGAGCCGGGCAAGGGCGCCTTCGGCGAGGACGACGTGGTCCTTCTGGAGCGCCGGCCGATCCGGTCGGGGGTGCAGACCTTGCGCTTCATCACCACGCGTGAGCCGCGCTTCGCCGGGGTGGATCCGTACAACAAATGGATCGACCGTGACTCCAACGACAACGTACGGGCAGTGGGCCAGGGCTAGTTCGGCCCGGGCTTGATCACCTGGGCCGAGAACCGCTCCATCTCTCCCTCCTGCGGGCTCATCTGCAGAAGGAGGAGGTCCAGTCCGGCGTCCTCATAGGCCTCGACCCGTTCGGCGATCTGCTCGGGCGTACCGACCAGCTGCGGCCGCAGCCCGCGGTTGGAGACTGAATACTCCTGGATTTTCAGCTCCCGCTCCAGCTGGGTGCCGGACAGCCACTGGTCGAAATTGGCGAAGCCGGGCGGGGGTGCGCCGGCGTCCAGGCCGGGGATGGTGGTGATCCGAACCTGTTCACGAACGGCCTCGTCCTCGCTGTCACGGACGATGGCATAGGCGGCCATGCCGTACTGCATGGGCGGCAGCCCCTCGCGTTCGCGGCGTTCGCGCATGTCGGCGATCTTGGACTTGATGTGCTCGGGCGTGTCGCCGTGCATGACATAGGCGTCGCACTGGCGCGCGATCATGGTCTTGGCGGCGTCGCTCTCTCCGCCGGCGTAGATGACGGGGCGCGGCTTCTTGACCGGTTTGGGCTCCACGATGGCCTGGTCGAGGTTGTAGTAGCGGCCCGAGAAGCTGAACTGCGGCTCGCGCCACAGGCCGTCGACCACCTGGAGCCATTCCGAAGTGCGCGCGTAGCGGTCGTCGTGCTCGTCGAACTGGAGGCCATAGCTGGTCGCCTCTTTCGCCCACCACGAGGACACCACGTTCAGGGCCAGACGCCCGCCGGCGATGTTGTCGATATTGGCTGCGGCCTTGGCGAAAAGGGCCGGCTGATGGAAGTTCGGCCGCACCGCCACCATCAGCTCGATCGATTGCGTGACCGCCGCCAGAGCCGCCGCCGTCGACCAGGCGTCCAGCGCCGGGGCCTGCACGCCCTTGATGTCGTTCAGATTCAGCTCGGCGATCAAGGTGAGGTCGTAGCCGATCTCTTCCGAACGTCTCACCAATCGCGACATCGATTCCCATGACGCCGCGCCGTCTTCTTCAGGGTGATTGCGCAGCCAGCCGCCGAAGACGGGCGCCCAGTATCCGTATCTCATGCGGCGGCCTTTCCGGCGGTGATCCGGTCGACCAGATAGTCGATCAGGGCGTCATGGGGATCGAAGCCGAGCACCGTCATCGGGTCGGCGACGAAATTCGAGAGTGCGTTGATGTCGTAGAATTTCACCGAGCCGTCGCGGTCGTCGACCAGATATTCGACCCCGCCGACGTCGATCTGTGAGGCTTGGGCGATGTGCTCGGCGGCCGCGATAACTTCTGGCGGCGGGGTGATCGCCTCGATCTGGATGGAGGCCTTGCCCGGCGCAATCATGCAGACGTCGGCGAGGCACAGGTCGAAGCCGCCGGTCTCCACGCTGCAGGCATAGAGGAAACGGCCGTTCAGCGTCTCGACCCGGACGATGCGGCCGTCGCGGGCGGGGGCATGCTCCTGCACGAGGGCGCAGCTGTTTATGCCCATGGGAACCGAACCGGCGGCGACGGCCCCGGCCAGTTCCTCCGGCGTATCGAACCGCTGGATGCCTGCGCCGGAGCCGCCGATGTCAGGCTTGACCAGAACGGGGAAACGCAGGCCCGATGCGGCCTTCGGCAGGTCGGCCGCGCGGTGGACCATCCGCGTCTCCGGCGCGCCGTAGCCCAGGCGGCGGATCAACGAAATCTGTCGGCCTTTGGAGGTGTCGACCTCCAGCGCCGCGCCGTTGACGACGCGGGCGCCCTGGCCCTCCCAGTGGTCGAACAGGCTGCGGGCGTAGAAGATCGGATGCTCGGTCTCGCGCAGGAAGGCGGACATGCCGATCCGGTTGAAGATCAGCGACGCAGGCGGTTCTCCCGGCCCGGTGTCGAAGGCATGGTCGCCGGCATGGATCTTGGTCCAGTCGACGCCGCGGCCGTCGAGCGCGGCGAACAGCGGCTCGAACCACGCGGGATGCTCATAGAAGATCGCCAGGTCCGTCATGCGCGCGCGTCCACCCCTGCCGTCGAAACTCCGGGGAGGTATCTCGACGCGGGTTCGATCTGGTGCCGCCGCGCCGGTCCGTCAAGACCGGAGCGTCTGGCTCACCGTGTCCCGAACAGCCGGTCGCCTGCGTCACCGAGGCCCGGCACGATGTATCCGTGGTCGTTCAGCCGCTCATCGACGGCGGCGGTCCAGATCGGCACGTCCGGGTGCCAGCCGCGCAGCCGCTCCAGACCCTCGGGCGAAGCAACGAGGCAGACGAAGCGGAGGTTGGTCACGCCCCGCTCCTTCAGCCGCTCGATGGCGGCGACGGCGGTGTTGCCGGTGGCCAGCATTGGGTCGATGACCACGCACAGGCGCTCGGCCACATCCTCCGGCGCGCGGAAATAGTATTCCACGGCGTCCAGCGTCACCGGTTCGCGGTACAGGCCGATGTGGCCGACGCGGGCCGAGGGGACCAGTTCCAGCATCCCCTCCACCAGCCCAAGACCGGCGCGGAGGATGGGGACGAAGACCATCTTCTTGCCGGCGATGCGCTGACCGGTGGTCGGGCCGACGGGGGTCTCGACCGGATAGTCCTCCAGCGGCAAATCGCGGGTGACCTCGTAGCAGAGCAGGGTCGAGATCTCGCGCAGCAGGTCGCGGAAGCGGGCGGTGGAGGTGTCCTTCGCCCGCATGATCGACAGCTTGTGTGCAACAAGAGGGTGGGTGACGACAGTGACGCCGTCCATCCTGAAGGGCTTTGTCGTCATCAGAATACGGTCCCGTCCGAGAGGATGGTCAGGGGCGGTCCGCCGCCCGGACGACGTTCGGCGGCGGCGCGGCGGCCGGCGGCCCAGGTGCCGCCCTCCAGCACGCTGG
>VFBG01000257.1 GCA_006515835.1 bacterium | reverse complement strand
GAAGGCGGGCACGGGGACGGTGGCTCCTTGGGGGCGGGCCCGTTCTGGCCGGGCCGGGGCGCGGAGTCAACAGGGAGCAAGCGGCGTGCCGGGGAAACCGGCCGTCAGGGCAGCCAGCTGATCCGCAGGCCGTTGCTGAAGGCCTTGCCGGAGGTCGCGCCGGCGTCGAACACCACCCACTGCATGTAGATGTCGAACGGCCCGCCCCCGCCCGGCACGCCCGGCAGCGAGATCGTCCCCGCCGCGTCCGCGGTGAAGCCGAAGAGCAGCACGTCCGGCGCCGGCACCAGCACGCCGCCCGCGTAGGGCGCATTGATCTGGGTGAAGCCGATGACCGCGGCGGCGCCCGCCAGCGGCAGGGCGTCCTCCAGCAGGAAGTCCGCCGTCTGCCCGGTGCCCAGCGTGCCGCAGACCGTGAAGTGCGGCACCAGCCCGCCCGTGCCGGCCTTGCCTTGGCCCAGGTCCAGAGCGTCGTTGCACTCGGCCGAGGGCAGGATGAAGTCCGCGAACACGGCGCGGTGGTCGGAGGCCGAGGACGAGGCCAGCGTGTAGCTGGTGGTGTAGCCGGCCAGCTCGGGCGGCACGTCGCCGGCTGGGATGGTGACCGAGTTGAACACCACGGCCCGGCGCAGCGTGACGATGCTGTCCTGCCAGCCGACGTAGTCGAACTTGGTGTTGCTGAGCGTGTTGGTGCTGCCGTTGTACCAGTCGGCCGCGGCGTCGTAGGTCATGTCGCTCTGGTCGCGGTCGGTGCCGTCCGTGCCGCCGATGTTCTGCGCGACCACGATCCACTCCGCCGGGCCCTTCTGGCCGTTGGTGGCTTCGTTCTCGTTCCAGTCGCCGGCGCTGATGATCGGCGTCTGCGCGTCCAGCACCGACGTCGGCGCCGGGCTGTCGATGATCTTGTTGTTGGGGTCCGGCACGCCGGTGCCGGCGCCGTTGTAGAGATGATCGAGGAAGTAGGCCATGCGCGCCGCGGCCTCGACGCGCTCGGTGTGGTCGGAGGAGCCGCTGCCGGCCTTCAGGTGGCTGTTGCCCACCACCAGGTTTCCCGCGTAGGTGGCGTCGGGCAGGTCGATCTCCGCCACGCCGTAGCCGCGGATGCCGCCGCCGCCGGAGGTGGCGTACTTGTCCGCGATCATGATGAAGTCGGAGTACTGCGACTTGCCGTCGCCGTTGACGTCGGCGAAGGCCCAGCGCGACAGGATGATGTTGCGGTTGAAGCCGTCGTTCGAGGTGCTGACGAAGACGAAGGGCAGGTCGTAGGCCGGGGCGTACTTCTGCACCCACGAGCCCACGCTGCCGCCCTTGAACGG
>VFBG01000256.1 GCA_006515835.1 bacterium | reverse complement strand
GTCGGGGCCGATTGGCTGCGGCCGTTCCAGGTCGTCGGCGAGATGGTGCCGGCGCTGCGCGGCGAAGACGCGTTTGGCCAGATCGCCGGTGCGCTGTTGTTCTTCGCGCTCGCGGTGGTCCTGACCCGCTTCGCCCAGCGCAAGGTGTGACGTGCGGCGACTGGCCCTGGCGCTGGCCATTGCCGGCAGCCTGCTTGCTCAGACTTCGGCGCAGCCCGCGGTGCGGCGGGCCACGACGCTCGCCGCCCTGCGCAATTATCCCGGCTTCTATCACCAGCAAACCATCGCGCTGGTGGGCACCATCAAGGCGCAGAGCGCCGAAACCGCCCCCATCGTCAGTGATGAAGCCAGCCTTCGCCTGATCGCGCGGGACCTGCCGCGGGAGGGCAAGGTCGAGGCACGCGGTCAGTTCCTGGACATCGGGCGGGTGTCGCCAGACGACCCGCGGCTCATTCCGTTCAACCTGATCGACCGCATCCGCGCGATCTATCCCGACCGATGGCCGCGGCCCGGCGAAGAGTTGCTGCTGATGCTGAGCAGCACGGCGCCGCCCCCGCCGGCCGCGGATGCCAGCGCGCCGCCGCTGCGATCGGTCGCCCTGGAACCGGGCCGCTTCGAAGGGCAACGCGTCTCCCTGATCGGCCAGTTCCGTGGCCGGAATCTCTACGGCGACCTGCCTGAAGCCCCGGCGCCGGCGAAGTGGCAATTCGTCCTCCGGTCGACGGACACGGCCATCTGGGTGATGGGACTGCAGCCGCGCGGCAAGACCTTCAGTTTCGATCCAACCAAGCGCATCGACGCGGGGCGCTGGGTCAAGGTGCAGGGAACGGTGCGGACGGCCAAGGGCCTGACATGGCTGGAAGGCGCGACCATCGAGCTGGCGCAGGCGCCGGCGGAAACGGCGACCGAAGTCGAGATTGCGCCGCCAGCCCGGCCGGTGGAGGTCCTGTTCACGGCGCCGGCCGAGGGCGAGACCGACGTGAGCCTGGGTGAGCGCCTGCGCATGCAACTGTCGCGGGACCTGGATCCGGCGTCGCTCAAGGACCGCATCCGGATTACCTACGCCAAGGCACCCTCGACCGACGGCCTCGCGTTCGCGACCAACTACACCAGGGAGAATCGCTCGCTCGAGGTCCGGCCGTCGCAGCCGTTCGAGCCGTTTCAGCTGGTGAAGATCGAGTTCCTGGAAGGGATCAAGGGCACCGACGGCGGCGCGCTGGCCCCGTTCACCCTGACGTTCACGACTGGGGGCGGGTGAAGGGTGAAAGTGAACCTGCTTCACTTTTACGGTTTACGTAAAAGTGAAGCAGGTTCACTT
>VFBG01000104.1 GCA_006515835.1 bacterium | reverse complement strand
GCCCCTTACGCCGGCTTTTCCGCCAGCCGCTTGTCCAGATACGCGCCGACGCGGCGTTCGACCGCGTCGATGTGGTCCTGCCAGAAGTGGGTCGCGCCCTCTTCCAGCTCATAGTCGATGACGATGCCCTTCTGGGTGCGCAGCTTGTTGACCACGCGCTCGACCTCGACCGGCGGGACGACGGTGTCATTGGTGCCGTGCAGGAACAGGCCCGAGGCCGGGCAGGGGGCCAGGAAGCTGAAGTCGTACATGTTCGACGGCGGCGAGACCGAGATGAAGCCGTCCGTCTCGGGGCGACGCATCAGCAGCTGCATGCCGATATAGGCGCCGAACTGATAGCCGGCGACCCAGGTCTGGGAGGCACCGGGGTTGTTGGACTGGAGCCAGTCGAGGGCGGTGGCCGCGTCGGCCAGTTCGCCGATGCCGCTGTCGAACTCGCCCTGCGACTTGCCCACGCCGCGGCTGTTGTAGCGCAGCGTCGCGAAGCCGCGCTTCTGGAACAGCTGGTACAGGGTCACGGCGACCGGGTTGTTCATATGCCCGTTCGCCTTGGGGTGCGGATGCAGGATCAGGGCGATCGGCGCGTTCGGGCGCTTGCCGGGCGAGTAGCGGCCTTCGATACGGCCAGAGGCGCCGGGCAGGATGACTTCAGGCATATGGATCCAACGCTCTGGGGAATTCCGTGTTCAACTGTCGTTTCGCACCTGCGTAATACTTGACCGCAGCGGTAGGACTTTCTAAGTCCCGCGTGCGCATCGACGCCTTTGCGAAGGCGCGGGTTCTAGCACAGGACCCTCGAAAAGCGCGCGATTTTTGAAGGTGTGCGATGCGTCTGTCGACCAAGGGACGATACGCCGTGATGGCGATGGCCGATCTGGCCAGGAACGGGCAGGGCGACGGCGGGGTCCGGGCTGTGTCGCTGGCGGAGATCGCGACGCGTCAGGAGATTTCGCTGAGCTATCTGGAGCAGCTGTTCGCCCGCCTTCGCAAGAGCGGCCTTGTACAGAGCGTGCGCGGTCCCGGCGGCGGCTATCGTCTGGCCAAGGGCGCCCATGAGACGGTGGTGGCCGAGATTGTGCTGGCCGTCGACGAGCCCATCCGCGCGACCCGCTGCATCGGTCACTCGTCGCCCAAGGGCTGCATGATGGCCGGAGAACGCTGCATCACCCACAATCTGTGGGAGGACCTCGGCGACGAGATCCACCGCTATCTGGCCGGCGTGTCGCTGGAAGACGTGGTGATGAACCGCACCGGCGCGCGGCGCCGGGCGACCGAAGCGGAAGTGGGAGTGGCGGCGTGAGCGGCGTGTATCTGGACTACAATGCCTCTGGCCTGGTCCGCCCCGAAGTTCAGGATGTGATGGCCAGGGCCCTGGCCGACAACGGCAATCCGTCGGCTGTCCATGCGGCCGGGCGGCGGGCCCGGGCGCGGATCGAGACAGCGCGGGCGCAGGTGGCCGATCTGGTCGGGGCGGATCCGACGGCGGTGGTCTTCTCCAGCGGCGGCACCGAGTCCAATGCCCAGGCGATCATCAGCGCCATCGCGGCGGGCTGCGAGCGGCTGATCGTCGGCGCGACCGAGCATCCGTGCGTGGCGGAGGCGGCGACGGCCTCGGGCAAGCCGGTCAAGATGCTGCCCGTGGATGCCCGCGGCGTCGTGGACCTGAACAAGCTGCGGCAACTGCTGGGACAGCCGGGCCGTGCGGTGGTGGCCATCCATCACGCCAACAACGAGAGCGGTGTTATCCAGCCGATCGCCGAGGCGGCGCGCCTGGTGCGATCGGCGGGCGGCTGGCTGCACGTCGACGCCATCCAGTCGGCGGGCAAGATCCCCGTCGATATCCGCACCCTGATGGCCGACAGCCTGACCCTGTCCGCCCACAAGCTGGGCGGGCCGCAGGGCGTCGGTGCCTTGGTGATGGCCGAGGGCCGCGAGGCTGTGCGCATCCTTCATGGGGCGGGGCAGGAGCGGGGCCTGCGCGCCGGGACCGAGAATGTGCCGGGGATCACCGGTTTCGGCGTTTCCGCCGTCTGCGCCGCGCGCGACCTGCCAGCTGCACAGGCGCACGCCGCCTGGCGCGACGCGGCCGAGGCCGTGGTCAAGGCCGCCGGTGCCGCCGTGATCGGCGAGGGCGCTGACCGCCTGCCGAACACCCTGTTCATGGCCGTGCCCGACTGGGAAAGCCCGCAGCAGCTGATCACCCTCGATCTGATGGGGCTGATGGTCTCGGCCGGTTCGGCCTGTTCCTCGGGCAAGACCAAGCCATCGCGGGCCATCGTGGCGACGGGCCGGATCGCCCTGGCCACCGGCGGCATTCGCATTTCGGGTGGATGGGGCACGGTCGAGGACGACTGGAAGCGGTTCGCCGCCGCCTGGGTCGAGGCCTATGCCAAACACCGTGCGCGCACCGCAGAGCGCCAGAAAGCCGACGCCTGATGGCCGCCGTCCAGAAGACCATCGACGCCGTCGCCGCGCTCGAGAAGTACGAGCACGGCTTCACCTCGGACATCGACACGGAATACGCCCCGCGCGGGCTGAACGCCGACATTGTCCGCTTCATCTCCGAGAAGAAGGGCGAGCCGGAGTGGATGCTGGAATGGCGGCTGGCCGCCTATGAGCGCTGGCTGGCGATGGAGGAGCCGACGTGGTCGTCTGTGAAGTACACGCCGGTCGACTACCAGAGCCTGTTCTACTACGCGGCGCCGAAGGAGAAGGCGGGGCTGAAGTCGCTCGACGAGGTCGATCCGGAGATCCTCGCCATCTACGCCAAGCTGGGCATCCCGCTGCAGGAGCAGGAAGTGCTGGCGGGCGTCGAGGGCGCGGCGCGGTATGCCGTGGACGCCGTGTTCGACAGTGTCAGCGTGGTCACCACCTTCAAGGCCGAACTGGCCAAGGTCGGGGTGATTTTCATGCCGATTTCCGAGGCCTTGCGCGAACATCCTGAACTGGTGCGCAAATATTTGGGCTCCGTGGTGCCGGTGTCGGACAACTATTTCGCAGCCCTGAACAGTGCGGTCTTTTCGGATGGATCGTTCGTCTACATCCCGCCGGGCGTGAAATGCCCGATGGAGCTGTCGACCTATTTCCGCATCAATGCGAGCCAGACGGGCCAGTTCGAACGCACCCTGATCATCGCCGACAAGGGCAGCTACTGCTCCTATCTGGAGGGCTGCACGGCCCCGATGCGCGACGAGAACCAGCTGCATGCGGCGGTGGTCGAGCTGGTGGCGCTGGACGACGCCGAGATCAAATATTCGACGGTGCAGAACTGGTACCCCGGCGACGCCGAGGGCAAGGGCGGCATCTACAATTTCGTCACCAAGCGGGCGGACTGCCGCGGCGACCGGTCCAAGGTCAGCTGGACCCAGGTTGAGACCGGCTCGGCCGTGACGTGGAAATACCCGTCCTGCATCCTCAAGGGCGAGGAGAGCTCGGGCGAATTCTATTCGATCGCCATCACCAACGGACATCAGCAGGCCGACACCGGCACCAAGATGATCCATCTGGGCAAGAATTCGAAGTCGCGGATCATCGCCAAGGCGGTGTCCGCTGGTAAGTCGGACTCGACCTATCGCGGGCTGGTTTCGGTGCATCCCAAGGCGACGGGCGTGCGCAATTTCACCCAGTGCGACAGCCTGCTGATCGGCAAGGACTGCGGCTCCCACACCGTGCCCTATATCGAGGCCCGCAACGGCTCGGCCCAGCTGGAGCACGAGGCGACGACCACGCGCCTGTCTGACGACCAGCTATTCTACGCCCAGCAGCGCGGCCTGTCGCAGGAGGAGGCGGTGGCCCTTCTGGTCAACGGCTTCGTCCGCGACGTGATGCAGAAGCTGCCAATGGAGTTCGCCGTCGAGGCGCAGAAGCTGGTGGCGATCAGTCTGGAAGGGAGCGTGGGGTGACCTTTGCTGCCGAAATGCTTGAGGCTGCGCACAAGCGGTCCGCCTGCCATCGCAATGAACTGCTCGAAAGCGAAGTCTGCGGGTGCTTCGACTGCCGAGAAATCTATCCACCGTCTGAGATCGCTGACTGGCTAGAGGAAACCCGGGGCGAGTTTGCCCAGCGGCCTGATCCTTGGACGGCGCGGTGTCCACGATGCGGCACAGATTCGGTCTTAGGCAGCGCTTCGGGTCTTCCCGTATCCGATCCCAACTTTTTGCGTGCGATGCACGCCCGCTGGTTTTCCTAGAATGCTCTCCATCTCCAACCTCCACGTCTCCGTCGGTGACAAGCCGATCCTCAAGGGCCTGACGCTCGTCGTACCGGCGGGCGAGGTGCACGCCATCATGGGGCCGAACGGGGCCGGCAAGTCGACGCTGGGCTACGCCGTGGCCGGGCGGCCCGGCTATGAGGCGACGCAAGGGTCCGTGTCCTGGAAGGGCGAAAATCTGCTGGACCTGGAGCCCGCCGAGCGGGCGGCGAAGGGCGTCTTCCTGTCGTTCCAGTATCCGATCGAGATTCCCGGCGTCCCGGCCCTGACCTTTGTACGCACGGCACTGAACGCCCAGAAGCGCGCGCGCGGCGAGGAGGAGGTCTCGGCGCCGGCCTTCCTGAAACTGGTCAAGGCGGCGTCGACGGCGCTGAAGATGGATTTCGACATGCTGAAGCGGCCGCTGAACGTCGGCTTCTCCGGCGGCGAGAAGAAGCGGATGGAGATCCTGCAGATGGCGCTGCTGGAACCGTCGTTGCTGATCCTCGACGAGACGGATTCCGGCCTCGACATCGACGCCCTTAGGATCGTGGCCGAGGGCGTGAACGCCCTGCGCTCGCCCGACCGTGCCATGCTGGTGATCACCCACTATCAGCGGCTGTTGGACTACATCAAACCCGACCGGGTGCATGTGCTGGCCGCGGGCCGGATCGTGGCGTCGGGCGGACCGGAGCTGGCGCTGCAGCTCGAGGCCGAAGGCTACGACAAATATGCGTTGGAGGCGGCGTGAACGCCCCTGTCCGCATCGATCTGAAGGACGTCTCCACGATCCCGTCCCGCCGGACGGAAGCGTGGAAATACTCTGATCTGCGCCGGTACCTGCGCGACGAGCCGCTGATTTCGCCCAAACTGCCTGAGGGCGAGCCGAACGACGGCCCGTTCAAGGCCCTGACCAGCAACGAGCTGCTGATCGCCAACGGGCGGATGAACTGGTGGTCGGAAGACGACCTGACCGAGGGCGTCGAGGTCGCAAGCCATGCGTCGCCGAGCGCGCCGCGCATGGCGGACGTGATGCCGATGGCGGCTCTGGCCGCGGCCAAGGCGCTGGACGACGTGTTCATCGTTTCGTTCAAGGCGGGCGCTCCCCGAACGCTGGCGCTTCGCTGGCTGTCGGACGCGGTGAAGACGGGCCATCACGCGCGCGTCGGCATAGTGGTGGAGGCAGGGGCGAACGCGACCCTGCTTGAGTCCTACGAAGGCTGGGGCGACGCCTATGTCGCTAACCATCTGGTCGAGATTTTCGTCGAGCAAGACGCGACCCTCGAACGGATCGTCCTGATTGAGGAGCCGGCCAGCGCCATCTCGATCACGTCGGCGGAAGTCCATCTGTCCAGAGGGGCGGCCTTCGCCCAGACGACTGTCGCATCGGGTGCCAGGCTTCAAAGGCTGGAGACAGGCTTCAAAGGCTGGAGACGCAGGTGGCGCACCCCGGCGAGGGGGCTTCGGTGCGGCTTGACGGGCTCTATGCGCTGTCTGGCGACCGCCAGACGGACCTCACTACCGTGGTTCGCCACAACGGGTTGAACGGGACCACATCCCAGCTCACCAAAGGCGTTGTGCGCGATACCGCCCGTGGCGTCTTCCAGGGCAAGATCGTCGTCGAGCGCGGGGCGGACGGGACCGATGCACGGATGGGGCACCATGCCCTGATCCTCGGCGAACGGGCCGAGGTGGACGCCAAGCCGGAGCTGGAGATTTATGCCGACGACGTGCAGTGCGCGCACGGCAATACGGTCGGAAATCTGGACGAGAGCGCCCTGTTCTACATGCAGCAGCGCGGCATCCCGGCCGACGAGGCGCGGGCACTGCTGACGCAGGCCTTCCTGATCGAGGTCGTCGACCGGATCGAGCACGAGGGCGCGAGAGAGGTGGTGCGGGAATGGCTGACGGCTCGCCTGTGACCTTGTTTGACCCCTACGCCGCGCGCGCGCAGTTCCCGATCCTGTCGCGGACGGTGAACGGCAAGCCGCTGGTCTATCTGGACTCGGCCGCTTCGGCGCAGAAGCCGCGGGCGGTGATCGACGCCCTGACGGCGGCGATGGAGCATTCCTACGCCAACGTCCACCGCGGCCTGCACACCCTGGCCAATGAGACGACCGAGGCCTTCGAGGCGGCGCGCGAGAACGTGGCGCGGTTTCTGAACGCTGAAAGCCCGGATCAGATCATCTGGACCAAGGGCGGGACAGAGGCGATCAATCTGGTGGCGGCGGGCCTCGGCCAATCGATCCGGCCGGGCGACGAGATCGTCGTCACCCAGATGGAGCATCACGCCAATATCGTGCCCTGGCACATGCTGCGCGAGCGGTTCGGCGCGGTCCTGAAATGGGCGCCCGTTGCTGACGACGGCGCGTTGGACATGACAGCGCTGGCAGCGCTGATCGGGCCGCGGACGCGGCTGGTGGCCGTGACGCATATGTCCAATGTGCTGGGCACGGTGAACGATGTCCGCGCCATCGCGGATATGGCCCATGCGGCGGGCGCGCTGATCCTGGTCGATGGCTGCCAGGGCGCGGTGCACTGCAGCCCTGACGTCCAGGCGCTGGACGCCGACTTCTATGTCTTTACCGGCCACAAGCTGTTTGGCCCGACCGGCATCGGCGGACTGTACGGCAAGCGCGCAGCGCTGGAGGCGCTGCCACCCTACCAGGGTGGCGGCGAGATGATCGCCACGGTGACCGAAGAGGCGGTGACCTACGCAGGCCTGCCGCACCGGTTCGAGGCGGGAACGCCGCCGATCCTCGAGGCCATCGGCCTGGGGGCGGCGATCCGTTGGCTGGACCAGTTCAACGCCGCAGCGATCCGCGCTCATGAAGCGGCGCTCATGGACCGTGTGCGCGAGCGACTGGAGGGCCGGAACTGGCTGACCGAGATTGGCACGGCGGAGGGGAAGGGGGCAATCTTCACCTTCACCGTCGACGGCGCCCACGCCCATGACATCGCCCAGGTGATGGACCGCTACGGCGTCGCCGTGCGCGCCGGCCTGCATTGCGCCGAGCCACTGTCGCGCCGGTTCGGCATCACGTCGAGCGCGCGCGCCAGCTTCGCCCTATATAACACCCTCGAGGACGCCGACGCCTTCGCCGACGCCCTGATCAAGGCCCGTGAGTTCTTCGCATGAGCGACCCAACGACCAACAAGACCGACAGCGCGGCTTTCGCCGAAGCCTGGGACGCGCCGCAAAAGAGCGCCCTGGCCCAGGCCGAGATCGACCGGATGACGGACGACATCATCGAGGCCCTGAAGTCGGTGTTTGACCCGGAAATCCCGGTCGACATCTATGAACTGGGCCTGATCTACAAGGTCGACCTGTCTGACGATCGCGACGTGGTGGTCGAGATGACCCTCACGGCTCCGGGCTGCCCCGTGGCCGGTGAGATGCCGATCTGGGTCGAGCAGGCGGTGATGAAGGTCGACGGCGTGAAGTCGGCGCGAGCGGAACTGACCTTCGATCCCCCGTGGGACGCGTCGAAGATGAGCGACGAGGCCAAGCTGGCCCTGAACATGTTCTGATGGACCGTCCGATGACCGAGCTTCAGACCACGCCCCGCCCGCGCCGCCCGCGCCCTGCCGTCGTCACCCTGACCGAGGCGGCGGCTGAACGGGTGCGCGCGTTGACGGAGGCCGGCGGGCACAGGGCGCTGCGCGTCGGGCTGAAGAACGCGGGCTGCGCGGGGCAGGAATACACCTTCGCCTTCGCCGACGAGATCGGTCCGCTGGACGAGGTGGTGACGGACAAGGGCGCGACAGTGGTCGTCGATCCCAAGTCGATCCTGTTCCTGATCGGATCGGAGCTGGACTACGAGACGACGAAGCTGGCATCGAAATTCGTGTTCCGGAACCCGAACCAGACCGACGCCTGCGGCTGCGGCGAGAGCGTCACCATCATTCCCGCAAAGGCGCTGGAAGCCGACTGATGATCCGCCTGGATGGAGTGACGAAGCGCTTCCGGAGCGCGGCGGGCGAGCGCGTGGCGCTGGACGCGGTCGATCTGACGGTCGCGGCCGGCCAGGTGTTCGGCGTGGTCGGGCGGTCGGGCGCGGGCAAGTCGACGCTGATCCGGACGATCAATCTGCTGGAGCGGCCGGACGCAGGGACCGTCACCGTCGATGGGCGCGATATGACCGCGCTGGCGCCGGCCGAGCTGCGCGCGGCGCGGCGGCGTATCGGCATGATCTTCCAGCATTTCAACCTGCTGAACGCGAAGACGGTGGCGGAGAATGTGGCCTTCCCGCTGCGGCTGGAGGGACGCGCGGCGGCGGAGGTGGACCGGCGGGTCGCGGACCTGCTGGAACAGCTGGGCCTGTCCGAGCATGGGAAGAAGCATCCGGCGCAGCTGTCGGGCGGGCAGAAGCAGCGGGTGGGCATCGCCCGGGCGCTGGCCTGTGAGCCGGGCGTGCTGCTGTGCGACGAGGCGACCAGCGCGCTGGACCCCGAGACCACGGACGAGATCCTGTCGCTGCTGGATCAACTGAACCGCGACCTGAAGCTGACCATTGTTCTGATCACCCACCAGATGGAGGTGGTGCGCCGCGTCTGCGACCGGGTGGCGGTGCTGAAGGACGGGCGAGTGGTGGAAGAAGGGGCCACGGCCGATGTCTTCCTGCATCCGCGGCACGCCGCAACCCGCGCCATGCTGGCCGAGGGGGAGGAGGGGTTTGACGCCACCACCGTTCCGCCGGGCGGACGCCTGGCGAAGCTGACGTTCCGCGGCGGCTCGACCTATGA
>VFBG01000103.1 GCA_006515835.1 bacterium | reverse complement strand
GCTCGCCCCGCCGCTGCCAGTGAGGCGCAGATGGCTCCGTCAACGCCTTCCGTACCCGCTTCCCAACAGCCTGCGTCCACCCCCACCCAACCCTCCCCCGTCGAGGGGGGGGGCTCGGCTGGCTCCGGCAATTTCGTCTTCAAACTCCCCGACGTCGGCGAAGGCACCGCCGAGGCCGAACTCGTCGGCTGGCACGTCAAGGTCGGCGACGCCGTCACCGAAGACCAGCTCCTCGCCGAGGTCATGACCGACAAGGCTACCGTCGAGCTGACCTCGCCCGTCGCGGGGACCGTCGTCGCCCTGCACGGCGAGGCGGGCCAGCAGTTGCCCGTGGGCGGCCCGCTGGTGAGCTTCAATGTCGAGGGCAAGGGCAATCAGGCGGTTGCCGCAGCCGCCCCTGCCCCCTCCACCGCGCAAGCGCAGTCCCCCTCCCCGCAGAGCGGGGAGGGGACAAAACCGGTGCCGTCTGTCCCCCTGTCAGGGGGACCGAAGCCTGCGGAGCAGGGTTCGAGGGGGGCGGCGCCTCAACGCCAGCTTTCCGCCCGCAACGAACGCCCGCTCGCCTCGCCCGCCGTCCGCAACCGCGCCCGCGACCTCGGCCTCGAGCTCCAGTTCGTCCCCGGCTCCGGCCCCGCCGGCCGGATCGAACACGGCGACCTTGACGCATACGTCTCTTCCGGCGGCCTCACACCGTCCGCATCCGGAGCATCGACCGGCTCGACCTATGCGAAGGCTGAAGGAACCACCGAAACCCGCATCATCGGCCTGCGCCGCAAGATCGCGGAGAAGATGGCCGAGAGCGTCCGCCGCATCCCCCACATCACCTATGTGGAAGAGATCGACGTCACCGCCCTTGAGGAGCTCCGCGCTCACCTCAACGCGACGAAGAAGAAGGACCAGCCCAAGCTGAACGTCCTGCCCTTCATCGCCCGCGCCATCGTCGTCGCCCTGCGCGACCAGCCGACGATCAACAGCCACTACGACGACGAGGCCGGCGTCCTGACCACCCACGCCGCCGTCCACCTCGGCATCGCCGCCCAGACCCCGAACGGCCTGATGGTCCCGGTGGTCCGCCACGCCGAGGCGCGCGATCCGTACGACACCGCCCTCGAAATCGCCCGCGTCTCGGGCGCGGCCAAGGACGGTTCGGCCAAACGTGACGAACTGTCGGGCTCGACCATCACCATCACCTCGCTGGGCACGCTCGGGGGCATCACCCACACCCCGATCATCAACCACCCCGAGGTCGCCATCGTCGGCCCCAACAAGATCGCCGAGCGCGTGGTGGTCAAGGACGGCCAGATGGTCGTGCGCAAGATGATGAACCTGTCCTCCAGCTTCGATCACCGCATCGTCGATGGCCACGACGCAGCGGTGTTCGTGCAACGCATCAAGGGCCTGCTGGAGCATCCCGCGACGCTGTGGATGGGGTGAGCGGAATGAGACTGCTGATCATACCGCTAACAGCGGTAAGCTGCTGGGCGGCACCGGTAGCGACACAAGCCTGCTCGCGCGGTACTTCGGACGCGGTTGCTGAGGCGGAGCTCGCCTATTTCCGAGGGGTGTCTTCCGTGTATCGCGCGGTGGCTGAAGACTTCTCGCCTTTGGACCCAAGCTATCCGGGTGACAATTTCACGGTCCGCCTGCGCCCAATCGAAGCCGTCATGGGCGATCTTCCCTCAACGCCTATCACGCTCGAATTCACAGCCGGAGCATGCACAGAGTGGACGCTGTGGGGCATTGGGGTCGACGATGGGTCGATCGAAGGACGACGCTACCTGGTGTTTGTCGCCCCGGAAGCGGAGCGGGACGCAAGCTATCTCAGGATCGTTCCGGACGATGCCGAGCTCGGGCAATCCACGATGGCTTTCTGGCGCGAAATCCAGACTTCGAAACCCTCGCCGACCCAGAACCATTGACCATGGCCGCGCGAGTCCAACCCGCGTTCGAACGGAACGAGTGATGCAAACCCTCACCACCAAAGTCCTGATCAGCGGCGCCGGCACCGGCGGCTATGTCGCGGGCATCCGCTGCGGCCAGCTGGGGCTGGATACCCCACCCCACACTCCGCTCATCCCCGCGAACGCGGGGACCCAGTGCTTTGGGTGATCGATCTTATGAGACTTCCCGCAACCGGTTGTCCTGATGCGCCTGCGTCAAGCTGGACAGGGCTGGTTCCACGCGTTCGCAGGGATGAGCGGAAATAGGGGGTGGCGTTTTTCACCTACATCATGGCCAGCCAGCGCAACGGGACCCTTTACACGGGCTCCACGGACGATCTCGTCGGCCGATCGCTGCAACACAAGGCCAAGCGGTTCGCGGGCTTCACATCGAAATACGGCGTGGACCGGCTTGTCTGGTATGAGGTTTTCGAGAGCCGGTCAGGGGCGTTCAAGCGCGAGCGACAGATCAAGAAATGGAACCGGCAGTGGAAGCTGGACCTGATCGAGAAAGCCAATCCCGGCTGGGATGATCTGACCGATCGGCTTCGTCTCGGCGATGATCTGGTGGATGCGAAGGACTGGGCACCGCCCGGTGAGGACGACTGAAACGCCGGCGTCAGGCTGGAAAGTACTGGGTCCCCGCGTTCGCGGGGATGAGCGGAAAAGAAGATGCAACAGACCACTACCAGGGTTCTCATCATCGGCGCGGGCACGGGGGGGTACGTCGCGGCGATCCGTTGTGGCCAGCTGGGGCTTGAAACGACGCTGGTCGATGCTTCCGACGGCCTGGGCGGGACCTGCCTGAACGTCGGCTGCATCCCGTCCAAGGCCATCATCCACGCCGCGTCGAAATTCGAGACGGTCTCCAAGGCCGCCGCCGGCGGGACGCTTGGCATCACGGCCTCCAAACCCGCCATCGACCTGGCCCAGACCACGGCGTGGAAGGACGGCATCGTCCGTAAGCTGAACGCCGGCGTTGCGGCCCTGCTGAAGAAGTCGAAGGTCAAGGTCATCAAGGGCTGGGCGAATTTCACCGACGCCAAGACCTGCACGGTCAAGACCCCCGACGGCGACATCACCATCAGCGCCGAACACGTCATCCTCGCCACCGGCTCCGAGCCGGTCGAACTGCCGTTCCTGAAATTCGGCGGCGACGTCATCTCCTCGACCGAGGCCCTGTCGCTGGACAAGGTGCCCGGCAAGCTGGTCGTCGTCGGCGGCGGCTATATCGGGCTGGAGCTCGGCATCGCCTTCCGCAAGCTGGGGGCCGAGGTCGCCATCGTCGAAATGGCCGACCGCCTGCTGCCGCTCTACGACAAGGCCCTGACCGACCCGGTCCAGAAATGGCTGGAGAAACACGGCGTCGAACTGCACCTCGGCGCCCGCGCCGGCTCCTTCGAAAAGGGCCATCTGAATTTCACCACGAAGGACGGCGAGGCCCGGAAACTGAAGGCCGACAAGGTCCTCGTCACCGTCGGCCGCAAGCCGCGGACCCAGGGCTGGGGTCTGGAGAACATGGGCGTGGCCATGGCCGGGCCGTTCGTGAAGATCGACGACCACTGCGCCACCTCCATGCGCAATGTCTGGGCCGTCGGCGACCTGACCGGTGAACCCATGCTGGCCCACAAGGGCTCGGCCCAGGGCGAGGTGGTCGCCGAGATCATCGCCGGCCACAACAAGGTCTTCAACCCGGTCACCATCGCCGCCGTCTGCTTCACCGAGCCCGAGATCGTCTCCGCCGGCCTGGGCCCGCTGGATGTCGAGGGCCGCGATGACGTCATCACCGCCGTCTTCCCGCTCGCCGCCATCGGCCGCGCCCTGGCCATCGAGGCCGGCGAGGACGGCGGCTTCGTCCGTGTTCTGGCCTCGAAGTCCGACCACCGCCTGCTCGGCGTCCAGGCCGTTGGCCAGCACGTCGCCGAAATGTCCAACAGCTTCGCCCAGATGCTGGAGATGGGCGCGGTGCTCGAAGACGTCGCCGGTGTTATCCACGTCCACCCGACCCTCGGCGAGGCCTTCCACGAGGCGTCGTTGCGGGCGTTGGGGCACGCCATCCACATCTGACCGCTCGCGACCAATGCCGGATTCGCGCGACCAGATCATCGTGCTGATCGACCAAAGGCCGTTCTGACGGGCCAGACGGGCCCCAGGCCTGCCCGGACAGGTGTAGCTTTCCTCCTCCTCTGGAGGACCGAGTCATGTCGTTTCGCAACGCCGCCGCCGCCGTCGTCATCCTCGCAACCCTGACCGGCTGCGCATCGAACCCGCGCGGATTCTCGCCGGTCATGATGCAGGCTCCCGCCGATCAGGCGGCGTTTGAGGCGGCGTTCAATGTCTGCTCCGGCGAGGTCGCTGCGGGCCGACGTGAGAGCTTCCGGTCAGGCCGTGGCGGCTCCGCAGCGGGCGGAATGGCGGTCGGCGGCGCTGCTGCCCTGGCTGTGGGCGCGTCCGCTGCGGCCGGTGCCGGAGCCGGACTCGGCGGTGGCGCTATGGCTGCCACCGCCGGCGGCCTCGGACTCGCCGCCGGTCTGGTGGTGCTCGCCCCTCTGGCATTCTACGGCGTCTCCCTGGTGCAGCGCGCGAACAAGGAGCGCGAAATCCAGACCGCCATGAGCACCTGTCTGGCCGAAGAAGGCTATATCGTCGATGACTGGCGGGTCGTGCGGGGCGAAGGCGGAGGTCTGGCGTCGCCAACGCGCGCGGCGCCCGTCGTCGAACCGTCACACTAGCGTCAGCCCGACCGTCACAAACCTGTGGTCCAAGCGGCGCGACCCGCTCTTGTTCCGGAGACTGACAATGACCCGCGCCCTGCTCGCCGCCGCCTCGGCGATCGCCCTGCTCGCCCTCGGGGCCTGCAACAACGACCAGTCCGCCGGCAACCAGACCGCCCGTGCGGGCATCTGGGCCGCCGGCTCATCGACCGTCTTCCCCTTCGCCACCCGCGTGGCCGAGAATTTCGCCCGCACTTCGGGCGGCGCCGCGCCGCGCGTCGAATCGCTGGGCACCGGCGGCGGCATCCAGGCCTTCTGTCAGGGCGTCGGCCCCAACACCCCGGACATCGCCAACGCCTCGCGCCCGATGAAGGCCTCGGAGTTCGAGCTGTGCCGCACCAACGGCGTCACCGACATCGTCGAGATCAAGATCGGCTTTGACGGCATCGTCGTGGCCACGGCCCGCAGCGGCGCGGCCTTCAACCTGCGCCTCCAGGACCTGTACCTCGCGCTCGCCAAGGAAACGCCTGGTGCCAACGGTGCCTTCGCCGCCAACCCGGCGACGATGTGGAACCAGATCAACCCCGGCCTGCCGGCCCAGCGCATCCAGGTCTATGGCCCGCCGCCCACCTCGGGCACGCGCGACGCCTTCCTCGAACTGGGCATGGCCCCCGGCGCCGCCCTGCTGCCCGCCCTCGCGGCGATCAAGGACGCGGACAAGGACCGGTTCGAGACCCTCGCCCACACCCTGCGTGAGGACAACGCCTGGATCGACTCGGGCGAGAAGGACAACGCCATCGTCCAGACCCTGAACCGCACCCCCGGCTCGCTGGGCGTGTTCGGCTTCTCCTTCCTCGAGCAGAACCTCGACACGGTGAAGGCCGAGACCATCGACGGCGTCGCCCCCTCGGCCGCGACCATCGCCGACGGCAGCTACCCGCTGGCCCGCAGCCTCTACATCTATGTGAAGAAGCAGCACGTCGGCG
>VFBG01000102.1 GCA_006515835.1 bacterium | reverse complement strand
CGAAGGACAGGGAGTGACAGCTGGCGCAGTCCCGCTCCATCTGGACAGGCGCGAAGCCCTTCTGGTCGGCGTCGGGCCGGTGGCAGCTGGCGCAGGTCATGGCAGCGCCATAGCCGCGTCCGCCGAGCGTCTGGGCCATGCGTGCGGGACCGCCGCCGGGCGACAGGTGCAGATCGTGCGGGAAGGTCAGGCCGGACGCCTCGCGCGGGCGGCTGTTCAGCGACACCCGGGTCGGACCGGACGGACCGGGCAGGGTGGGGCGGAAATTCGGATGGCCGGCCCAGGATGGGGCGTCAGCCAGATCGGTGTCCTTCAGCCTGTGCGTCAGGCCCGTATGGCACTGAATGCAGGTCTGGGTGGGCGTCAGGGTCGGAACCGGCTCGGGCGGACGGCCGGCGACCGGGTTGGCGACGTGTTCGACGTGGCAACTGGCGCAGCGCTGTTCGGGCAGGTTGAAGGCCCGCCGGACCCAGGCGGTGGCCTGTCCGGTGATCCCGTCCGGCGGCGGGGTTCCCCAGAGGATCCGGCCGCGAGGCGCGTGGTCCCGGACAAACGACAGCGTATCCGGCGAGCCGGCCCGGCGCACCGATGTCGCCGCCGCGGCCATCATGGCGGGCGTCTGGTCTCCGGCGTGGCAGGTCTTGCAGGACGCATCGGTGACGGCGACGAACGCTTCCTGGTGACAGGACTGGCAGTCGTCCTCGAGGAAGGCATGGGCTGACGACAGGGGGCCGGTCGACCACTGCTGGTCCGGGTCAATCCGCGCCTTGAGGTGGCCATGGAAGGCCGCCAACGGCCAGAGCAGGCAGAGCGCGACGATACCCAGACCCAGGGTCCAGGCGATGCGCCGCCGACCGAAGATGCGGGCCTTGGAGATGACGCCGCCCGCTGGAACGCCAGACGAGGACTCGCCCTCGGCCGGCTCCGCAGCGGCGAGGTTGATCAGTATGCGGCCGCCGTCGCCGGCCGACAGCGTCAGAATGTGATCGCCGAAGATCAGGCGCGGGGCCCGGCTGACGTCGATGTCGGTCCGGGTGACGAAACGGCCGTCAACGCCGAACGGCTCCCGTCCGGCCGAGGCGACGCTGACCTGTCCGGGACCTGTCTGGCTCAGGGTGGCGTGATGCAGGCTGACCGCCAAGTCGGGCAGGCGGATTTCACAGTCCGCGCCGCGCCCAATGCGCGCGACGTCGGTCGGCAGGACCTTTTCCCGGACGATTTCGGCCCCGCTGACGCGGCGTGTCACCTGGCGAAGGACAAGGGTCATCGGGCCATCACCAGTAGATGAAGACGCTGAAGACATGGGCGGTAATCGCGGCGATGAGCGCGATCGTGGTCGGCACGTGGACCGCCAGCCAGACGCTCAGCCAGGCCCGGATCTGCAGGTGGCGGCGCACCTGGGCGAGGGCGGCGGCCTTGCGCGCTGGAGCAGTTCCTCTATGCGGTCGAGCATCTGCAGTTCGACATCCGTTGCCTGGCGACGCTGGCCCTTCAGGCGTGAGAGGGCGCGTCCGTTGCCGCAGCCGCCGCGTCCGCCGGAAAGCCGCCGCCAGAGACCCCCGCCGACCCGGCTGTCGTCGAGCGACATCTGCACCACCCGCGCCTGAGACTCGGACAAAGGCTGGGCGGCATCGTTGATCTGCCGGTCCAGCGCCTTGAGCGTCTCCAGCATCTGCTTCTGGGTCGTCTCCCCGCGGTTGCGGCTGAGGTAGCGCGGCAGGACGGCATAGACGGTGATGCCGAACAGGCCGGAGACGACGACCAGCACCATCAGCGCATAGGCCAGGGTGTGGATGTTCCAGCCGAACTGGAAGCCCGAATGCAAGGTCGCGACGACCATGACGGCCAGGCCCAGATAGACGTGGGCAGACACCCATGCCTTCAGCGACCAGTCGCCCGAGGTGATGGCTCGCTTTCGCAGGCCGAGCAGCGTCAGCCAGAGGACCAGCAGCGCGGCGACGGTGCCCGCCACATAGCCGAAGACGCTGCCGCCGTTGGGACGCGGCTCTGCGTCCATCAAGAAATAGGCCGCGATGGCGACCACGCAGAGGGCACCTGCCCGCCAGGCCCAGCGAAAATTGCGGTAGCCCAGGAAGCCGTCGTGCTGGCCGGGATTGGACCGTTCGCCTGTTTTCGCTGTCTTCGCCAAGGGTCTAGTCGCCCCTGTTCATGCGTTTGACGGTCAGGAACTCTTCGGGCGAGACGCGGATCGCCGCCCCTGTCGGACAGGCGCGCACGCAGGCCGGGCCGCCCGCCTTGCCGATGCACATGTCGCATTTGATGGCCACCTTGGGCGGTTCGGCGCCCTTGGGCTTGTTCTTCGCACGCCAGGCCTTGTCGGGCTCGCCCGGCCCGGGTCCGACACCGAACAGCAGCCACGAGATCAGGTCCGGCTTCTTCGGCGGCCGCGAGTCCATGCGGATCACGTCATAAGGGCAGTTCCGCTGGCAGTTGCCGCAGCCGATGCAGGTTTCGTCGATGAAGACCTCGCCGTCCGGCCCGCGATGGATCGCATTGGGCGGGCAGTCGGTCATGCAGTACGGATGTTCGCAGTGCCGGCACGAGGTCGGCACGTGCAGATGGGCGTAGGTTCGGCCCGCCTCGCGATCCAGCCGCGACAGGCCGTCGTGAACGTCGGCGCAAGCCTTCTCGCAGTTGTCGCAGCCGATGCAGAGGGTCTCGTCGATCAGCAGGACGTCCGTGGCCTCGCCGATACCCTGATCGACGAGGAAGTCGGCCACGGCGCTGTACATGTCGACGACGTCGCCGAACTTGCCCTTCTGCTCCTCGATATAGCCGTTGACCTTGCGGCGGTCGGCCATGTCGGCGCGGAGCTTCTCCTCCAGCTCCGGCTTGCGCTTCAGCAGGGCGCGGAAGCGGTCGCCATCCAGTCTGACGACTTCGGAGCGGATCGCCGCCTGGACCGTGGCACTGCGCCGCCCGCCGTCGACCAGCGCCATCTCCCCGACGTAGGAGCCCGCCGGAAGATAGGACAGGAAGACCGGCTTTCCGCCGATCTCCTTCTCGACCACCATGCTCCCCGAGCGGACGACAAAGATGTCGTAGCCGTCCTCGCCTTCCCGGATGATCGCTTCGCCGGTCTTCACCTGACGGATTTCCGCCGTTTCCAGCACATCGGTCAGATCGGCGGGCGTCAGGCCCGAGCCGAACATCTGCAGCAGCTGGCGTTCGGTGGTGATGCGGTTGACGGTGTCGCGCGCCTCCTTGACCGAAGCCATCAGGCGCAGGGCGGCCATGCGCGGGATTTCCAGCAGGATAGAGGGCTCCGCCGCCCGCACTGTGGCACCGCGAGGGCGTCCGGAAATCAGACCGACCTCGCCGACAATCGAGCCCCGCGGGATCGGGACGGTCATCCGCTTCTTGCCGGCGCCGACTTCGACCTCGACCGAACCGGAGGCGATGCCGAACAGCGAGGAGCCGACCGAGTTGCGCTTGAAGACAACGTCGCCTGACTGGAAGGCGCGCACCTCGGAATCGAGCAGGAACTCCCGCATCTGGAGCGGCGACAGGCCGCGCAGGATCTCGATCTCCTGACGCAGGAACTCCAGCCACTGGGCGACCGAGCGGTTGCCGGGCAGACCCTTGAGCCGGGCTTCCAGAATGGGTTCGTCGGCCGGCTTCAGATCAACGGCACCGCCGATGTATTCAACGACGTCATAGCCCTGGTTGATGCAGTGTTTGATCAGCGGATAGCCGGCCAAGGCCCCGATCACATAGATGCCGGGCACGGTGCTTTCGAACGTCGGCGACAGCTTTGGGAACGCCTCGCGCGCCGCGCTGGTGAATTCCAGCCCGATCGATTCCACGAATTTCCGGGGCGGGGCCGAGCCGAGTCGGGCGATGACCCGATCGCACTGGAAGCGGGTCGCGCCCTCCGGTGTGTCGACGGTGATCCAGCCATGCTCGATGCGCGTGGTCTCAGCCGTGGTCAGCAGGGTGATGTGGCCGGCTTCCTGCGCGGCCAGAAGGGCCTTGGCGTTGGCTTCCTTGGCCCGGGCGAAGTCGGCACCCCGGTTGACGAGCGTGACCGTATTGCCCTGGGCCCGGTCGGCGATGAGGCCGAGCGCGTTCTCGATGCCCGCATCACCGCCGCCGACAACGCAGATATGTTCATCGACATACTCGGCGGGGTCGTCGAGCTGGTACTGGACGTGGGACATGCCGCCGCCCTCGCAGGACATGAGGTTCGGATTGCCCTGGGTGCCGATGGCCAGAACGATCGTCTCGGCGCGGACCACGGATCCGTCGGACAGGGCGATGCTGAAGTTGCCCTTTGCGCCCGTGATGGATTTGACCTCGGCGTGGTAGCGGACGTTGACCTTGTGTTTCGCCGCCTCGCTCGACCAGGTGTCGAGAATGGTCTCACGCTTTCCCGGTTCGAAGCTGACGTCCGCGCGGACCACCAGCTGGCTGGGTGTGGCCATGATGTGCTTGCCGCGCTGGTAGCGGAATATGGTGTCCGACAGGTGGTCCGACTTCTCGAGCAGGATGTGGCTCACGCCGCGGGCAGCCGCGTGCGCGGCCGCACTCAGGCCGGCGGGCCCAGAGCCCAAGATGGCGATCCGATGGACCCCCTCCACCACGTCCCCCCGTTTTGCGCCCGGACTGCAAACGACACATCATGCCGCACCAGTCTGTCCCCCGCGCAGCTTTACCATAGGTGTGCTGCTCGCTACAGTACAGGTGGAGTGGTGGAGCATATTGAATGAGCGCGGAAATCGGCCAGCTAGCGCTGATCCTCGCCTTCATGCTCGGACTGGTTCAGGGGGTTGCCCCCCTGCTGGGCGCTCACCGCGGCGATTCCGTTCTGATGTCCCTTGGGCGGGCTTCGGCCCTGCTGCAGATGGCCTTCGTCATCCTGGCCTTCGGAGCTCTGGCCACAGCCTATCTGACGATGGACTTCTCCATCGAACTGGTGGCCAAACACAGCCATAGCACCCAGCCCCTGCCTTACCGGTTCGCCGCCACCTGGGGCAGCCATGAAGGCTCCATGTTGCTGTGGGTGCTTATTCTCGCCCTGCATGGCGGCGCTATCGCCTACTTCGGCCGCAGCCTGCGCGAGACGCTTCAGGCCCGGGTGCTGGCGGTTCAGGGTATGCTCAGCGCGGCCTTCCTCGGCTTCTGCCTGTTCACCTCCAACCCGTTCTCCCGGCTGAGCCCGACCCCGCTCGACGGGACTGAGCTGAATCCGCTGCTGCAGGATCCCGGCCTGGTGATGCACCCGCCGCTGCTCTACCTCGGCTACGTCGGCTTTTCGATTGCCTTCTCATTCTCCATGGCTGCTCTGATCGAGGGCCGGGTCGACGCGGCCTGGGCGCGCTGGGTCCGGCCCTGGGTGCTGTCGGCCTGGATATCGCTGACGGTCGGCATCGCCCTCGGCAGCTGGTGGGCCTATTATGAGCTCGGCTGGGGTGGCTGGTGGTTCTGGGACCCGGTCGAGAACGCCTCCCTTATGCCGTGGCTGATGGGCACGGCGCTTCTGCATTCCGCCCTTGTGCTCGAGAAACGCGGTGCCCTGATCAGCTGGACCATCCTGTTGGCGATCCTGACCTTCTCGCTCAGCATGATCGGCACGTTTCTGGTCCGGTCCGGCGTCCTGACCAGCGTGCACGCCTTTGCCGTCGATCCTGAGCGCGGGGCCTATATCCTGGTCTTCATCCTGATCGCGACAGGATCTGCGCTGGGGCTCTATGCCTGGCGGGCGCCGGCAATGCGGACCGGGGCGTTGTTCTCGCCTCTCTCGCGCGAGGCGGGGATCACTGTGAACAATCTTTTCCTGGTGGCCGCGACAGCCACGGTGTTTCTCGGCACCTTCTATCCGGTGTTCATCGACGTGCTGAACGGCGACAAGATCTCGGTCGGGCCGCCCTATTACGCCATGACCTTCGCTCCGCTTTTCGTGCCCCTGCTGGTGCTGGTTGCCTTCGGGCCGATGCTGAACTGGAAACGCGACACGGCGCTCGGCGTGCTGATGCGGCTGCGCTGGCCGATAGCCATCACGGCGGTCTCGGCGGGCGTCGGGATTGTGGTGTTCGGGGTGGCCAAGTTCGGAGCGGCACTGGGGATCGCGCTCGGCGTCTGGCTGATCGCCGCGGCCTTTATGCTGTTGGCGCGGCGCTGGGGCATCGGTCGCAAGGGTGCCGAAACAGGGCGGCTGATCCGCACCACGCCTCTGGCCTTCTGGGCTGTCGCCGTCGCGCACGCCGGTCTGGGTGTCGCCACGATCGGCGTCACGGCGATCACCGCCTGGACGGTCAGCGAGGTCGTGACCATGGTCCCGGGCCAGACCATAGAGTTCGCCGGTCGGCGGATCACCCTCGATGCGCTCGGGCCGGCGACGGGGCCGAACTATCAGGCGAACCAGGCCCGTTTCCGCGTCGAGGGCGGCGGTCAGCCGTTCCTGATGATCTCCGAGAAGCGCTTCTATCCTTCCAGCCAGAGCCAGACCACCGAGGCGGGCATTCGCGGGGAGGCGATGGGCAACCTCTATATTTCGGTTGGTGAGAGCGCGACTCCCGGCGGGGCCACGGTCCGGCTGTGGTGGCATCCATTGGTCGGGTGGATCTGGGGCGGGGCGCTGATCATGGCCTTCGGCGGCGTGCTGTCACTGTCGGACCGGCGGACGCGGTTGGCCATGCCGTCCCGCAAGGCGGCACCGGCAAGGGCGGCGGAGCCGGCGGCATGAGGCGGCTGGGCTTTATCGTCCCGATCGTGCTGTTCCTGATGGTCGCAGCTGCCCTTGGATTGGGGCTGCGTCGCGACCCCAGCATCTTGCCGTCGATGCTGATCGATCGGCCGATCCCGACCTTCGACCTGCCAGGTCTTACGCCAGAAGACACGGTCGGGCTGGCGTCATCGGACTTCACCGGCAAGCCGTTGCTCCTCAACGTTTTCGCCTCATGGTGTGTCGCCTGCGTCATCGAACATCCGATGCTGCTGCGTCTCCAGTCGCAGGGGGTGACCATTCACGGACTGGACTGGAAGGACGAGCCCGCGGCCGGGGCCGAATGGCTGGCCCAGCGCGGAAATCCCTACACCCTCA
>VFBG01000255.1 GCA_006515835.1 bacterium | reverse complement strand
TACGACCCGCGTCGGCGAGGGCCCGTTCGCCTGTGAACTGAACGACGAGGTCGGGCGGCATCTGGCCACTGTGGGGCGCGAGGTCGGCGTCAATACGGGCCGGGCGCGGCGTTGCGGCTGGTTCGATGCGGTGCTGGTGCGTCAGTCGGTGGCCATCAACGGCATCGACGGCATCGCCCTGACCAAGCTGGATGTTCTGGACGGGCTGAAGACGCTGAAAATCTGCGTCGGCTACCGCATCGACGGCGAGGTGCTGGACTATCTGCCGTCCAGCCTGAAGGCTCAGGCGGCGGCTGAGCCGGTGTTCGAGGAGATGGACGGCTGGAGCGAGAGCACGGCCGGTGCGCGCAGCTTCAAGGACCTGAACGCCAACGCCGTGAAATACGTCCGGCGCATCGAGGAATTGATCGGCGCGCCCGTGGCCCTGCTGTCCACCAGCCCCGAGCGGGACGACACCATCATGATGCAGGATCCGTTCAGGGGATAAGGTGGGCAGAGGATAAGGGCCGGGAAACGCGGCCTTAACCCGCACAGGTTACAGGTTCGGGGTTCCGCTGGAGACCGCGCACTTTGTTTGCTCCTGACCGCCGCGTTCTGAACCGCATCGAGCCCGTCATCCGGCGGACGCTGATCGTCGACCCGAACCCGCACTCCGCCCGCCTTCTGAGCGAGATCATGAAGGGGTTGGGTGCGCGCGAGATCGTCATCGAACACGACGAGAAGACGGCCATGCGGGCAGCGTCAGAGCTGGAACCCGGTATCGTCTTCACCGAACACGGTGGGCCAGACCTGAGCGGAGAAAGCTTCGCGAGACAGCTGCGGCGCTCGATCCTGGGATGTCGCCGGGCCCCGATCATCATGGTCACGGCCGAGGCGACCGCCAGCAGCATCAAGGGCGCGCGCGACGTCGGGGTGCACGAGTTCCTCAGAAAACCCTTCACTTCGGCCGACCTGTTCAAGCGGGTCGAGAACGTGGCTCTGAAGCCGCGCGACTGGGTCGAGGGCGTGGGTTATGTCGGCCCCGACCGCCGCCGCTTCAACTCGGGCGAGTTCAGCGGGCCGGGAAAACGCAAGAGCGACAAGCCGGCCGCAGGCGCGGACGCCAATGCCGCCGCCAAGGACCAGGCCATGCGGATTCTGGCTGCGGCGCTCAACCAGTTCAACGATGATCCCATGCAGGCCGTCCGCGCGGTGCGCGAACAGGCCGTCAACCTCAAGGCTGTGGCCATGAAGGTCTCGGACACCCAGCTGGCGCTCGCGGTCGGCGCGCTGGAAGTGTCGCTGGCCTCAGGGCCGCCGACGAAGGCGACTCTGGCAGCACCCATCGGGGCGCT
>VFBG01000254.1 GCA_006515835.1 bacterium | reverse complement strand
TCGAGGTTGCGGATGCCGACGAGGACGGTGTGCTCCGCCTGCACGGCCGGCGCGTCGCCCGCCAAGTGCGCGAGCTCCGCCGGCTCGGGGCCGAGCAGCGCCGCCAGCGGCATCCCGTGGACGTTGCCCGATCCCGTCGACGCCGGGCTGTTCATGTCACCGTGCGCATCCACCCAGATCAAGCCGAGCGGCGTGCCGGCCTTGCGCATGTGGACCGCCGCGGCCGCCACTGTTGCGGCGGCGAGACTGTGATCGCCGCCGAGCGCAATCGGCGTCGCGCCCTCCGCCAACGAGGCCAGCGTCATTTGAAAGAGCCGTTGGCACACCTTCGCAATGTCCTTGACGTACCGCTTGCGCGGATCGCCGGCGCCCTTCGCCTCGGGAATGGGAGAGGGCACGTCGCCCTTGTCGGTGACCGCGAGGCCAAGCGCGGCCAACTGCTCGCCGATGCCGGCAATGCGAAAGGCCGACGGCCCCATGTCGGTGCCGCGCCGATTGCCGCCCAGGTCCAGCGGCACGCCGATGATGTGAACGGCTCGCATGAGTTTGTTCTTTGTAATTCGTGCTTTGTTATTTCCGGGTCTTGTACGTCATCGAAATCCCCTCGTGGCCGGGCGACACCGTGATGGTCAGCGCCTGCGGGTGGGTGTCGATCAGCGACAGGAAGTCGAGCATGTCGTTCTTCTTGTTGATGACGTTGTGCGCCAGGAACAGGCCGCCGGGGGTGACGCGGGGGAACACCATCTCGAAGAACTTCTTGTAGTCGGGCTTCCACGCGTCGAGGAAGACCAGGTCGAACTGGCCCGCGACCTTCGGGACCTCCTTGAACGCATCGCCGGCAATCACCTGGACGATGTCCGACAGGCCGGCGCGCTGGATGTTGGCGGCCGCCTCCTTGGCGCGGACCGGGTCGAACTCGATCGTCACCAGTTTGCCGCCGGTCTGGCGCAGGCCCATGCCGATCCAGATGGCGCTGTAGCCGCTGGCGGTACCGATTTCGAGAACCTGCCTGGCGCCGATGGCCCCGACCAGGACCCGCAGAAACCGGCCATCCTCTTCAGAGACGGCCAGCTGGCCCTTGTCGGCGGCCCGAATGCCGGCGAGCAATGTGGCCACAGCCGGGTCGACGCCTTGAACCGGTCGGCTGGGTCTGGCGGCGACGCCCGCCCTGGGGCTGGCAGGGGCCTGGGCTGATGCTACGGGGGCCACACCGAGGACGGCGAGCAGGGCAATTCCTCGAAAAAACATCCCTCCATTCTAGCCGGGCTCCCGGGAGGTGCGTGTTATAGTGCCGTGACTTTTAAGACGCCAACCCGGAGAGTCCTTTAGTGAGCCCGATT
>VFBG01000253.1 GCA_006515835.1 bacterium | reverse complement strand
GCCCGCCGCGGCGCGTCTCGATATCGGGACCGGCGTAGCCTTCGGCCGCCGCCGACGGGGCCGGGCGCGCCGCACCGGTCGGCCAGGCGAGCAGGCCCAAGGTGAGGATGGCGCACAGGCCCAGCAGGCCGGGCAGCCAGTACTGACGAAGGCGGGTCACGCGATCACCATCAGCAGGACCAGGGTGCAGGTTCCGGTCCCGTCAGGCCCGACCCCGACCGCGAGGGATTTGAGGCGGATCGCCTCGCGGTTGACGGCGACCCAGTTGGCCGCCGCCGCCGAGGCCGCGCCGTCGCCCCGCGCCTGGACCCGGACTTCCGCCAGATGCAGGCCGCCGCCGAGCGGACGGACGGACGGGGTTTCGACCGAGGTGATGTTGAGGCCCAGCTGGCCCAACTGGCCGTTCAGATACTCTCCGATGGCGATCTTCGCGGAGGCGCCGTTGCGCCGAACCGCGGGCCTCAGCGGACGCCACGGGACGGCCGCTGGGGCGGATGCGGCCGGGCGGGGGATCCCCGTGTCCGCCCCGGCGCGATCGATTGCGACCAGATCGCCGCCGATGGCCGCCACGGAGGTCAGGGCGATCCCGGCCAGCACGAGCGAAGCCAGGGCCGCTGCCCGATGGATCCAGACCTGCCGGTTCACGCGCAGACCTCGCGCGGGAAGACGACCGAACCGGCCTGGGCCGTATCGCCGCCAGTGGGCGGCGTGGCGCCGGCCGTAACCAGGGCCGGGACATTGGACCCCGGCCCGTGGCTGAGCGTCACCGTGTGTTGATCCGCCGCCGCGCTCGTGACCGCGAGGCCGCCGGGCAGGGCAGAGCCGATGCGGCCGGCCACGCACAGATAGCGGGTCGCCGCATCCGTTCGCTCGAGGGCGATCCAGTCCGCCCGGGCCGAGGCCTGTTGTTCGGCGAGGCGCGCCTGTTGGGCGATCAGGCGCTTCTCGGCGGCGATTTCCGGCATCCGGCGTTCGCGCCATTGCTCGGCGCGCAGGTTGCCGGCCAGGGCGACGGCCGCCAGCCCGAGACAGATCAGCGCTGCGCGCGGGGCGTGCTTGAGCCAACGGACCTCGCGATCATCGACGGCGCCCGCGTTGCGGAAGCGGAACACGACCGTCTGGTCCTCGACCGACCGGGTCACCGCCACGGTTCGCTGAGCCGAGAAGGCTTCCTCGGCCAGGGCCGCGCGTCGCAGGATGCCGAGGGCGTAGACGGTTTCTCCCGCCTCCTGGCGCAGGGGCACGAGGTCGAACAGCGTGTCGGCGGCGGGCAGGGGGGACAACCGATCGAGCTGCATGCGGACGATCGCGCGCGCCTGTCGCGGCGCGCGGGTCGGCAGCCG
>VFBG01000101.1 GCA_006515835.1 bacterium | reverse complement strand
GTCATGCGGAACGGGAAAGGCGCGGGCATGGCCCGAGCCTGACCATATTCCGGCGCTGCGATGAAGCCCTGTTCAGCTTCAGGCCGCGACGACGGAGCCCTAACGCAGCAGGAGCGGCTCGCGTTGCCCGCCTACATAGGCGGCGGGCCCGCCAGAATATCGCGCTTGCCCGCATGGTTGGCCGGGCTGACGACGCCCTCCTGCTCCATCCGCTCGATCAGGGAGGCGGCGCGGTTGTAGCCGATCTGCAGGCGGCGCTGGATGTAGCTGGTCGAAGCCTTGCGGTCGCGGGTGACTACGGCCACGGCGCGGTCATACAGATCGTCGCCCGAGCCGCCGCCTTCATCATCGAATCCGGCCGCATCGCCGTCGCCGTCCGGATCGTCGGTGATCAGGTCAAGATAGTCGGGCTCGCCCTGGCTGCGCAGGTGTTTGCAGACCTCGTCGACTTCCTGATCGGTCACGAACGGGCCGTGCAGGCGGGTGATGCGCCCGCCGCCCGCCATGTAGAGCATGTCGCCCTGGCCCAGCAGCTGTTCGCCGCCCTGTTCGCCCAGGATGGTGCGGCTGTCGATCTTGGAGGTGACCTGGAAGCTGATCCGGGTGGGGAAGTTTGCCTTGATCGTGCCGGTGATGACGTCGACCGACGGGCGCTGGGTGGCCATGATCAGGTGGATACCGGCAGCGCGCGCCATCTGGGCCAGACGCTGCACCGCGCCTTCCACGTCCTTGCCGGCGACCAGCATCAGGTCGGCCATCTCGTCCATGACGACGACGAGGAAGGGCAGGGGCTCGGGTCGGATCTTCTCGGATTCATAGACCGGACGGCCCTGCTCGTCGAAGCCGGTCTGGACGGTGCGTTCGAAATGCTCGCCCTTGGCCACGGCCTCGCGGGCGCGCTCGTTGTAGGAGGCGATGTTCCGCACGCCGAGCTTGGACATCCGCCGATAGCGGTCCTCCATCTCGCGCACGGTCCATTTCAGGGCGACGACGGCCTTCTTGGGATCGGTGACGACCGGGGCCAGCAGGTGCGGAATGCCGTCATAGACCGACAGCTCCAGCATCTTGGGCCGGTGGTGCCGGCGATCAGCAGGTGGGGCATGCGCGCCAGATCGGCGACATAGGGCTCGCCGCCGATGGTCTCGCCCAGCGCCAGCGGCAGCAGGTGGGCGGGTTTGTCGTATTCGGTCGAGGCCAGCAGGTCGCGCAGATAGACGGTCTCGCGCTTGGCATTGGGCAGTTCGATCCCGATGGCGTTGCGGCCTGGCACGACCGAGATGCGGCAGGCGCGAGCGGACATGGAGCGGGCGATGTCGTCGGACAGGGCCACCACGCGGCCGTGTTTGACGCCCGGCGCCGGCACCAGTTCGTACAGGGTCACCACGGGACCGGGGCGGATCTGGTCGATCACGCCGCGCACGCCGAATTCCTGCAGCACGCCTTCCAGCATCTTTGCGTTCTGTTTCAGCGCCTCCTCGTCGACCGAGGCGACGCGCTTGGCCGGCTTGGTCAGCATCGACAGCGGTGGCAGGTCGAAACCGGTCGAGGGGCGAGCAAAATCAAAGGCGGCCTGACTGTCGTCGGCCTCGCGGCGCGGCTTCGGAGCCTTGGCGGCGGCGACCTTCGGTTCGGGCGCGCCACGCACAGGGTCCGGGGCCTCCCACGGCGGGGACGGATCAAGCACAACGGGGCCTTCGTCCAGCTCCAGAGCAGGGCGAGGACGGGGCGGTGCCTTGGCCGCGGCGGGCCGGCGGGATTTAGGCGGCGGCGGCGCGGGATTGCGCATACCTCGCGCCCAGGCGAGGCCTTCGGCGAGGTCGGCGAACCTCAGGCCGACGGCGTAGCCGATGCCCCACAAGGCGAGAGGCAAGAACAGCAGTCCGGCGATGACGGGCGCACCGGGCAGGCGCAGGCCGCTGCAGATCATGCGGATCAGGCCGACGATGGCGTCGCCCCACAGGCCGCCGAGACCAGCGGCCAGGGGCCAGGCGGCGGGGGCGGCGAGGGCAGACAGCGCCGCCGACAGGGCCAGAACCCCGCCGGTGGCTGAAAGCGCCTTGAGCGGCGTAGGCTTCAAACGCTGCTGGATGGCGTCGCCGATGGCGGCGGCCAGACCGAAGGCGATCAGCAGCAGGGCGGCGGGCCAGGCCGCCAGGCCCAGCGACTGCATGAACAGGTCGGCGAACAGGGCGCCGTTCAGACCCAGCCAGTTGGTTGGCTCGGCGCCCGAGGCCGCATTAAGGCTGGGATCGGCTGGATTCCACGAAATCAGCGCCACCAGCAGCAGGGCCGCGAGCAGGGCCTGCAGCACGCCGCGGAATTTCACCGTGATCGGCGCGCCCCACAGGATGCGGGCGCTGACCCAGGCGCGCTGGCCAATGGCGAGGGCGGCGGACATACGGCGACGAACTCCGGACGGACGGTACAGTCCACTGTTGTCGCGCGAGGAGGGTTAAGGGGCTGTTTACCAGCCGCTGGCCGTCCACATTTGCCGCACTGGACGTTCCGCTCCGGCGGCGCGACAACCACCCCATGATCCAGACCGACCGTTATGACGTGATCATCGCCGGCGCCGGCCTCGCCGGAGCGACGTTTGCGCTCGCCGCGGCCCAGGGCGGGCTGAAGGTCGTTCTGGTCGATCCCCAGCCGTTTGACGCCCAGCTGGCGCCCAGTTTCGACGGGCGCTCTACCGCCATCGCCTTCTCGACCTTCCGCATGCTGGACGCGCTCGGCGTCGGCACGGCCCTGCGGCCTCACGCCTGCCGGATGGACCGGATTCTGGTCACGGACGGACGGCGGCCCGGGGCGGCGTCGCGGCCCCAGTCCTCCGCCTTCCTGCGCTTCGACGCCGACGAGATCGGCGACCGCACCGATGGCGAGCCGCTCGGCTATATGGTCGAGAACCGCCGCATCCGCGTTGCGCTCTCCGAAGCGGTGACGGCGGCGGGCATCGAGGTGCGGGCTCCCGCATCGGTGATCGCGGTGGAGGCCGGGGCGGCGATGTCACGCGTGACCCTCGCCGACGGCTCGGCAATCGAAGCCCCTCTGACCGTCGGCGCCGAGGGCCGGACCTCGCCGGTCCGCAAGGCCGCTGGCATCGAAACGGTCGGCTGGAGTTATGAGCAGAGCGGGGTCGTTGCTACCGTGTCTCTCGGCCGGGACCACGGCAACGTCGCCCATGAATATTTCCTGCCCTCGGGTCCTTTCGCCATCCTGCCCCTGACCGAACGCCGCGCCAGCCTGGTGTGGACGGAATCGAGCCGGCGGGGCGAGGCCCTGCGGGCCGCGTCAGACGAGGCCTTCCAGGCGCATCTGATGCGGCGTTTCGGCGACTTCCTTGAAGATGTCACGGTAGTGGGGCCGCGCTTTGTCTATCCGCTCTCCCTGCAATTGGCCGAGGACCTGACCGCCCCGCGCACCGCCCTGATCGGCGATGCAGCCCACGGAGTGCATCCGGTGGCGGGCCAGGGCCTGAACATGGGTCTGAAGGACGCCGCCGCGCTCGCCGAGGTGCTGATCGAGGCGATGCGGCTGGGCGAGGACATCGGCTCGGAGACGGTGCTGGACCGCTACGCCCGCTGGCGCCGGTTCGACAATGCGGCGCTGACCGCAGGCTTTGACGCCTTTGTGAGACTGTTCTCGAACGACATTCCGCCCGTGCGGCTGGC
Organism: bacterium; assembly: GCA_006515835.1. Taxonomy (GTDB): domain Bacteria; phylum Pseudomonadota; class Alphaproteobacteria; order Caulobacterales; family Caulobacteraceae; genus Brevundimonas. Next base: position 3,082 of record VFBG01000101.1, on the reverse strand, counting down.
GCGCGGCCTCGGCATCGCCGCCGTCAACGGCATCGCGCCCTTGCGCCGCGCCTTCATGCACGAGGCCGGCGGCGCGACCGGAGACTTGCCGCGTTTGCTCAAGGGGGAGGCGGTCTGAGGGGTGATTAGTGGTTAGTGGTTAGTGGTTGCGGCTTCACTGATAGCGGAAGGGCGGCGCGGCCTGAGCCACTATGCAGAGGGTGGCCAACCACTCATCACTCACCACTCAGTCCAGCGCCCGCGCTTCTTCCGGCAGCATGATCGGCACGCCGTCGCGGATCGGGAAGGCCAGTTTCGCACCCTTCGAGACCAGCTCCTGCCGCTCGCGGTCATAGGTCAGCTTGCCGCGCGTGACGGGGCAGACAAGCACCTCCAGCAGGCGGGGATCAACGGACGGCGGGGTGTGGAAGGCGTCGGACATGGGAGGAAGTGGCTAGTGGCTAGTGGGCTGGTGCTGAGTCGTAGGGCATGGATGGCTCCTTGGCGACAGGTTGCAACGCCACACGCCGTCGCACACCCGACCACTAATCACTAGCCACTAGCCACTGCGTCACTGCATGGACGGCGCTTCGCCGTCTCCGTCGGTCGCCGCATCGATGGTCAGCAGGGCGGTCAGGACGCCGGAGCGGTCGGTCAGGCTGACGGCTTCAAGCAGGGCCTGTTTTTCGGGCGGGTCGAACGGCAGGGCCATGGAAAGGCTGTTGATCAGCGCCTCGGGCGGGGCGGTCTCGGCCGTGTCCCAGTCGATGTCGAGGCTGCGCGCCTCCAGATAGGCGCGCAGGGCGTCCAGCAGGCCGTCGCGGTCCAGGCCGACATCATCGACCGGCGGCGGGCTCAGATCCGCCTCGAACGAAGCGAAATCGGCACGAATCTGGCGATAGGGCGTCTGGGTCGGGATCTCGCTGCCCAGCCGGAACCGGGCGCAGCCGGTCAGGGTGATCAGATAACGGCCATCCGAGGTCTCGGCGAAACTGGTGATCCGTCCCGCGCAGCCGATCGGCGACAGGCCCGGCAGGCGCTGCGGCCCGCCCTGAGGCTGGATCATGCCGATGATCCGGTCGCCGGCCATGGCGTCGTCGATCATGTTCAGATAGCGCGGCTCGAAGATGTTGAGCGGCAGCTGGCCGCGCGGCAGCAGAATGGCACCGGGCAGGGGAAAGACCGGGATCACCTGCGGCAGGTCGGAGGCCTTCACATATCCCTGCGCCAAGCCCGTCTCCTATGCGAACAGGATGGAAGACAGGCGGCGACGCCCGTCCCGCGCCACGTCTGACGCCGCGCCGGCGGCCTCGAACACCACCAGCAACTGTTTGCGCGCGGCCTGTTCGTTCCATTCGCGGTCGGCGGCGACGATGGTCAGGAGGCTGTCGACCGCCCCCTTCAGATCGCCCGAAGCCGCCTGGGCCAGCGACAGGTCAAAGCGTGCCTGGTGGTCGGCCGGATTGGCGGCGACCTTCGCCTTCAGCTCCTCGTCCGCACCGGTCGGTGCGGCGGACAGCAGCGACAGCTGGGCGCGCACGGACTGGACCGTCGCGTCCTTCGAGTCCTGAGGGGCCATGGCGATGGTCTGGCGCGCCTGATCGACGTCGCCGTCGGCCAGATAGACCCGCGCCATGCCGGAGATGGCACCTTCATGCGCCGGCTCGAGCGTCAGCACCTGGGCGAAGGCCTGGGCCGCGCCGCCGAGGTCGTTGAGGGTCAGGGACTCCTCGCCCAGCGACATCAGCTGTTCGATATCGGAATTGGCGCTCGTCCCGCCCGTCAGCTTGTCGATGAAGGCCTTGAGCTGGCTGTCCGGCACCGCGCCCTGGAAGCCGTCGACCGGCTGGCCGTTGACGAAGGCGTAGACGGTCGGGATCGACTGGACCCGCAACTGGCCCGCATAGGCCGGGTTCTTGTCGACATCGATCTTGACCAGTTTCACCGCCCCGCCGGCGGCGCGGACGGCCTTTTCGATCATCGGCGTCAGGGTCCGGCACGGCCCGCACCAGGTCGCCCAGAAATCGACCAGCACCGGCTGGGACTTCGACGCCTCGATGACATCGGTCATGAAGCCGGCGTCGGAGCCGTCCTTGATCAGATCGTCAGGCAGGGCGGTGGGGTCGGCAAAGCTCATCAATCGATCCTGTATCGGAAAAGGCGGAACGCGGCAGGCTTCAGATGGTCGCGGGTCGGTCCGGACTCAAGTGGGGTCGGTACCCGCGCCCGCAGGACTCAGCTTCCAGCGGATCTTGGTCTCGGAATCCGTACGGGCCGAGCCGCGCACCACGATCTGCAACGATCGCCGGGTCAGACCCTCGTCGATATGGACCGAGGGCTCGATGGCCACGTCCGGTCCGTCGGTGCGGAACCACCAGCCCCGGCCCGAATGGCCGCGCAGCAGGATGGAACGGCGATCCCGCGCCAGCGAGGCCTGTACCCCCGGCTCAAGCTGGAAGCGCACGGCATAGGGGGCGGCGATGGCGCGGACCACGTCCTTCTGGCCCTGCGCCGGGTGCAGGCGCTCCTCGGCGCGCAGCTCGTCCAGCCGCTGGTCCAGGTACAGCCGGCGTTGATGCAGCAGGCCATAGTCATGGACCCAACCGTCGTGCTCGACCTCCAGCCAGACCGCGCCCTCGCCGTCGCGCTGCTGGACATCGACGTGCAGCGGCCGACCTGTCAGGCGATGGCCCATCAGCTCGGCCTTCCAGCCGCCGAGCGGCTCGGCGGTCGAGCCTTCGCCCAGGGTGAGGGTCGAATGGCCGGGAGGCAGGCGCAGGCCCTGACGATCGCCCGCGCGGGGCGTCCAGCCGCAGCCGGTGACCAGTCGGTCCTTGCCGCAGACGATCTCCAGAGCCATCGGCTGGGCGCAGGCCGCGCCGGACCAGACGCCACGCGCCGGTCCCGCGACATCCGCGGCGATCGTAAGCAAAGGGCTGCGGATGCGGGCGATGCCGCCCACGATCCGGCTGTGCAGGTCGGCGGCGGGCGCTTCGTCATGCGCGCGGGCAGCGGCGATCCGGGTCTGGGACGACGGCCCGCCGCCCTGCATGGTCACCAGCCGGCCGTCGGGCAGGGTCAGCAGGCGCAGGGCGACGGTCAG
>VFBG01000252.1 GCA_006515835.1 bacterium | reverse complement strand
CGCGTAAAGATTTCAGGTGCGGGCCGTAAGGCCCAGGCCGGCGCGGGCCTCTGGACTCATGCCGGGGGCGCCCGAAGTGAGTATCATGCGGCCCATGGAAATCCCGACCCACCCTTTCGCGTACCGCTGGCGCCGCGCCTTGAACTGGTTCCCCTTAGGCTTGGCCTACGCGTTCTTCTACATGGGCCGCTACAACCTGACGGTGGCCAAGAGCGCCCTGGGCGATGCCGTGATGACGAAGGCGGACTTCGGCGCGATCTTCGCCGTGGGCGCGTGGGTCTACGCCCTGTCGTTCCTTGTGACGGGCCCGCTGACCGACAAGCTGGGCGGCCGCCGGGCCATGCTCATCGGGACCGCCGGCACCATCGCCGTCAACACGCTGATGGGCGTGGCGCTCTACGGCATCACGCACTGGGGCTGGGCGCTGTCGCTGTTCTGGACCTTCACGGTCTTGTACGCGGTCAACATGCACTTCCAGAGCTACGGCGCCGTCGCCATCGTCACGGTCAAGGCGCCCTGGTTCCATGTGCGCGAGCGCGGCACCTTCTCCACGATCTTCGGCGTGATGATCACGTTGGGGATCTTCTTCGCCTTCGACTGGGGCTACGCGCTCGTCGCCGCCACGCGGGCCGAGGCGGCCGCCGATCCGGGCTTCTGGACCCAGGTCTTCGGCGCCGTCCTGGGCGCCGGGGGCGCGGGCGTCGACCGCAACTGGTGGCTCTTCTTCGTCCCGGCCGTCCTCATGGGCGCCTGCTGGGTGGCGATGTACCTCTGGCTCTGCGACACGCCCGGCGAGGCGGGCTTCGCGGACTTTGACACCGGCGAGGAGTCGATCTCCGATGACGGCGGCCGGCTGCCGGTCAGGACGGTCTTCTACAAGATCATCACGCACCCGGTGCTGCTGGTCGTCTGCGGCATCGAGTTCTGCAGCGGCATCCTGCGCAACGGGATCATGCACTGGTATCCGCTCTACGCCGCCGAGGTGGGCTTCCGCAAGACGTTCTGGGTGACCCAGAACTGGGGCCTGATGCTGCTCATCGCCGGCCTGGGCGGCGCCTTCCTCACGGGCTGGGCCTCCGACAGGCTGTTCCAGTCGCGCCGCGCGCCCATGGCGGCGATCCTGTACGGCGTGATGGCGGTCTCGATCCTCATGCTGGCCGGCACGCTCGACAAGTCGCTCTGGTTCGGCGGCGCGGCGACCTTGCTGATCTCGATGGCGGTCATCGGGGTCCACGGCATCCTCTCGGGTACCTCGACGACCGATTTCGGCGGGGCCAAGAACGCGGGCGCCGCCGTCGGCATCGTCGACGGCATGGTGTATCTGGGCACCGGCCTGCAGTCGGTGGTCATCGGCCA
>VFBG01000100.1 GCA_006515835.1 bacterium | reverse complement strand
TGACCCGGGTCGCCGCCACCACTGCTGCCGCCACCGCCGCCTCCACCGCATCCGGCGAGGACAGCACACATGAGCGCCGCGCACAGCGTCGCTTTCGATCCGATCCCGATACTAGGCATCGCTTCCCGGTCTGCTCCCGACGCCGCAGAATGGGCGCCCGGACCGCGCCTAGCAGTTTGATCGGGATCGCTCCTGCGCCGTTCGTTCGACGGGTCGCGGGGCGCGCCGAACGGATGGGCGGGTCGTCGGACCGCGTCTGAACCGGGTCGAAGATTCCCGAAATTAATGCCGTGTTGACCAGACTGGCCGGGCGGCGTCCCTGACCCGGCACCTCTCCAATCCGGCGGCCTTGCGCGGGCGTGATACGTGCGCCGGAGGTTTTCTGGTATGGACCCTGACCCTCGCCACACTGGATGCCCGATGGCCGCCTCGCCCAAACGCCTCAAGACCGCGCTGATCTACGATTTCGACGGCACCCTTGCCCGCGGCAACATGCAGGAGGTCACCTTCATTCCGTCGATCGGCATGGGGATCGGCGACTTCTGGGGTGCCGCGGACAAGCTGACGCGCGACGCCGACGGCGACAACATCCTGATGTATATGCAGCTGATGCTGAAACAGGCGCGCGACAACAATGCGCCGATCACGCGCAAGCTGCTGGCCGAGCACGGCGAGGACGTGAAGCTGTTCGACGGCCTGAAGTCCGACCTGACCGGCAAGGGCTGGTTCGACCGCATCAATGCGATGGGCGAGAAATACGGGCTGGAGATCGAGCACTACATCATCTCGGCCGGGCTCGAGGAGATGATCGATGGCTGCCCCATCCGGCCGGAGTTCCGGCACGTCTTCGCGTCCAAATTCGTCTACGACGAACACGGCGTAGCGATCTGGCCGGCGGTCGGCGTGAACTACACGACCAAGACCCAGTATCTGTTCCGGATCAACAAGGGCGTGCTGAACCACTGGGAGCACGAGAAGATCAACCGCTTCATGGCCGCGGATGATCTTCCTCGGCGACGGCGACACCGACGTGCCGACCATGAAGATGATGCACATCAAGGGCGGCTATTCGATCGCGGTCTATGACCCGCGCAACTCCGAGCGCGACCAGCAGAAGATCTACGGCCTGATCTCCGAGGACCGGGTCAATTTCGTCGCCGCCGCCGACTACCGCGAAGGCTCGGCCCTGGACCTGATCGTCAAGGGACTGATCGGCCGGATGGCAATCTCCGCCGGCACGGTCCCGGACGTGCTCTGAGCCGGAAGTCGGCCGTCAGATCGCGTTCAGCGGCAGCTTGAGAAACCGCTTGCCCGAGGCTTCGGCCGGCGGCAGGGCACCGGCGCGGATGTTGATCTGAAGCGAGGGCAGGATCAGCGCCGGGACCTTGAGGGTGGCGTCGCGAGCCTCGCGCAGGGCCACGAATTCGTCCTCTGGTCGCATGCTGCCGAGGTGAATGTTTTCGGCCTTCTCGTCCGCTACCGTCGTCTCCCAGCGATAGTCGGCGCGGCCCTCGGGCAGGTAATCGTGGCCGACGAAGACGCGGGTCTGCGGCGGCAGGGCGAACAGGCGCTGGATCGAGCGATACAGGGTCCGGGCGTCGCCGCCGGGGAAGTCGCAACGCGCCGAGCCGTAGTCGGGCATGAACAGGGTGTCGCCGACAAAGGCCGCGTCGCCGATGACGTAGCTGACGCAGGCCGGCGTGTGCCCCGGCGTGTGGATGACCTCGACCGGCAGGGACCCCAGGCTGAAGCGGGCGCCGTCGGCATAGAGGTTGTCGAAGACCACGCCGTCGGCGGTGACGTCATGGGCCTCGAACAGGACGCCGAACACCTTCTGCACCTCGGTGATGCGGCTGCCGATGCCAATGGGGGCACCGGTGCGTCTGCGGATTTCGTCGGCGCCGGTCAGGTGGTCGGCATGGGCGTGGGTCTCGAGCACCCGCTCCAGCGTCAGGCCGCGCTCGGAGACCCTGGCAAGGACCTGCTCCAGGGAGGCCGTGGAGGTGCGGCCGCTGGCGGCGTCGAAATCGAGGACCGGGTCAATGACAGCCGCAGCGCCGGTCGCGGGATCGGCGACCAGATAGGTGATGGTGTGGGTCGCGGCGTCGAAGAAGCCTTCAACGATCGGGGCGGCGATGGACATGCGGGAGCTCCCTTGTTGGTCCCAACATATTAGGTATTGCTAAATTAGCAAACACTGATATAAGCCGCATCATGAACGACGCTCACACCCTGTCTCTCGACCAGTTTCAAGCCAGCGCCGGCGCGGCCGCGCGACTGCTCAAGGCGCTGTCCAATGAGCGCCGACTGATGATCCTGTGCCAGCTCGGCGACGGCGAACGCGCGGTGGGCGATCTGTTGCCGCTTGTCGGCCTGTCCCAGTCCGCCCTGTCGCAACACCTCGCGGTGTTGCGCGAGGAGGGACTGGTCGCGACCCGCCGCGAGGGCGTCTCCATCCTCTACCGCATCGCCGACCCGGCGGCCCTGAAGGTCATCGCCGTTCTCGCCGACATCTACTGCCCTCCTCCCCAAGGAAACTGAACCATGGCGTCTCTCACCTCCCTGTCCCCGGCCGAGGTCTCGGCCCGCATCAAGGCCGGCAAGGCCTTGCTGGTCGACATCCGCGAGCCCGACGAGGTCGCGCGCGAGCGGATCGCCGGCAGCGTCGCCGCGCCCCTTTCCCTGTTCGAGGAGGCCCATCTGGACCTCCGTCCGGGTCGGGACGTGGTCTTCATGTGCCGCACCGGCAATCGCACGGGCTCAAACTGCGTGCGTCTGGCCGACCGTATTCCCGGCGAGGCCTTTGTGCTGGACGGCGGGCTGGACGGCTGGAAGGCCCAGGGCCTGCCCACCCTGACCAATGCGAAAGCTCCTCTGGAGCTGATGCGGCAGGTGCAGATGACGGCCGGCGGCCTGATCCTGATCGGCGCGCTTCTGGGCCTGTTGGTCCACCCCGGCTTCTGGGGCCTGTCGGCCTTCGTCGGCGCCGGGCTGTTTCTGGCCGGGGCGACCGGATTCTGCGGCATGGCGCGGCTTCTCGCCGCGATGCCCTGGAACCGGGCGATACGGGCCGCGTGACCTCATGGACCCGGTGCTCGCCCAACTTCTGCTGGCTGTCCTCAGCGGCGGGATCGTCGCCCTTCTGCTGACCGTGTTCGGCGGTGGCGGCTCGGTGCTGGCCGTGCCGTTGCTGCTGTATGTGGTCGGTGTTGAGGACCCGCATGTCGCCATCGGGGCCTCGGCCGCCGGGGTGGCGCTGAATGCCCTGACGGCGCTGGCGGGTCAGGCGCGGGCGGGACGGGTGCGCTGGCCCTGCGCCCTGATGTTCGCCGCGACCGGTTCGGTGGGTGCCTTCGCCGGGTCGTCGGTAGCCAAGGCGATCGACGGTCACGCCCTGCTGATCTTCTTCGCCCTGGCGATGGGGCTCGTCGCGCTCGCGATGCTGCGGCCCAATGCGCCGGTTGGTGCGGAGAATGTGCGGCTGACCCGCGCGATGGCCCCGCGCGTCGCCGCCTCAGGCGCGGGGGTCGGCGTGGCCGCGGGCTTCTTCGGGATCGGCGGCGGCTTTCTGATTGTTCCCGGCCTGATGGGCGCGGCGGGCATGACGCTCGCCCTGGCCCAGGCGTCGTCTCTGGTCAGCGTTGCGGCGTTCGGGGCCACGACAGCGGCGAACTACGCCCTGTCGGGACTGATCGACTGGCCGATCGTGGCCGCCATGGCGGTGGGCGGCACGGCTGGAACCCTCGCGGGCCTGCCCATCGCCCGGCGTCTGGGGGCCAATGCCGTTCTGGGCCGCCGCCTGTTCGCGGGCCTGATCCTGATCGTCGCCGTCTATGTAGCGATCAAGGCCGTGACAGCCCTCTAGCGCCCGCCCGCCCGCATCCACGCTGCACGGGCGTCGGACAGGCGCGAGGGTATCAGACCGCGCAGCGAGGCCTGGCCGGTGCGCTTGAGACCGGCCTCCTGACCCTTCTGCCAGGCCACCTGCGCCTCGATCGCAACGCCCTGGGCGATGTCGATCACCATGACGACCTTCGGCAGGACCAGGTTCCGGTCCAGCCGGATCCGGCCGCCCTGACTCGACTGGTCGACCAGCAGGCACGGAATCTCGAAGCCGGGCGCGATCACCACCCCACGCTCACTGGCGGGCGAGCGCGGCTCGAAACGACGGTCCTGCGAAGTGGTCATGTGCCCATAGAGCCCGGCAGACGGTTTCTATCCAGTTGCACCACGACATCGGCCTGCACGCCGCCGTCGAGCATGCGGCGGGTGACCCGTTCGAAAGACTGGATGAAGCCGGCCAGCCGCTCGCGCTCGGCGGCGGGCAGGTCGGCCGGGGCCACGCCCAGAAGGTCGGCCTCCTGCTGACAGCGCCAGTCCAGCACGACGTCGAACGATGGCGCACGCAGGAAGAGGACGGCGTCGAAGCGGGCGATGAAGTCGGCATAGGCCCCGCCGACGAAGCCGTTGACGGCGCGCCGCCAGTCGCCGTCCGGGTCGTGATCGGCTTCCAGCGGATTGACGGGTTCGGCCAAGGCCGCTGGGTCTTCGGGAAGGGCGCCGAGGCACCAGGCGTCGATCAGTATGGCCGATGGCCGGCCGCGGAAGGCGCGCCAGTCTTCGAGCGGCCGGCGGTCGTCGCCGCGCTTGTCGAAGTCAGGGATTCGGGTTCTGTCGTCCGGTCCCGCGGCGGACAGGGCGTCGATCAACCGTTGAAGCAGGCCAAGGTCATGGGTCCCCGGCGGGCCGCGGGTAACGAACAACGGGTGGACGTCGCGGGCCATGGCCTCGCGGTCGGCGCGGGTCAGATAGACGTCGTNNNNATGGAGATCTGGGCCGCCCCGAACCGCGCGGCGGCAGCGCGGGCAAGGGTTGTCTTGCCGGACCCCTGCGCCCCGACGATTGCGATCAGTGCCGGGCGGTCTTTCGGACCGTCGGCGATCAGCCGGCCGACCAGATCAACGAGTTCAGGGTTCGCGCGGCCCACGGCCGCGGCTCAGTGCTGGTTTTCGGGCAGTCGGACGATCAGACCGTCGAGAGCGTCGGTGACCCGGATCTGGCAGGACAGGCGGCTGTTCGGCTGGACGTTCTCGGCGAAGTCCAGCATCGACTCCTCCATGGCCGAGGCGCGACCGGTCTCGGCGGCGAAGGCCTCATCGACATAGACATGGCAGGTGGCGCAGGCACAGGCGCCGCCGCAATCGGCGTCGATGCCGGGGACGTTGTTGCGGATCGCCCCCTCCATGACGGAGAGGCCATTCTTGACCTCCACGACATGTTCGCGGCCATCGTGTTCGATGTAGGTGATCTTCGCCATGTCGCGCCTATAGCGGTCCATTCTTCGCCGCGAAAGCGGCAAGCGGTTGGCATTCGAGGTTCATCACGGCGAACACAACGCAGGCACAACGAACACAGCGGCAGAGAGGCGCGGCGCCCGTCGTGTTCGCTGTGGAGTCGTTGTGCCCGTTGTGATGAACCCGCTTCGCGGACTACGCCGCTTCCGTCTTCTTCCGTGACGGGGCCACCATCAGCTTCTTGGTCTTGGCGATCGCCTCGGCCGGGTTCAGTCCCTTGGGGCAGACCTGGGCGCAGTTCATGATGGTGTGGCAGCGGTAGAGTTTGAACGGGTCCTCAAGGTCGTCGAGCCGCTTGTCCGTCGCGTCGTCGCGGCTGTCGGCGATCCAGCGGTAGGACTGCAGCAGGGCCGCCGGGCCGAGGTATTCGGTCTGGTTCCACCAGTAGCTGGGGCAGGAGGTCGAGCAGCAGGCGCACAGGATGCATTCGTACAGGCCGTCCAGCTTGGCACGGTCTTCCGGCAGCTGGATACGCTCCTTCTCCGGGTCCGGTTCGTCGGACTGCAGGTAGGGCTGGATCGAGTCGTACTGGGCGTAGAACAGGGTCAGGTCCGTCACCAGGTCCTTGACCACCGGCTGGTGCGGCAGGGGCGCGATGGAGATGGTCGAGGAGGAACACTCCTCCCAGCCCTTGGTGCAGGCGAGGGTGTTGCGCCCGTCGATATTCATTGAACACGAGCCGCAGATCCCCTCGCGGCACGACCGCCGGAAGGTCAGGGTCGGGTCGATCTCATTCTTGATGTGGATCAGGGCGTCCAGCAGCATCGGGCCGTGGTCGTCGGCCGAGATCTCGAACGTGTCCCAGCGCGGGTCGGCGTCAACCTCGGGGTCGTAGCGATAGACCTTGTAGGTCTTGACGTTCTTCGCGCCTTTGGGGGCCTTGTGGACCTTGCCGCGCGTGGGCTTGGAGCCCTTGGGGAGAGTCAGCTGGACCATCAGTACACCCGCGCCTTGGGCTCAATGTAATCGATGTCCTTCGACATCGTGTAGTTATGCACCGGACGGTAGTCGATCTTCACAGGCCGCGGTCGGTGGTCTTGATGTCGGCGCCGGCGGCGTGGATGGCGCGCAGCTTGGCGACGCCCTCCTCCAGGGTCTTGCCGGTGCGGAACACGGCCGCGTCGGACTGCATGGCGCGCTGCATGTCGATGCGCAGCTTCGACGTCGGGGTCGAGCCGTTGGCGTTCCGGAAACGGTCGAGACGGGCCAGATGGCCGTCCGTCGTCGAGGCCGGAGCGTCCGGCACCTTGGAGACCTTGTCGACCACCTCGCCGCAGCGCAGGCCGGCGGCGCGGCCGAAGACGACCAGGTCGGTCAGGCTGTTGGAGCCGAGGCGGTTGGCGCCGTGCACCGAGACGCAGGCCGCCTCGCCTACGGCCATCAGGCCGGGCACCACCGTATCGGCATTGTCGCCGACCTTGGTCAGGACCTCGCCGTGATAGTTCGTGGGGATGCCGCCCATATTGTAGTGGACGGTCGGCAGGACCGGGATCGGCTGCTTGGTCACGTCGACGCCCGCGAAGATCTTGGCGCTCTCGGAGATACCCGGCAGGCGCTCGTGCAGGACGGCCGGGTCGAGATGGTCGAGGTGCAGGTGGATGTGGTCCTTGTTCGGACCCACGCCGCGACCTTCGCGGATCTCGATGGTCATGGAGCGGCTGACCATGTCGCGCGGGGCGAGGTCCTTCACGGTCGGCGCATAACGCTCCATGAAGCGCTCGCCCTCTGAGTTGGTCAGATAGCCGCCCTCGCCGCGGGCGCCCTCGGTGATCAGGCAGCCGGCGCCGTAGATGCCGGTCGGGTGGAACTGCACGAACTCCATGTCCTGCAGCGGCAGGCCGGCGCGAAGCACCATGGCATTGCCGTCGCCGGTGCAGGTGTGGGCGCTGGTGGCCGAGAAATAGGCGCGGCCGTATCCGCCGGTGGCCAGGATCACCAGCTTGGCGCGGAAGCGGTGCATGGTGCCGTCGTCGAGCTTCAGCGCCGTCACGCCGGTGCAGGCCCCGTCCTGCATGATCAGGTCGAGGGCGAAATATTCGACGAAGAACTCGACCTCTCGGCGGACCGACTGGCCGTACAGGGTGTGCAGGATGGCGTGGCCGGTGCGGTCGGCGGCGGCGCAGGTGCGCTGCACCGGGCCCTCGCCAAAGTTCCGCGTCATGCCGCCGAAGGCGCGCTGGTAGATCTTGCCTTCCTCGGTGCGCGAGAAGGGCACGCCCCAGTGCTCGAGCTCATAAACGGCCTTGGGCGCATTGCGGACCAGGTATTCGATGGCGTCCTGATCGCCCAGCCAGTCCGACCCCTTGACGGTGTCGTACATGTGCCACTGCCAGCTATCCTCGCCCATGTTGCCGAGCGAGGCAGAGATGCCGCCCTGGGCCGCCACGGTGTGCGACCGGGTCGGGAAGACCTTGGTGACGCAGGCGACCTTCAGCCCCTGCTGGGCCGCGCCGAGGGCGGCGCGAAGGCCCGAGCCGCCCGCGCCGACGACAACGACGTCATAGGCGTGATCGACGAATTCGTAAGCAGCCATCAGCCGTCAGATCCCGAAGCCGGCGGGCAGGGGCGCGGAGCCCAGGGCCAGCCGTACGATAAAGAAGACGCCCGCCGCCGCGAGCAGGACGCAGAGCAGGCCGATCAGGCCCAGCAGGGCACCGCGCGAGCCGGGCTTGTGGATATAGTCGTCGACGATGACCTTCAGCCCCATCTGCATGTGCCAGACGCTGACCAGCAGGGTGACGGCCAGCAGGACAGCGTTCACCGGCGAGCGGAACCAGGCCAGCGCACCGTCGTAGCCGGCACCCGACAGGACGAAGCCGCTCCAGAGACCCCACAGGGTCAGGGGAACGAGGATGGCGGACGAGAGCCGTTCGGCGGTCCATTCCCCGGCACCGTGGCGCTCGGAAACCTTGACGCCCTTTACGAAGGTCTTGGTGCGGCGGCTCACAGTCCGACCCTCCCGGAGCTGAACAGCAGGGCCCAGAAAGCCACGGCGATCACGACGCCACCGACGATCGATGCCCAGGACAGGGCGTCGGCAGCCTTGGGCGACAGGCCGCGGCCGGCGTCCCAGATCAGGTGGCGGATGCCGCCCGTCAGGTGCAGGCAGAGCGCAACGGTCAGTCCGAACCAGACGAACAGACCCAGCGGAGAGCCCATCCAGCCGGTGAAGGTCGCATAGGCTTCCGGTCCGAAGGCGAGGGCCATCAGCCACAGTCCGATCAGCACTGATCCGACCGACAGGGCGCCGCCGGTCATGCGGTTCAGGATCGAGGCGAGCATGGTGACGTGCCAGCGCCAGATCTGCAGATGCGGCGACAGGGGACGGACGCGGCCGTTGGGCTGGACCACAAACCGGCCGGTCTGATCGTCAGACGGGTCGTTGGAGGCGTCGCCCGGCAAGGGGGAGGTCGACATATTGCGAATGGTTCTCAGAAACCTGAGCGAATTCAGCCGCTCGAAATCGGTGAACCGGGTTTAGTCAGCGTCACGGCGGGGGTCAACGAAACGTGAGCAGGTGCGGCATTCCGGATCACGAATTCGCGGGCGGGGTGCACGGCCTTTGTCATTCGCGCCTGTTCGCGGCAGTCTGGCCACCATGTCGGGTTTTATCGTCCTCGCCCTCGCTGGCCTGCTGATGCAGGACGCCGCACCGCATCCGTCGACGCAGGCCGCGTATCAGGCGCCGGTAATCCGGCCGTTCGAGCCCGGACGGAATTTCGGCCGTGAACCGGCCCAGGGCGACGCTGACGGGGAGCTGTACCGCCGTCCGCTGGAAGCGCCGGTCGTGGTCGAGGCCTATGTGCGGTCCTATGAATTCACGCCGAGCGATGTCGAGGCGGCCTATGAGCAGGGCGTGGCGTCCGCGGAGATCCGCGCCGATCAGGCCGCAGGGGGGCTGGACGGGGTCTGGCGGCTGGTCGATGCGACGGGGCGGACGCTTTACGATCTGGTACTCAGCGATTCCGGGGTCGGGCCGGTCGAGGGCGGCTGGCGCGGTCCGGCAGGCTGGGGGCCGGCGACCTCGGACGGAACGACCCTGACGCTCGAGGGCGTGGGCGTCATGACCCTGCAGCGGACCGGGAACAGCTGGCGCGGGCAGTTGACCGTCGATGGTCGGGCCGGCGCAGCGAGCCTTATCCGCCCGAACTGAGCCGGATGCGCGATACCAGGGCCTGCAGGCCGTTGGCACCGTAGGGCGTGGCCGCGCCACGTCCCCAGACCGGATCAGGCCATTGACCGTCGTCATGACGGCGGCCGACGACATGGACATGCAGCTGGGCGGTGACATTGCCGAGCGCGGCGACGTTCAGCTTCTGCACCGGCCGTCCGGCCGCCTGGCCCATCTCACGGACCATCTCGCCGGCGCGGACGACCTCGTCCATCAGGGTCGTGCGTTCGGCAGGGGTCAGGTCCTCGATTTCATGCAGGCCGGCGCGGCGCGGGATCAGGATCAGCCACGGGAAGCGGGCGTCGTCCTGAAGCCGCACCTGGCACAGGGGCCAGTCGCAGGCGATGACGGAACCCGACTCGAAGGCCGGATCGGCTTTGAACGCAGCGGTCATAGCCTTCGGTCGCCCGGAGGCGACGACGGGTCAAGCGGGACCGTTCAGTTCAGCGCATAGACCACGCAGGCACGATCGGTCAGTTCGCGCAGCGGCGGCTGCATGGCCAGTCGGGCGGCCTCGATCTGGGCCTCCGTCGGCGCGGCCGCACCCGGGGGCGGCGGAGGCGGCGGGGCCGGGGCCGCGCTGCGCACCACCCGCGATCCGGTGACCACGACATCGTCGACGGTCGTGGCTTGTTCGGCGCCGGAGGAATAGGACGGCCAGCCCGGCCTCGCGCGCCCGCCGGGCCGCATCCTTGACCGCGTCGGCCTGCAGCCAGGTGTTGGTGGCGTTGTCCGGATCGAGGCTGAAGCTGACCCGGCTGGTCGAGGTGGGCTCCGAGGCGATCACGGTCGCATAGACCCGCTCGAGCACGGACACGTCGCGGACGGTGATGCTGACCGAAGCGTCGGCCTGGTAGCGGGCGATGCGATCCGGGCGGACGTTGTCGCGCAGGACGCCGGCCTCGTCACGGTACTGGTCATAGATCGGGCGGGTGGTGATGGCGGTCTCGACCCGGACGGCGTCGACGCCATAGGCCGCAAGGGCCTGGCTGAGGGCGCGGATCTGGTCGGCGGCCTTGCGCGAGGCGTCGGCGGCGCTGCGGTCTATGGACTGGAACGTCGCCCCGAACCCGGCCCGGTTGGCCGGGACCTCGGCGCGGACATAGCCGACCGAGGCGATGACGGGATCGCGCATCCACCAGGGGGCCGGCACATAGCGGTCGCCCAGGCTGGCCGGCGGCGTCTGTGCGACAGCGGCGGCGGGCAGGACGACAGGCAGGGCCGTGGCGATCAGCAGGGCGGCGGTCAGTCGGCGCATGGGGGACATCCTTCGATTGCCCACCGACCTTGGAGCGCCGGCAAGCAGGGGTAAAGGCGCGATCCGCTTTCGCCTGAATCACGTGGTCGCGGCCCCTGTCGTGGGTATAGAAATTATCTATCGACCAAAGCAGCGTCCAATCATTGACTTTGTGCATCGCACAAGCCATTTCGCGGTTGCGGCGCCTCTCCCCGGGCGCAAACCCTTTCAGATTCATCAGGAGAACCCGCCATGCTGGGCGTTGGACAAACACTGCCGGACTTCAAGATCATCGGCGTCAAGCCGGGCTTCAACAGCCACGAAGAGAACGGCGTCTCGGCCTTCGAGCCGATCACCAAGGACAGCTTCGAGGGCAAGTGGAAGGTCATCTTCTTCTACCCGAAGGACTTCACCTTCGTCTGCCCGACCGAGATCGCCGAGTTCGCCTCGCTGGCTCGCGAGTTCAATGACCGCGACACCGTGGTGATGGGCGGCTCGACCGACAATGAGTTCGTGAAGCTGGCCTGGCGCCGCGATCACGCCGACCTGTCGAAGCTGCCGATCTGGCAGTTCGCCGACAACGGCGGCAAATTCGCCCGCGATCTGGGCGTACTGGACGAGGCCGAGGGCGTCGCCCTGCGCGCCACCTTCGTGGTCGATCCGCACAATGTCGTGCAGCACGTCTATGTCACCAACCTGAACGTGGGCCGCGCCCCGGCTGATACCCTGCGGGTCGTCGACGCCCTGCAGACCGACGAACTGTGCGCCTGCAACCGCCCGGTGGGCGGCGAGACGCTCGCTGCCTAAAGGCGGCGAACCGAGTGGTGGAAGGCGGCGGTGCTTGCGTCGCCGCCTTTTCGCCGCTCGCTTCATTTTTGGGCGCTATGCTCGGCTCGCGGAGCCTCGCGACTTGAGCGCAAGCGCGCCAATTCAACTAAACAGCCTCACATGCGGCTCAAGTAGCGAGCGACCGCGTCGCGAGCGATAGCCGCTTCCCGAAGGGAACCCCACAGAATGTCCCTCGACGCCCTGCGCGACCTGATGCCCGCCTATGCCAAGGACATCTCGCTGAACCTCAGTTCACTCGCCTCCGAAACCGTGCTGAACGACCAGCAGAAATGGGGCTGTTTCCTCGCCTCGGCCCATTCGGTCGGCGTCGCGCCGGTGGTCAGGGCGATCGAGGCCCAGGCCGCGACCGTCCTGTCCCCCGAGGCGATGAACGCGGCCAAGGCCGCCGCCGCCATCATGGGCATGAACAACATCTACTACCGGTCGCTGCACCTGATGAAGAACCACGAGTACACGACCATCCCCGCCCGTCTGCGGATGAACGTCCTGGCCAATCCGGGTGTCGACAAGATGGACTTTGAACTGTGGTCCACGGCCGTTTCGGCCATCAACGGCTGCGGCGCCTGCCTCGATGCCCACGAGGGCGCCCTGCGCCAGCACGGCGTGCCGGCGACCCAGGTGCAGACCGCCCTGCGCATCGCCTCGGTGGTCCACGCCGCCAGCCGGATCGCGGCCTCGGAAGCGGCGCTGGCGGGCTAGAGCCCGTCCAGACGATCCCCCAACCGACGAAACTGCTCGGCCAATACGCTGTCGATGGCGTCCGCCATGGCGCCGGTTCCGGGCCCGTTGACCACAAAGGTCCATCTGAGCAGTCGTTCGGCCCCGTCGGCCGGGTCTGCCCAGGTCATGGTCAGGACGGCGTCAGCGCCGAGGCCTTGCAAGGGCCCGAACGGCGCATCGAAGCGAACCATGCGTCGCTCCGGCCAGATCAGGACGGTCTCGGCATGTTTGACCCCGCCGTCCGGCAAGGCCTCGCACCAGCAGCCGCCTGGAATGAGATCCAGCCGGATGTTGGCCGCGTCGCCTGAATAGGTGTGCTCGCTGCTCCACCAGCCGGCCGGCATGGCCACAGCCTCCAGCACGGACTCGGGCGCGGCCAGAATCGGCCGTTCGAAGGTGAGGGTGAAACTGCTGTCGGTGCGCGACTTGACCTCGGCCGAAGCCGCCGAAGCGATCAGCGCCAGCGCCAGGCCGGCCGAAATGGTCTTGAGCATCCATGATCCTCCCGGCCCGCATGGGCGAGGGTCAGACCCGAAGTGTCAAGCCGAAGCGAACGACAGCGGCGCGCCCCAGAACTGGCTGACCAGATCGGATTGCGGCCCGGCCTTGCCGCTGGTGAGGAAGTCCCGGCGGCCCGAACCACCCAGATCATATTCCGGATGACGTTCGAAATAGCGGGAGAGGGCGTCGGCGACGGCGGTGGGCTGGTGGATCACCGGGGTGCCGGGCGGCAGGGCGGCGGCGAACAGGTCGGCCACGATCTCATAGTGGGTGCAGCCGAGGATGGCCTGGTCGGGATGGCGGCCGATGCGACGGCGCAGGGCGTCGACGTGATCGTCGACGACCACCTTCAGCTCCTCGGCCGGGGCACCGAGCTCGATCAGGCCGGCGAGGCCCGGGCAGGGTTCGGAGAAGACGGCCAGGTCCTCGCGCCGCTTGTCGATCTCGATCTCATAGACCCGGCTCATGGCCGTAGCGGCGGTGCAGAAGACGCCGGTGACGTCGATGGCCTCGATCTTGTCGCCGCGACGCTCGGCCTCATAGGCCCAGGGCATGCCCGTGGCAGCCTCAATGGTCGGGACGATGATGCCGAGGACGTTGACCGGGCGGCCGTGGCGCGCGCGGGCCTCGGGCACCCAGGACTGTTGCAGGCGGCGAAGGGCGATGGCCGAGGCGGTGTTGCAGGCCAGGACGATAATATTGGCCCCGGCCTCGAACAGCCGTTCGCACCCGGCCCGGGTCATGTCGACGATCTGCTCGCCGCCGCACCCGCCATAGGGGGCGTTGGCCTGGTCGGCCAGATAGACGAAATCCCGGTCGGGGAACCGTCGCGTCAGTTCGCGGTGCACCGTGAGGCCGCCCACGCCGGAGTCGAATACGCCAATCGCCATGGCGCGGCCTTTAGACGCCCCGCCGGACCGCGTCCACCGGCGAAGATTACGGCCCGTTCATGTGACAGTCAGGCCGGGAAGGGCCTACGGTTCGCGACAACACTCATACGGACGGAGTTATCCCATGCACAGACGCCAGCTTCTCGTCGCCGGAGGCAGTTTGCTCGCCCTGTCGGCCTGCGCTTCCAACGGCATGTCCATGGGCGGAGGCACGCCGGCCACGACCCTGGCGGCGGACGCCGCCGTCGCCCGCGCCGTCCTGCCGGCGCAGACCCCCCGCGCCGAGCTGCTGCAGGTCTGGACCGGCCCTTACGAGGGCGTGCCGCCCTGGGACCGGGTCACCGCAGCCAAGCTGAGGACCGCCCTGCTGGAAGGCATTGAGCTGCAACGCGCCGAGATCGAGGCGATCGCGAACAATCCCGAGCCGGCGACATTCGCCAACACCATGGTCGCGCTGCAGATGGCGGGCGATCCGCTCGACCGCGCAGGCTCCATCTACGGGGTGATGACATCCAACATCGGGTCTGACGACTACAATGCCGTGGATACCGAACTGTCGCCCCTGCTGTCGGCGGCCGGCGACGAGATCACCTTCAATGAGCGGCTGTTCGCGCGGATCAAGGCCGTTGCCGACGGTGCCGCGGCCGCGGGCCTGAGCGCCGAACAGACCCGGATCGCGACCCGCAGCCGCGACAGTTTCGTGCGCAACGGTGCCGCGCTGGACGCCGCAGGCAAGGCCGAGCTTGGCCGGATCAACACCGCCCTGTCCAACGCCTTCACCAGCTTCGGCCAGAAGGTCGTCGCCGACGAGAACGCCTGGACGGTGATTGACAGCGAAGCCGGGGTGGCCGGACTGCCGGCCTCGAACAAGGCCGCTGCAGCCTCCGCTGCCCGTTCGCGCAATGTGCAGGGCTGGGCCATCGTCAACACCCGCTCGAGCGTCGACCCGTTCCTGAGTTTCGCCGATGACCGGGCGCTGCGCGAAAAGGTCTGGCGCAAATTCGTCAACCGCGGCGACAACGGCGACGCCAACGACACCAATGCGACCATCGCCGAGATCGTCCGCCTGAGAGCCGAACGTGCGCGGCTGCTGGGTTTCCGCAATCATGCCGAATGGCGGATGCAGGACACGATGGCGAAGACGCCGGCTGCGGCCAACGGCCTGATGATGCGGGTCTGGCCCGCCGCCGTCGCCCGCGTCTCCGAGGAGGTCGCGGACATGCGCGCCATCGCGGGTCACGATATCGAACCGTGGGACTACCTCTATTACGCAGAGAAGGTCCGGAAGCAGAAATACGACCTCGACCAGAATGAGCTGAAACCGTATTTCGAGCTGAACAACGTCAAGCGCGGTGCCTTCCACATGGCCGGGCGCCTGTACGGCTTCGACTTCACGCCCGTGCCGGCCGGCAGCGTTCCCGGCTTCCATCCGGACGTCGAGGTGTTCGAGGTCACCAACAAGTCTGATGGAAGCCATGTCGGCCTGTTCTATTCCGACGACTTCTCGCGGCCAGGCAAACGGTCGGGCGCCTGGGCGACCAGCTATCGCTCCTTCTCTCGCTATGACGGCGTCAAGAACGTCCTGTCGTCGAACAACAACAACTTCACCAAGGCCGAGGGCGGCGAGCCGATCCTGATCTCGCTGGACGACGCCGAGACCCTGTTCCACGAGTTCGGCCACGCCCTGCACTCGCTGTCGGCGGCCTATACCTATCCGGCCCTGGGCGGCACGCCGCGCGACTATGTCGAATATCCCTCGCAGGTCCACGAGCACTGGGTGCTGAGCCGGCCGATCCTCGATGGCTTCATGCGCCACTACCGGACGGGCGAGGCCATGCCCCAGGCGCTGGTGGACAAGGTCGAGGCCGCCGCCACCTTCAACCAGGGCTATGCGACCGTCAGCTATCTGTCGTCGGCCCTGGTCGACATGGACCTGCACACCCAGGCGACGCCGCCGACCGACATCGACGCCTTCGAGCGCGCCAGCCTGGCCCGGTACGGCATGCCGAAGGAGATCGTGATGCGGCACCGCCTGCCGCAGTTCAATCACCTGTTCACCTCGGACGCCTATTCGGCGGGCTATTATTCCTACCTCTGGTCAGAGGTCATGGATGCCGACACCTGGGCCTATTTCGAGGAGTCGGGCGACGTCTTCAATCCGGACATCGCCTCCCGCTACAAGGCTGTCATCCTGGCCGAGGGCAACACCACCGACCGCGCCGTCAAGGTGCGAGGCTTCCCGGTCTCCTAGACTGGCCTGACGCCGTTCGGACGGGTTGAGGGCGGAGCGCGGGTGCGAATGCGAGAGAGGCCGGCGGAGCGATCCGCCGGCCTCTTTGCTGTGCGCTTTGCCGTCAGGCGACCATCGGCAGTCGGCTGAGGGCATAGTCGACCTGGATGGGACCCGGCAGCTGGCGAACCGCTTCGGCGCGGACGGCGGAGCGGCAGAAGGCGCGGTCATTGATCCGGCTGCCGGGTCGTTTGACGCCACGGCACATCCGGTCGGCGGCAGCCGAGACACGGGCATCAAAGACGTCGGCCCCGGCGGCGCTGGACAGATCGAGGTCGCCCCAGCTGATGCGCGCCTCCTGGGCGGAGGCGGCCCCGGCGGCAAGGGTCAGGACGGCGGCGAGAGAAGCGAGGATTTTCATGGCGATCTCCTGCGGAGAGCTGCGTCGCTCGTGGCGGCGACGAGGCGGGAGATACGGCCGGGCTGTTGCAGCCGGGTGAGCGTTCCGCGGCGAAATAGCGACGCTGGATGAATTCGCGGAAAACTGAACGTTGATCAGCCGCTGTTGCGCAGCCCCGCCGCCACTCCGTTCAGGGCCAGCAATATGCCTTCGCGGACCCGGGGATCGTCGTCGCCCGCACGCCGGCGGCGGATCAGTTCGATCTGCACATGGTTGAGCGGCTCGACATAGGGCATGCGCAGCCGGATCAGCCGGTCCAGCTCAGGCTGGCTGCCCAGCAGTGCCGTCTGGCCGGTGATGGCCAGGACCGCCGCATGGGTGCGGTTCCACTCGGCCTGGATGGAGGCGAAGATCCGTTCGGCCAGGGCCCGGTCAGGCACGAGGGCGGCGTAACGGCGGGCGATGGTCATGTCGGCCTTGGCCATGACCATCTCCATGTTCTGGATCAGGGTGCGGAAGAAGGACCAGTCGCGGTTCATGGCCTCGAGCTCGTCCATGTCGGCACCCCCATCCAGAAGTTCGGCGACGGCCGAGCCGAAGCCGAACCAGCCCGGCAGCATGACGCGCGACTGCGACCAGCTGAACACCCACGGAATGGCGCGCAGATCCTCGATGGCGGTGGAGGCGGTGCGTGAGGCGGGCCGCGAGCCGATCTTCAGGTCGGCGATCTCGGCGATCGGGGTGGCGGCGCGGAAATAGTCGACGAAGCCGTCCGTCTCATAGACCAGGGCCCGGTAGGCGGACATCGAGGCCCTGGACAGCCGGTCCAGGGTCGGACCGTGGCGGGCGGTCAGTTCGGCGTCGGGCGGCGGCGCCAGCGAGGCCAGAAGGACGCCGCAAGTCAGGGCGTCGAGGTTACGCCGGGCCACTTCCGGCTCGCCGTATTTGTTGGCGATGACCTCGCCCTGTTCGGTAACGCGGATACGGCCGGCGACCGTACCCTGCGGCTGGCCGAGCACGGCGGAGAAGCTGGAGCCGCCACCCCGGCCGACGGCGCCGCCCCGACCATGGAAGAGCTGGAGCCGAAGGCCAGCGGCGTCCGTTACGGTCTTCAGGGCCCGGGAGGCCTCGTGGAGCTCCCACGTCGAGGTCAGGTAGGAGCCGTCCTTGTTGGAGTCCGAATAGCCGATCATCACCTCCTGCACCCCGCGCGCCCGGGCGACGGCGAGGGCCGAGGGCTCGGCCAGCAGACGCTCCAGCGTCGGTCGGGCGGCGCGCAGGTCGTCGATCGTCTCGAACAGGGGCGCGGCCTGGATCGGGCAGGCGGCGGGATCGGACGGCCGGTACAGGCCGACCTCCCTGAGCAGCAGATAGACCTCAAGCAGATCGGAGGCGGCGTCGGTCTTGGAGACCACATGGGTTCGGATCGCCTGGGGTCCGAACAGCCGGAGAGCCTCGGCCGCCGCTTGCAGGATGGCACGCTCCTTCAGCGTCTCGTCGGCGTAGGTCGCCCAGGGATTGAACAGCGGCCTGCCCGAGGCGAGCTCGGCGGCAAGGATCGACAGGCGCTCCGCTTCATCCAGGGCGGCATAGTCGTCGCTGACCCCCGCGACCTTCAGGAGGTCGGCGACGACCCGCTCGTGCACGTCCGAATTCTGGCGCAGGTCCAGGGTCGCCATATGGAAGCCGAAGACGTCAGCGGCCGTGATCAGCCGGGCCAGCCGGTCGTCGGCGAAGACCGCGCCATGATTGGCCACCAGACTGTCCTGCAACAGGGCCAGATCGGCGCGGAAGGCGTCGGGTCCGGCGTAGGGTTTGGCGGCGAAGGACGGTGCGCGTGGCGCGGGCTGGCCGGTCAGAACCGGATGCGTCGCCGCCAGCCGGGCGTAGATTTCACTGAGCGCGCGGCGGTAGGGCTCATCGGCGCGGTGCGGCGACTGGTCGCCCGAGGCCTCGGCCAGGGCCCGCAGGGCCGGCGAGATCGCACTCATCGACCCGGACAGGCTGAGTTCGGCACCGAGGGCGTTCACCTCGTCGAGGTCCGGCGCTTCCAGCCGCTGGCGCCAGCCGGCCAGTTGGGCCGGGGCGACGTGCAGGAAGACGCGGTCGAGGAAGGAGACGACGGTGTCGATCTCGTCCTGCACCACCAGCCCGGCCTGCCGCACCAGACGGGTCGCCCACAGGATGGTGGTCTGACGGCGCAGGCCGGCGTCCCGCGCGGCCAGATCACAGGTCGCGCCGGTCTGGTCGCAGGCGTCCAGCAGGTCGGAAACGGCGGCGATGCGGTCGATGACGCTCTTGCGCCGGACTTCCGACGGATGGGCGGTCAGGACGGGCGAGATCAGGGCCCCGGCCAGCAACTCGCGCGCATCCGCGGGCGACCGGCCCGCGGCGACCAGCCTTTGCAGGGCGCCTTCGGGCGTATCGGGCCGTGCGCCGGCCGCC
>VFBG01000251.1 GCA_006515835.1 bacterium | reverse complement strand
TGCGGCCCGTGGCTGGTGAGCGAAGTGTCACAACCCGGCTGGATACAGACCGCCCCGCCGACATTCGTGCATTCACTGAACACGACGACCGGCACCACGACCACCGGCATCAACTTCGGCAACGCCGCCTGCACCAGCACGCCGCCCTGCGCCACGCCGCCCCCCGGGCTTGCCGCCTGGTGGCCGTTCAACGACCTGCCGCCGGCCGGCAGCGCCATGGATGTCACCCATGGCGATCCGGCATGGAACGGCGCCCAACTGGAGCTCTCCCCCGGCGCCCCGGGCGATCCGACCGCGCTCTGCCTCTCGTCACCGACCGATCACGCGGTCGTACCGATCGCGGACCAACTCGACCTGGACTTCGGTGATGGCTCCTTCTCCCTGGCCGCCTGGCTGAACATGGAACCGGCCGGCGCCGGCGCACGCCTCGTGGCCGACCAGCGCGCCGAGGACTTCTCGAGCGGCGCCCCCGGCACGCGCGGCTGGGCCGTCTGGCTCGACGGCATGCAGAGCTACCTGTCGATCGGCACCGGCCTTGCGACGCAGGTGGTGCTGGGCCCGATCCTGGCCGCCAATACCTGGACGCACCTCGTCGTCTCGGTGGACCGCACCGGCCATCATGGCCGCTGGTACCTGAACGGCACGCCCGAAACCGCCTTCGATTTCACGCCGATCGACGGCGACATCGACAACAGCGCCGACCTCCGCTTCGGACAGCCCAATCCCCCGTTCGGAGGCGGTCTGGCCTTCCACGGCTGCATCGGCGACATCAGCATCTTCCGCGAACCGCTCGACGACGCCACCGCCTACAAGGCCTGGCTCCCCGGCCCGATCGGCGTCTACTGCCCCGAGTACGCCCTGTTGCCGTCGGTAACCACCTACTGCCAGACGCAGACCACGAAGCAGGTCTGCTTCAAGATCGTGAACCTGACCAATGCCGCGCAGAGCTATCACTGGGCGCTGGCCCCGCTGCCCGCCGGCCCCGGCTGCACCGTGGCCGGTCCCGAGTTGATCACCCCGAACGCCGGAACGGTGACCGTGCTCGCCGGCGGGACGTCCGCCAACATCTGCGTCACCGTCACGCGTCCGCCGGGAATGACCGCGCAGAACGCCACCGCCTGCTTCCAGTTGACCTTCATGAACGATGCCACCGGCGTCTGCCGGACGCGCACGAGCACGCTGCGCGCCGACAACACCTGCTGGTGTACCACGCCCACGCAGGCCAGCGTCGTGGGGGTTCCGGCCCGCGTGGCCGCCGGTTCCACCATCGGCATCGGCGTCGGCCTCCCGTGCGACCCGATCGCCCGGGCCTACCAGTGGCGCGCGGCCTGGCTCGATGACGATCACGACGATCCGCTGGC
>VFBG01000099.1 GCA_006515835.1 bacterium | reverse complement strand
CGGGCGCGCGCTGGCCCGTCAGCCGCTCGCGCACCAGCAGGGCCACGGCCTCGGCCACCGGCACCCGCTCGGCCTCCGTGGCCCGCAGGGCGCCCATCTTCTCCAGGCGGGTCAGCAGGGCCGCGCCCATATTGGCCCGGACCCCTGCCAGGGACTGCGAACCGACGGCCTCGACCCGCGCCTGCTCAACGGCCTCGAACACCTCGGCCGCACGGCTGTCGATCGGCCGCAGACGCGCGTGCAGGGTCTCGTCGTGATTGGCCAGTCGCAGCGCCAGCCGGTCGGCCTGTCCCCGCAGGGTGGCGCTCTCGGGCCCGCCCGGATCGCGGGGTGGATGCGGCAGGGTCAGGACGCCGTTGGAAAGCTTCGGCCCGTCGGAGCCGAACACGACCTCGAGCTCGGACTGCTCCGCCAGCGCCCGCGCCGCATGGGCGAGGGCGCGTTTGAAAACGTCTGCGGGGGTCTCGGCGGCGGCCATGGGTTTCCCTAGCCGGTCGCTATCGGTCGCGAAAGGCTCAGGCCGCGTTGGCGGCCTTGGAGGCGGCCGCCTTCAGCTTTTCCTGATGCGCGCGCATGCCGGCGGCGATCAGTTCGGCGGCTTCGCCGGCGTCGCCCCAGCCCTTGACGGTGACCGACTTGTTCTTCTCCAGATCCTTGTAGCGGGTGAAGAAATGCTCGATCTGCTCGACCATGATGGTCGGCAGCTGCCGGTAGCTGGCGATGTCGGTGTAGTAGGGGTTCAGCTTGTCGACCGGCACGGCGAGGATCTTCTCGTCACCGCCTGCCTCGTCTTCCATCTTCAGCACGCCGATCGGGCGCGAGCGGATGATGCAGCCCGGCACAACCGGCGTCGGGTTCAGCACGATCACGTCGCAGGGATCGCCGTCGTCCGACAGGGTGTGCGGAATGAAGCCGTAGTTGCCCGGATAATACATCGCCGTGTGCAGGAAGCGGTCGACGAAGAGGGCACCCGACGCCTTGTCCATCTCATACTTCACCGGCAGGCCGCCCTGCGGGATCTCGATGATCACATTGACGTCCCAGGGCGGATTGGGGCCGACGGGGATGGCGTCGATATTCATGGCGCGCTCGATTATTGTGCAGTGCGATACAAAAGTGGCGGCGTGATAGGCTCGCACGGCGCCCGAAGCAAGGCAGGATGGTTGCGCCATCGCTCGCGACGGGTTCGCTCCTTGCTTGAGCCCGGGCGCGCGGCGCGTCACGGTACGTCGATGAAGTGGAGGCTGTAATGACCCTGTTCGACTGGCTGGCGTTGGGCCTCTTCATCCTGTGCTGGCTCGGCTATGGCCCGCTTCTGGCCCTGCTGGCGCGCCGCAGCGGCACGCTGAACGACGACATGCTGATCATTCGCCGGGTGTGGATGACGGCCATGACCCATCGGGAGACCCGCCTCGTCGACAGCAATCTGATGGGCCACACCATCAATTCCGGCGGCTTTTTCGCCTCGACCAACCTGCTGCTGATCGCGGCGGTGGCCAGCGTGCTGTTCGGCGGCGAACAGGCGATGCAAGGGTTCGCCTCGGTCGGTGCCGAGGACGTGCCGATGAAGCTCCTGGAGACCAAGCTGGCGCTGGTGATGGTCTGCCTGGCCCGTGGCCTGCTGGATTTCATCTGGTCAATCAGACAGTTGAACTACGCCCTCGCCCTGATCGGTGCGGCGCCGGAGGTTCATTCCGAAGCAGATCGGGTCGCCCTCGGCGACGCCGCTGCCAATCTGCTCAATCCGGCGCTGAGCGCCTTCAGCCAAGGGGTGCGGGGCTATTATTTCGCCCTCGCGGCAGCGGCATGGCTTTTCGGGCCGCTGTGGCTGTCGGTCGGCGTGACGGCCGCCTTCTGCCTGATGGTGTGGCGTCAGGCCGGTTCGCCGGCCGCCCGCGCCATCCGCAGTGCGCGCAGGCTGCTGGAGCGCACCTGACGGGCTGGAAGCGGTTACATTGCGTGAACGCAAGTGCGAGATAGATGCTTGACGATTTGTGCGCTGCAACCTAGCTTGATCTCGACGCCTCCGGGCGTCGTGCCCTTCTGGGCGTTTCCTCCCTATAGACTTCATGCCGCGCCTTCGGGCGCGGCTTTTTTTATGTGCCGTCGAGCAGGTCGGCGATGACCCGCGCCACGCCTTTCTCGGTCCGCGACCAGCCGGGGCCCGGCGATCGGGCTGCCTCGTCGAAATACAGTGCCCTGTTCAGCTCGATCTGTATGGCGTGGAGGCCCTCTGATGGCCGGCCCCAGATCTGCGTGGTCCAGCCGCCCGCATAGGGCTGGTTCAGCGCGACCCGCCAGCCCAGCGACTCGAACGCCCGACGCAGCCGCCGAGTCAGCGCCGCCGAACACGACGAGCCGTGCCGGTCGCCCAGCACTACGTCAGGTCCGCGCGTTCCACCGGAACCCTGCGTCGCCCGCGCCGGCATCGAATGCCAGTCCACCAGCACAGCCTCGCCGTATTGAGCCCGCGCCGCCTGCATCCGCTCCGCCAGGGCCGAATGATAGGGCGTATGGGTTGCGGCGATCCGGGTTCCAGCCTCGTCCAGCGTAAGGCGGCGGTCGTAAAGGGCCCGTCCGTCCCCCGTCAGCCGCGGGATGACGCCATATCCGGCCGCCGTTCGGGCCGAGACCGCTCCGTCGGCGACCCCCTCGATCAGCAGAGGGTCCAGATCCGCCGGATCGCGGTTCAGATCGACCCAGGCCCGCCCGATCCGGGCCAGAACCACCGTCGCGCCCAGATCGACGCCGGGCGCGATCAGCCGGTCGACCAGCGCATCCTCGGCGCTGCGCAGGCTGGCGTCCTCCAGCGACGGATCCGCGCCCATACCGGACGGATAGACCGTGCCCGAATGGGGCGAGGCGAAGACGAACCGGCCCGCTGTCTGCGGACGCAGGACGACGAAGGCAGCGTCGTCGCTCAATCCCGCCCCGGCTTCGTCCTGATACATGGGCCAGCCATAACCTGTTTCGTCAGACCATCCACAGGTGAGCGCGGATCAGGGCACCCTGATTTTCATGGCGGGTTTACCAGTCGCGGCGTAGCGTTCCCGAAAGACGACCGGGGCGGACGACGACATGGCGCGAATTCTACTGGCGGAAGACGATCACTCGCTTCGCGGTTTCCTGACCCGGGCGCTCGAGCGCGCGGGCCATTCCGTGGTCGATTGCGAGAATGGCGACGACGCCATCGACGCCCTCGACCAGGGCCCGTGGGACCTGCTGCTGACGGACATCGTCATGCCCGGCGCAGACGGCATCGAGGTGGCGCGCGTCGCCGCCGCCCGCCAGCCCGGCATCCGCATCATGTTCATCACCGGCTTCGCCGCCGTGGCCCTCTCGGCCGCCCAGGCCAGCCCGCAGGCCAAGGTTCTGGCCAAGCCCGTCCACCTGCGCGACCTCGTCGGCGAGGTCGAGCGGATGGTGGCGGCCTGAAGTCAGGGCTCTATCGCTCGCTGCGCGGCGGCTCACTGCTTGAGCACAGCCGCGCGCGAAGCGCCTGGCCGCGTCGGGTCGAAAAGGCGGAGTCTTTTGACCGCGGCCCACCGGGAATGCCCCTTGCGGTCCGCGCCCTCAAAGGGTTATAGACCGCTCCTTCCCGTTCCGGGGCTTCCCCGGAACCGTCTTGGCGGATGCGTAGCTCAGCGGGAGAGCACCTCGTTGACATCGAGGGGGTCACAGGTTCAATCCCTGTCGCGTCCACCATTCCTTCTCCCACATTGATCCCGCGACCGCCCGGTTTGTCCCGAACAGGGAAACCTTTGCGCGGTTGACGGATTGCCATTCAATGGCTCTCGATTTTGAAACCCTTCTCGAAGGTGCTCCGGCTTATGGCGTCGTGGACGCCAGGGACGGGGTCGTGCTGTTCGGACGGCCCGGTCATGAGGCGGCGTTTGAGGCTCTTGCCGCACAGGTGCTCGACGCCTCGGGCGATGATTTCGAAGTCATCCTCCTGACGGATGCGGCCGAGCGCTGCGACCGGCTGTTTGTCGCGCCGACAGGAGAGCCCGGATCTTTCGACCCTCGCTGATCGGCTCGAGTCAGCCTTTCGCCGGAATCTCCAGCCCGCGCTGCACCGCCGGCCGCGCCAGACTGCGCTCCAGCCATGCCGGCACGCAGGTCAGGGCGTCAAAATCAACCAGCTCGCGGGCCCCGTAGAAGCCGATCAGGTTCCGAACCCAGCCCAGCGTCGCGACATCGGCGATCGAATACTCGCCGATGATCCAGTCGCGGCCTTCCAGACGGGTTTCCAGAACGCCCAGAAGTCGTTTCGATTCCGCGACATAGCGTTCGAGCGGCCGCTTGTCCTCAAACGCCCTGCCCGCGAACTTGTGGAAGAAGCCGACCTGGCCGAACATCGGACCGATGGCGGCCATCTGGAACATCACCCATTGCAGGGTCTCGTAGCGGGCGGCGGGATCGGCCGGGATCAGCTTGCCCGTCTTCTCCGCCAGATAGACCAGGATGGCGCCGGATTCGAACAGGGCCAGCGGCTTGCCGCCCGGACCGTCCGGATCGAGGATAGAGGGGATCTTGCCGTTGGGATTGAGCGACAGAAATTCCGGCGTCCAGGTTTCATTCTTCCCGATGTCGATCAGATGCGCCTCATAGGGCAGGCCGATCTCCTCCAGCATGATCGACACCTTCACCCCGTTAGGCGTGTTCAGCGAATAGAGCTGTAGCCGGTCGGGATGCTGCGCCGGCCAGCGCTGCGTGATCGGAAAGGCGGAAAGGTCGGCCATGGGGAGGGCTCCTGCTGCGTTCGGGGTGGATGTAGGCGGCTCGCTCCCATCCGCAACCGATTCAGTGGCGCATCTGTCCATCCGTTCCGTCCTGACTGGACCCGACGCCTCCGTGCGGGCAATGGAGGCGGATGATTTTTCCGATCCCCTCCCCCGCCGACTGGCGCGGTCTGGCCGAAAAGGCGCTGAAGGACCGGCCGCTGGAAAGTCTGGTGCATCTGGACGCCGACAGTCTGGCTGTGCGGCCTCTGTATGCGGCCGCGACGGGCGGCCAACCGGTCTTCGCGCCGCGTCCGTCTGATGCCGAGGGCAGGGCCTGGGATGTGCGGACGCTCGTGGAAGGCGACGATGCAGCGGCCATGAACGCCGCCGTCCTGAGCGACCTTGAGGGCGGGGCGGCGTCGGTGCTGCTCAAGGGTGCGGTTCTGTCCGACAGCGAGCCTCTTTCGCGGGCGCTGGAGGGCGTGGCGCTGGAACTGGCGGCGATCGGTCTCGACGCGGGGCTGGACGGGCCGGATGCGGCCAATGCGCTGGCGGTGGCGGCCAAGGGGTCGCCGCGCGCCAAACTCATGTTCCACATGGACCCGCTGTCGGCCTTTGCCGAAGCTGGCGCCGCGCCCCGCGCGATCGACGAGCATCTGATGCTGGCGGCCAATACGGCGGCGCGGCATGCCGGGGCCTATCCCGAGGCATCCTTCTTCCTCGCCGGCGGCCGGGGCGTGCACGAGGCTGGCGGTTCAATCGCCCAGGAGCTGGGGTTCGCGGCGGCAAACGCCGTGGCGCTGGTCAAGGCGGCGATCGCGGCGGGCATGACGGCCGAAGCGGCGCTGAAGGGAACCGTGCTGGGCGTCTCGCTCGACCAGGAATATTTCGACGGCCTGGCCAAGGTCCGCGCACTCCGCCTGATGTGGCGCACCCTGAGCCGGGCCTTCGGCGCCGAGACGCCCGCGGTGATCGAGGCCCGCTCGGCGGGATACGCCGGGGCGGTCGGCGGGGCGGACGCCGTGGTGCTGGACGGCCTGTCGCGCGCCAACGGCCGTTCCGACGCCTTCGCGCGGCGACAGGCCCGCAATACGCAGGCCGTCCTCATGGAAGAGGCCCAACTCGGCCGCGTCGACGATCCGGCGGCCGGATCCTGGTTCCTCGACGCCCGCACCCGCGATCTGGCCGAAGCCGGCTGGGCCGAGTTCCAGCGCATCGAGGGAGAAGGCGGCCTCGTCGTCGCCCTGCGCACCGGCGACATTCAGGACCGTGTAGCCGCCGCCCGCGCCGAGCGTGAAATGGCACTGGCCAGCGGCGCGTCACAACTGGTCGGGGTGACGAAATACGTCGACCCGGATCCCCGCGCCGCGCCGTTCGAGGCCGAGCCTGCGCGGTCGCCGCAAGCCGGCGGCGACGCCTGCGACCCGCTGACCCCGATCCGCCTCGCCGCGCCTTTTGAGACCCAGAAGTGGGAGGCCGGCCAGTGAGCGCGCCTGACTTCACCAAAATCGCCCTCGACCTCGGCCCGACCGGCGTCGGCCCGGCCCGCGAGGTCTGGAACACGCCGGAGGGCCTGACCGTCGAGACAGCCTATGGCCCCCAAGCCGTCGAGGGCCTCGACTTCATCCACGGCCTGCCCGGCATCGCCCCCTACGTCCGCGGCCCCTATCCGACCATGTATGCGGGCAATCCCTGGACCATCCGCCAGTACGCCGGCTTCTCGACCGCCGAGGCGTCCAACGCCTTCTATCGGCGCAACCTCGCCGCCGGACAGAAGGGGCTTTCGATCGCCTTCGATCTGGCCACCCACCGCGGCTACGACAGCGACCACCCGCGGGTGAAGGGCGACGTCGGCATGGCCGGGGTGGCCATCGACAGCATCTACGACATGCGCACCCTGTTTGACGGCATCCCGCTGGACCAGATGTCCGTGTCCATGACCATGAACGGCGCCGTCCTGCCGATCCTGGCCCTCTATGTGGTCGCAGCCGAGGAACAGGGCGTGCCGCATGCGGCCCTGACCGGGACCATCCAGAACGACATCCTCAAGGAGTTCATGGTCCGCAACACCTACATCTATCCGCCCGAGCCCTCGATGCGGATCGTGTCGGACATCTTCGCCTGGACCGCCGAACACACGCCGAAATTCAACTCCATCTCGATCAGCGGCTACCACATGCAGGAGGCCGGGGCCTCGGCCGATCTGGAGCTGGCCTACACCCTCGCCGACGGCGTGGAATACCTGAAGGCCGGCGTCGCGGCGGGTATGGACGTCGACCGGTTCGCCCCGCGCCTGAGCTTCTTCTGGGCCATCGGCATGAACTATTTCATGGAGGTGGCCAAGCTGCGCGCCGGTCGCCTGCTGTGGGCCGAGGCCGTGTCGAAATTCGGTGCCAAGGACCCACGCTCCCTGTCCCTGCGCGCACACTGCCAGACCTCGGGCTGGTCGCTGGCGGCGCAGGATGTGTTCAACAATGTGCCCCGCACCATGGTCGAGGCCATGGCGGCGGCCGGCGGCCAGACCCAGAGCCTGCACACCAATGCACTGGACGAGGCGCTGGCCCTGCCGACTGACTTCTCGGCCCGGATCGCGCGCAACACCCAGCTGCTGCTGCAGATGGAGACCGGCCTGACGAAGGTCATCGACCCCTGGGGCGGCAGCTACTACGTCGAACGCCTGACCCACGAACTGGCCAACAGGGCCCGCACCCTGATGGCCGAGGTCGAGGCACTGGGCGGCATGGCCAAGGCCATCGAGGCCGGCGTGCCCAAGATGCGGATCGAGGAGGCCTCGGCGCGGACCCAGGCCCGGATCGACACGGGCCAGCAGACGGTCGTGGGCGTGAACCGCTATCTGTCCGACACGGTCGACGACATCCCCATGCTCAAGGTCGACAACGCCGCCGTCCTGACGGCCCAGATCGACAAGCTGAAACGTCTGCGCACCGAGCGCGACGAGGCGAAGACCCAGGCCGCCCTCGAAGCCCTGACGGCGGGTGCCAGGGGGAACGCCAATCTGCTCGAGCTGTCGGTACAGGCGGCCCGCGCATACGCCACCGTCGGCGAAATCTCCGATGCGCTGGAGGCCGCCTTCGGTCGCCATGTGGCGACGGTGAAGACCGCCAGCGGCGTCTATGCCCGCGAGGCCGGCAATGATCCGAAGATCGCCCGCGCCCGCGACATGGTCGCCGCCTTCGTCGACAATGACGGCGGCCCGCCCCGCATCCTGATCGCCAAACTGGGTCAGGACGGCCACGACCGCGGCCAGAAGGTCATTGCCACCGCCTATGGCGACCTGGGCCTCGACGCCACCGCCGGATCGCTGTTCCAGACCCCGGCCGAGGCCGCCCGCGACGCCGTGGCCGGCAATGTCCACGCCGTCGGTGCCTCATCGCTGGCGGCCGGCCACCTGACCCTCGTGCCCGAGCTGAAAGCCGAGCTGGAGAAGCTGGGCCGGCCGGACATCATGATCGTGGTCGGCGGGGTGATCCCGCCCTCGGACGTCCAGACCCTGATCGACATGGGCGCGGCCGCCGTCTATCCGCCCGGCTCGGTCATCGCCGACACGGCCATCGACCTGATCGAGAAGCTGAACCAGCGCCTCGGCTACGCCCAGAAAACCTAGGGGCGATGGCCGGGGGGTAAGGCGGCGATCTCATCGGCGGTCAGCTTGCGGCTGATCCGCACGCGGCAGACCGAGGTCTGGGACGTGGACCCCGGCACCACGATCCGGGCCCAGTCGTCGGTGCACAGGCGCGAGCCGACCAGGCCGCCGTCGGGGATCAGGGCCATCTGGTTGGCGAAGTCCATGTCGGGGCAACCGCCGGCCGCATTGAGCTCGTAAACGTCGTTGCGGCCCACCCGCAGGAAGACCTGATCGGGACGGCCCTGTTCGAAATTGTCGACCTGACGGACGCTGAAACATTGGCGTGCGCGCGGCGGCGCATCATCGGCCATGCCGGCTTCGGCAACAGGCGCGCAGGAGGACAGGAAGGTCAGGGTGCCGAGAACGGCGATGGCGAGGGTGCGCATGGGGGATCTCCTCAAGGAACCGGAACCTCAACCGTCCCCCTTGCCGACCGGTTACACAAGAGCCCCGGCAGGGGTGTTTCGTAACGGGGATATCCGGACAGCCACCTCGGCCGGCAGCGGCGACGGTGCGCCGATCGCCAGGGCCGCGACATGTTCGGCCAGCAGGGGCGCGACGCAGAAGCCGCGTGAGCCCAGCCCACCGAGGACGAACAGGCCTTCAACGCCCGGCAGCGCCCCGGCCAGTGGCAGCCGGTCCGGTGTGGTCGCGCGAACCGCCGTCCGGGCCTGCGCCGGTCCTGCCGCGGCGATCCGGGCCGCCAGTTGGGGCAGACGGGCTGCGACCGTCGTCAGATTGCGGGTGCCGGCCTCTTCAGAGGGACCGCCATCGGTCTCGCCCCGATCATGGGTCGCGCCAAACAGCAGACCGGAGCCTGTCGGTGCCGCATAGCCGCCCCAGGCGACCGGGCCGGCCTCGACTCCCTCTACCCAGTTCGCCTGACCCCGGACCGGCGCCAGCACCAGACCGGGGACCAGCCCCGCGGTTCCCCAGCCACCCGCAACCACGACGATGTCGGCCTCGATGATCACGCCGCCGGTCTCGTCCAGCAGCCGCCAGCCGGCGCCCGCCGGTTCGATACGCGCCACCCACGCGGTGACCCGGACCGCCTTCTCCAGCCAGGCGTTGAGCACTGCGCGCGGCCGGATCGCCATGGCGTCACGCATCCACAGCCCGCCGCACGCAACGGGCTCACCTACCCGGTTGGCGCAGGTTGCGGAGTCGAGAACCTCCATGGCCCCTTCGGCCCAGACTGACTGGCTCGCGACCTTGGCGAACCGTCCGGCGTCGCGCGGTGCCTGTTCGAGCTGCAGGACGCCTCTTTCGATTACCGCGTCGGGGATCGCGGCATAGAGGACCCCGGCCCGCGTCAGTGCCTGGGCATGGAGTGCGGCGATGCCTTCATCTCCGGCATCGAGACGCGGCGTCACCAGAGACGCCGGAAAACCGGACCCCCCGGCACCAGGCCGGTCGGCTTCCACGACCGTCGCCGGCACCCCCAGCGCCGCAAAGGCGCGCGCCAGCGACGCCCCGGCGATCCCGGCCCCGACCACCACCACCGAAGGCGTCATCGACGACGTGACCGCCGGGGCGGGCAGACGTGCCTCCAGCCTCTCGCGCTTGCGCCCGTGGCCCGGCCGCTTATCGACAGTGAACCCCCGCTCCGCCAACCCCCGGCGCACCGCCCCGGCGACGGTAAAGGTCGCGACCCGCGCGCCCGGCGCTGACCTGGCGGCGATGCCGTCCATGACCGCCTCAGACCACATGTCCGGATTGGTCGAGGGGGCGAAGCCGTCAAGGAACCAGGCGTCGGCCCGTCCGGACCACTGCGACAGGGCCCAGCTGACGTCTCCGATCGCGAGATCGAGCGTCGCATTGAAGTCGGGCAGGTCGAGTCGATGAAACCCCGGCGTCGCCTCCGGCCAGACAGCCAGCAGCGCCTGGGTCGCCTCCGCCAGTTCCGGCCAGGCGTCCAGGGCGCGCCCCGCCTCTTCGCGGCTCAGCGGAAAGCCCTCCACCGAGAACAGGCTTAGTCGACCGCCGGCCGGCCCCTCGCGGCGCCAGAGATCCAGCAGGGCGGCGATGTTCAGCCCGGTGCCAAGGCCCAGTTCTGCGACACAGAAGCGGCTCCGTCCCTGCCAGGCCTCCGGCAGGCCGCAGCCGGCGAGGAAGACCGCCCGGGTCTCGGCCAGCCCGTCCTGCTGCGAGAAATAGACATCGCCGAATCGCCCCGAACGCGGCGAGCCGTCGTCGGTCCAGATCAGGCGGGGGGCGCGGTCTTCAGCCATTCGCCACGGCCTATACCGCTCCGTCCGCCACGCAACGAAAAAGGGGCCGCCCAAGCGGACGGCCCCCTGTCATTGTTGCGCAGGATTACTGCGGGGTCGGCGGGTTCAGGCGGCGCTCGGTCTCGGTGACATTATTCCCCGCCGTATCGCCCGGCTGGGCGGCGGAGGTCATGGCACCGTCGGAGACCGTGCCGCCCGCGGCCGGATCCATGGCCTCGCCAGAGGCAGCGCCGCCTGCGGCATTGGTGCCGCCCGAAGCCCCGCCGGTGGTCGCGGCCGTGTCGACGGCGGCACCCGAGGCTTCAGCGGCTTCGGTGGAGGTGTCGGTGGCGGCCACTTCCGGACGGTTGCAGGCGGAGAGGGTCAGGGCCGCGGCGGTGGCGGCGATCAGAACGGCGGTGCGCATCGGAAAATCCTTGTGGCTGGGAGCGGCGGCTCCCGGACATCCGGACGCCCACCGCCAAGCTGTAACCGCAGATGAAATACCGTCGCTCGACCGATGTTCCGTTTCGGCGGACAAAGAAAAGGGGCCGCCCCGAAGAGCGACCCCTGTC
>VFBG01000098.1 GCA_006515835.1 bacterium | reverse complement strand
TGGGCGGAGGTCCCGCCGCCGCCCCCGCCGCCGGAAGGTCCGCGCGGAGCGGCGCCGCCCGGCATGGGTTCACCGTCGCGCAGGGCCTTGAGCGCCTCTTCGGGTCCCGGCAGGTCAGCGGCGTAGGCGAGGCGGACGATGGCCATCTCGACGGCGTCGGCGGGATTGGGCGCGCGGCGGACCTCGTCCAGAGCGCGCAGCAGCATCTGCCAGACACGAGCGAGCGTGCCGGCCGAGATGACCGCGCCGAGGGCCGTCAGCTTCTGGGCCTGGTCGTTGGGAAGACGGGTCGCCTGCGGACCCAGCATCTTGGCCACCGAGGCGGCGTGGCAGTGTTCAAGCAGGTCGTTTGTCACCTGCACCGGATCGGCGCCGTAGCCGTAGAGGGTGCGGAACAGCTCCAGCGCCTCGGGCGTGCGGCCGGCCATGATCGATTCGAACAGGGCGATGGTCTGGCTGCGGTCGGCGAGGCCGAGCATGTCGCGCACGATCTCGGTCTTGACCGTCTCGCCGCGGTCGCCCTGAACCAGCGCCTGATCCAGCAGGGAGAGGCCGTCGCGGACCGAGCCCTCTGCGGCGCGGGCGATCAGGGCGAGGGCGTCCTGTTCGATCTTCATCCCCTCGCGGTCGGCGATGCGGGCGAGGTGCTCGACGAGGATTTCGGGCTCGACGCGGCGCAGGTCGAAACGCTGGCAGCGGCTGAGGATGGTCACCGGGACCTTGCGGATCTCGGTGGTGGCGAAGATGAATTTGGCGTGCGGCGGTGGCTCTTCCAGCGTCTTCAACAGGGCGTTGAAGGCCTGGTTCGACAGCATGTGCACTTCGTCGAGGACATAGACCTTGTAGCGTGCCTCGACCGGAGCGTAGCGGACGCTTTCGATGATATCGCGGATGCCGTCGATGCCCGTGTGGGATGCGGCGTCCATCTCGACCACGTCCATATGCTGGCCGGCCATGATGGAGGCGTCGTGGCGGCCCTGATCAGTCAGGGCCAGCGACGGGCGGTCGATGACGTCGGTCTCGTTGTTCAGGGCGCGGGCCAGCAGGCGGGCCGTGGTCGTCTTGCCGACCCCCCGGACGCCGGTGAGCATGAAGGCGTGGGCGATGCGGCCGGTGGCGAAGGCGTTGGTCAGGGTGCGGACCATGGCCTCCTGACCGATCAGGTCCTCAAAGGTGTGCGGCCGGTATTTGCGGGCGAGAACGGTGTAGGCCGAGCCGTCGTCGGCATGAACGGCCGGGCCGGAGTCGGCGGACGGGGCGGCCGGCTTCGGCGCAGATTTCGGCTCAGCCGCGGGGACGGGTGCAGCGGCGGCCTCGGCCTCACGCATGCCGGAAGGTTCGGGCGAGCCGAACATATCGTCGGTGTCGGGATCGCGCTCGACGACATCGGCGTCAGGCGCGTCTTCCTCCCACGGAGGCCCTTCGAGACTCGGATCGACGTCGCTCATGGCTCCGTCTTACAGCGAGTGGGCGGCCTCGCGCACCCCCTCGCCGCAAGCCGTCCCCGCTTTCGCGGGGATGGATCAGTCGGTCAGGTCGCGAATCTGGCCGCCGTCCGCCCGGATGCGGGCGATCACCTGTTTGTGCAGCCAGATGTTCATCGTCGCGGTGTCGGATGTGTCGCCGGTGTAGCCCAGCTCACTGGCCAGTTCCTTGCGCTCAGCCAGGGTGGAATCCATGCCGGTCAGCTTCATCAGGTCGACGATGGAGGTGCGCCAGTTCAGCTTCTGGTCGCGTTGCTCGTTCATGAAGTCGAGGATGCCGTCGACATCCACCGGCTGGGCGGCGGCGGTCGGGGCAGGCGCGGATGTCGGCGAGGCAGTCGGTGCGGGGGCGGGCGCAGCGGTCTCGCGTCGCTTGAAGATCTTGCCGAGGATGTTGCCGAGAATGCTCATGTCCGCTCCTGAAGGGGGTGAGCCTCCAGAGCGAACGGAGAGGACGGCGGTTCCCCGGACGCCGCACAGCGGGAGCCCGATGGACCGGCCACGCTTGCCGCGAGCGAAAGCCGTGCTAAGCCGGACTCTGGGTTGAAACGGGGCACGTCATGTTCAGGTCTGCAATGATGGGGGCGATGCTCTCCCTGGCCGTGGCCGGCGCGGCGGCGGCCGAGCCTTTCCGGTCTTTCGTGGACCTCTGCGTATCAACCAATGCCGACGGGCGCGCCGCCGAGGTTGCGGTCAAGGGTGCAGGCTGGACCGATATGGCGGAGGAGTTGCCCCCGGAAATCACGGAGATGTTCCGGGACCCGGCCCTCTACCTCAACCTCGATCCGGCCAACCCCGGAGCCATGTTGTCGGACGACCCCATTGAACTGCTGGTGACCGGATGGGGCCGCGGCGAAGAGATCATGGACTTCAAGGGTATCGTCATGGACATCTGTGGGGTGATGTCGCCCCAGGCGGATGCGCTGATGATGGGCAAGCGGCTGACCGAACATCTGGGCGTGCCATCCTCGACCAGCGACGGCGAGACGATGTGGCTGTACTCGCGGCAGGGCGATCGTTTCGTCTCTGAAGTGGACCTGGCGGACGCCGAAGACGACGCCGTCCGGCAGGCGGCCCAGACGCGCAGCCTGTTCGTCGCCTATGTGTTCGACGAAGACGGAATGGCCGGACTGTTCGTCGGCGCGGTGCGTCCCGAGGCGAAGGCACCGGATCGCTGACTGTCGGGGGTGAGGTGGAGACCGCGACCCGAAGGGGAATTCGTTGTGGCTGCTGCCTTCCGGCCCTGACCAGATTGGCGAAGCCTTCGCCCGCGATCTCCGAGGCCGATATGACGATTTCGGCTCGCCGATGCAAGACCGTGCTTGCTAGACAGCGTCCATGCCTCTCCCCGTCCTGAACACCTTCGCCGGCAATCCGCTCGATCGGGCGGGGGATCGGCGGGATGACGCCGACTGGCTGGCCGAGCAGGCGGCGAGCCCCGACGCCATGGCCATGGTGCTGTGGGAGGGCCGGCCGCTGATCGAGGCCAATCCCGGAAAAGAAGGGGGCGAGCCGCGGCTGGCCTGGCTGGCGCTGGACCATGCGCGGGCGGTGGTTCCGGATCGGGAGCTGTTCCTCGGCCTGTGGAAGGGCGCGCCCTGTTTTGCGATCGAGATCGAGGGATCGGCTGATCCGGCGGCGGGGCCGCTGGCGGGGCTGGGGGCGTTTCACGAGATGCGCGAGGCGGCGGCGCTGTTGCCGGGGCCGGACGCGGCCATGGCGGGGACGGCCAAGTCGCTGTTCGACTGGCGGCGGCGACACGGCTTCTGCGCCGCCTGTGGGGTGGAGAGCGAGAACGGCTCGGGCGGCTGGAAGCGGGTCTGCCCGGCCTGCGGCGTCGAGCATTTCCCGCGCGTCGACCCGGTGACCATCATGCTGGCGATCTACAAGGGCGGGCCGGAGCCGGTCTGTCTGCTGGGCCGGCAGGCGGCCTGGCCCGAGGGACGGATGTCGGCGCTGGCGGGATTCCTGGAGCCCGGCGAGACCATCGAGGCGGCCTGCGCGCGCGAGATCGAGGAAGAGGCCGGGCTGACGGTGACGGCGGTGCGCTATCACTCCAGCCAGCCGTGGCCGTTTCCGTCGCAGCTGATGATCGGCCTGATCTGCGAGGTCGATTCAGGCGAGGCGACGCCCGATCAGACGGAGCTGGAGGCGGTGGCCTGGCTTACGCGGGAGGAGGCGAAGGCGTGTCTCGAGGGGACGCATCCGACCATCAAGGCCCCGCCGCGGATCGCCATCGCGCGGACGCTGTTGCAGGCGTGGGTGGACGGGTTCGAGGTTTGAACAGGTCTATCGGAGGTCAGCGTAGACTCGCGTGCCCCATTCACACGGTGACGAACACGCCGACATCCGTATCTCCACCGTATGACTGCCGCCGGCACCAGGCAGGACAAGGACCATCGGTTGGTCGTTCCCTTCAAGATCAGCGCCGACCTCATTTCCCGCGGCATCGCGTACGACAAGGTCAAGGTTCGAGCAGCGTTCGTCGCAGAAGCCTCGTACAAGCGCCGGGCTACCCGCCGGCACGATGAAGGTGC
Organism: bacterium; assembly: GCA_006515835.1. GTDB lineage: Bacteria > Pseudomonadota > Alphaproteobacteria > Caulobacterales > Caulobacteraceae > Brevundimonas. Next base: position 1,774 of record VFBG01000098.1, on the reverse strand, counting down.
CGGTCGCGGACTCGGCGTGATTCAGACGACCTGAATACCGACCCAGAATTGACTCCGGCCCGGCAGACTCGAACTGCCTGAACTGGTCGTTAACCAGCTCCGAACCGGACAGGCTCTGGGCCGCCGCAGCTCCGGCAAGTGACAGAAAGGCCGCCGTGGCGATGATACGGACAGTTGTCATCAAACCCGACCTCCCTGAAGAGCGATCATGAACTGGCCCGGCAGTGTTCTCCAAATACTTTTGCGCGTTTCAGGCCAGCGCCCGCGCCGCCGCCAGATCGTCCGGGTTGTCCACCGACAGCGGCGCCGCGTCGATGACGGCGGCCCATATCTGGAGACCCATCTCCAGCGCCCGTAGCTGTTCCAGTTTCTCCCGGCGTTCCAGCGGAGATGGCGGGGCGGCGCAGAAGCGCTCCAACGCCGCGCGGCGGTAGCCGTAGAGGCCGATGTGGCGCCAGACGGGGGCGTCGCCGTAGAGGGTCGAGCGGGTGAAATAGAGGGCGCGGCCGTGGCGCTGGCCCGCCTCCATGGCCACCACCGCCTTGACCACGTCGGGGTTGCTGCGATCGGAGGCGTCCGCCTCGGGCGCGACCAGGGTGGCGATGTCGCAGGCCGGTTCGCCAAGCAGAAGAGCGGCGCAGGCGAGGGCCAGTCCCGGATCGGCGAAGGGCATGTCGCCCTGAAGGTTGATAACGGCGTCGTGGCGGCCGTCCGGGTCGATCGCGTCCAGGGCGGCGCGGATGCGGTCGGAACCCGACGGCAGGTCCGGATCGGTCAGGACGGCGACCCCGCCGGCCGACTCAATGGCGTCGACGATCGCCTGATCGCCCGCCGCCACGGCGACGGGCAGGCCGGACAGCACCGCCTGACGCCAGGCCCGCACGATCATCGGGGTCCCGCCGATATCGGCGAGCGGTTTGTTCGGGAGGCGGGTTGCGGCCATCCGGGCCGGGATCAGGATCAGCGGGTTCACGTTCAAATCCCAAAGTTAGGCGCCTGCGACGCTCAGACCGTCCTGATCTGGTTGCGAAGGCCGCGCTAGCGTGTAAGAGACGGCCACGCAAGAATTCGCCCTGCCGCCCATGCGGCCGGGCCTCAGAAACGGGATGAGACGACGCGCATGAGCGGCGATCTGAAGTGGAACAAGATCATGGGCGCCGGTCTGGCGACCGTTTTCGTAATCCTGATGGTGAAAGAGGGCACGGCCTTCATCTACCACAACGAAGCTCCTGAAAAGATGGGCTATTTCGTTGACGCGCCGGAAGAGGCCGCCGGTGGTGGTGCCGAAGAGGTCGTTCTGGCACCTGACTGGGGCACGGTCCTGCCGACCGCCGACCTCGCCGCCGGCGAAGCCGCCTTCGCCCGCTGCAAGTCCTGCCACACGATTGACGCGGCCGGCGCCAACGGTATCGGCCCGAATCTGTTCGGCATTGCGGGCCGCGCGACGGCCAGCCACGCCGGCTTTGCCTATTCCGAAGCCATGACGGCCCACGCCGGTACGAACCCGAACTGGACGCTGGATGAGTTGGACCTGTTCATCACCGCCCCCGGCCGCCACGTGCCCGGCACCAAGATGTCCTTCGCCGGCATCCGCGACACACAGACGCGCGTGAATCTGATCGCATGGCTGCGGTCTCAGGGTTCGGGCGGCATGGCCATCCCTGCACCCGATCCGGCCCGACAGCCCGGCGGCGCTCCGGCGGCTCCGGTTGACGGCGCAGCTCCGGTCGCCGGCGCTGAAACGGCGGCCGCCGACGCCGGTGGCCCGACCGGC
>VFBG01000250.1:412-1782 GCA_006515835.1 bacterium | reverse complement strand
GATCTGGGCGCCGACCGCATCGACCAGTCGCCAGCGCCCGTTCCCCAGCGTCGCGGAGGCGGCGTCGATCCGCTCCGAGAAGGTGCGCAATCCCGCGCTGTCGTTAGTGTAGATGAAGAAGCTGACGCCCAGCAGCCGAGCGTTGGCCCGATCCTGACGCGCCGCGCGAATGACCATCTGCCGCGTGTCGTCGCCCTCGCGAATCCAGACGGCCTGCTCGGCCTCGCCGGCGACCGCCGATCCCGACAGCCGTGACCGTTCGCGCTGGAACAGTCCGTCCGCCGAGGCCGCCAGCGGCCCCAGAGCCGCCACCGTGATCACGCCGAACACGAAGGCCGCGCCCGCCGCTGGCAGGACGAACCGCCAGGCCGACACACCGGCCGCCCGCATGGCGATCAGCTCGCTGCGCCGGTTCAGTCCGACGAAGGCCGCCAGGGTCCCGAACAGGAAGACGAAGGGCAGCAGCTGCAGGATCACCTGTGGCGACTTGAGCAGCATCAAGCCCAGGATCCGGGCGCCCGACAGGTCGACGTCGGATCCGACCCCGCGGGAAATCTCCACGAAGTCGATCAGCATGATCAGGGCGGCGATGACGCCCAGGGCGATGGCCAGCGACCGCGCCTGCTGAACCAGGACATAGCGTTCGATGCGGCCCAGGCGCAGCCAGGGAACGGGCAGGGCGATCCGGCTCATGCGAACCTCGCCCTGAACCGGTCCAGCGCGGGCCAGGCGCGGCTGCGTCGCGGCTTCAGTGCGCGGAACAGCAGCCTCAGGGCGATCACGGTCGCGACGACGGGCAGCAGATACTGGAAGATGTTCAGCCAGCCGTTCCACGCGCTGGCCGAAACGACGCCGTAGCCCGCCACCCGGACGATCAGGAACGCCGCGGCGGCCTTGGCGATTCTCAGGCCATAGCCGGTGCGGCTGAATTGACCGCCCATGATCGCGGTCAGGGCCATGGCCATGGCCATGATGGCGTACAGCGGAGCCGAGAGGCGCGAATGTCCTTCCGCCCTCAATTCGCCGGCCGATCCCGCGCTCTCCAGGTCCTGCGGAGACGGGTTGAACAACTGGGGCAGGTACAGGTCGGCCGGCTTGTAGCGAATCTGGTCGGTCAAATTAGCGTAGGCGCCAAGGGGCACGTCCTGTCGGCCGAAGGACAGGTATTCCAGCACGCCTTTGCTGGAGTAACGCTGCCACGACCCGTTGATCAGGGTCAGGACCGGCTCGCCGTCGATCCGCGTAAAACGGGCTTCCGCCGCGTCCCAGGTGGTCACCTGGTCGCCCTTCTCGACATAGACGAAGATATTCTTCAGCAGGCCGTTCTGCTCGATCTGCTGGACATAGACCGTCAGGCCGTTGGGTCCCTG
>VFBG01000250.1:0-400 GCA_006515835.1 bacterium | reverse complement strand
GATGAGCACAGCGGCCAGGTCGGTGCGGATGGAGAAGGCCTCGGCGCGCGCCTGACGCTGGCCCCAGGGCTGAAGCACCGTCGTGACCAGCAGAGTCATTACGGCGCCGATCACGGCCAGCCGAATCGCCGGCCGGATCGCCTGCCAGCGCGTCACGCCCGAGGCGAAGATGGCGGTCAGTTCCTGCTCCCGCTGCAGCCGGGTCAGGGCGGTCAGGGCGCCGACGAACATGCCGATGGGCACGATCACGGCCAGCAGCTGCGGGACCGCCAGCAGGGTCAGCTTGATCATGACCCAGACGCTCTGGCCGCGTTCGACGATGACCTCCAGCTGATCCAGACTCTGGCTCAGAATGCCGATTCCGGTCAGTGCGGCGCACGCCCCGACGACGGGACGGCCG
>VFBG01000097.1 GCA_006515835.1 bacterium | reverse complement strand
GCCGAAGGCCAGCAACACAGAGCCGCCGGTCCCCGAAAGGGGGCCGGCGGTTTTGCTTTGTCGGATCGGAATGCGGCGCGCGGGGTGGTCAAAACCCCTGCCGCTCGCTATCTCCGCCCGACGGACGAAGGGCAGGTTTCAATGCGCGTAGCGATGATTGGTACGGGCTATGTGGGCCTGGTTTCGGGCGCCTGTTTCGCCGACTTCGGCCATGACGTGACCTGCGTGGACACGGACCCGTCCAAGATCGAGCGGCTTGAGCGGGGCGAGATTCCGATCTTTGAGCCGGGGCTCGATGATCTGGTGGCCGCCAATGTGCGCGGCGGCCGGCTGAGCTTCGCCCTGGATGGCTCGGAAGCCATCCGGACGGCGGATGCGGTCTTCATCGCCGTGGGCACGCCGTCGCGGCGCGGGGATGGTCATGCCGATCTGTCCTACGTCCATGCCGCCGCGGCGGAGATCGCCGACCGGATCGAGGGCTTCACCGTGGTGGTGACCAAGTCCACTGTCCCGGTCGGGACGGGCGACGAGATCGAGCGGATCATCCGCGAACGCCGGCCTGACGCCGATTTCGCTGTGGTCTCCAATCCGGAGTTCCTGCGCGAAGGCGCGGCCATCGAGGACTTCAAGCGGCCCGACCGCGTGGTCGTGGGCACCGATGACGCACGGGCCCAGGCGGTGATGCGCGAACTCTATCGGCCGTTGAACCTCAACGAGACCCCGATCCTGTTTACCGGCCGGCGCACTTCGGAGCTGATCAAATACGCCGCCAACGCCTTCCTGGCGATGAAGATCACCTTCATCAACGAGATGGCGGACCTGTGCGAGGCGGTCGGCGCGGATGTGCAACAGGTCGCGCGCGGCATCGGCCTGGACAAGCGGATCGGCGGCAAATTCCTGCATGCAGGCCCCGGCTACGGCGGGTCCTGTTTCCCGAAAGACACCCTGGCCCTGGTACGCACCGCCACTGACGCCGGGTCGCCGGTCCGGCTGATCGAGACCACGGTCCAGATCAACGACGCTCGCAAGAAGGCCATGGCCGGCAAGGTCGCGGCGGCGCTGGACGGTGAACTGAAAGGCAAGACGGTGGCTTTGCTGGGCCTGACCTTCAAGCCGAACACCGACGACATGCGCGACGCCCCGTCGCTGGATGTCGCCCCGGCCCTGATGGCCATGGGCGCGACGGTCCAGGCGTTCGACCCGGAGGGCATGCAAGAGGCTGCCCGCATGCTCGAAGGCGTCCTGTTCAAGGAGGGGCCCTATGAGGCGGTGACAGGTGCCGACGTGGTCGTGATCCTGACCGAATGGGACCAGTTCCGGGCTCTGGATCTGGATCGGGTCAAGCTGCTGATGCAGCAGCCGGTCATGGTCGATCTCAGGAACGTGTATCGGCCCGACGAGATGCGCAGCCGCGGCTTCCGCTACGCCTCGATCGGCAGAGCCTAACGCAGGATAACCGGCGTCAGCTCGGGACGTCCGGCTGCAGAGGCGGGTTCACCCTGGGGCAGAAGCACCCGACCGGCTCCGATCACGACGGTCGCAGTCAGCACGGCCGAGACCGCGGCGATGGCGGCCAGTTTCACCCCGTCGGCGAATTCCTGATGGTCTGGTCGCAAACGATTCCCCCGCAACGTGCGCGGTTCGTTTCCAGCACCGGAAGCGCTGCGCCGCAAGTCACGGAACGGTGTCTGACGACAAAAAAGGGCGGAGCCGCGAAGCTCCGCCCCTCATTTTGTGCGCTAACGTTCGCAACGCGGTCGCTCACTGCTTGAGCGCGGGCTTGCGTGACTAGCCGCGGAACGGACGGATCAGGATCTCGACCCGGCGATTCTGCGCCTTGCCGGCCGCGGTGTCGTTCGAGGCGATCGGGACGCTTTCGCCGCGACCATCGACGTACAGGCGGTCGGCCAGCACATTACGGCTGACCAGATACTGGGCCACCGACGAGGCGCGCTGGCGCGAGAGGTTGAGGTTGTACTCGTCCGCGCCGTCCGAGTCGGCATGGCCGACGATGTCGACGACCGACTGGTCATAGCGGTTCAGCACGCCGGCCACATCATCAAGGGTCGCGTTGAAGCGCGGGTTGATCGAGGACTGGTTGGTCGCGAACGTTACATCCGAAGGCATGCGCAGGACGAGATTGTCGCCCTGACGGGCCACGCCGACGCCCGAACCCGAGAGTTCGGCTTCCAGTTCGCGCTGCTGGCGGTCCATGTACTGGCCGACGGCCGCGCCGCCCAGGGCACCGATGCCGGCGCCGATCAGGGCGTTCTTGCGGCCTTCCTCGGAGTTGGAGGTGTTGGTCAGATAGCCGAGCAGGGCGCCGCCCAGGGCACCGGCGATCACGCCCGTGCCGGTGTTGTTGCGGCGCGGCGCAGAGCTGTAGGGGTCCATGGTGGTGCAGGCCGCGCCGCCGAGGAGGATGGCGACGCTGGCGCCGGTGAGGAGAAGCTTGCTGCGCATGGTGGGGAGTCCTGTCTGTAAAAACGTGTCTGGCGCCGAAACGCGGCCTTACGGTGAAGGTTCCGACCTGTACCCGGCCTGAACGAACAATCGTGGCGGGCGACAGGGTCGCGGCTTTGCCAAGTTCGCGCCTTAGGGCGTATGGAACCCGCCTGTAGCAGAACGATGAGGCCCGTCCGTGAGCGCGACCCACAACCCCGAGACCGCCACCCCCGCCCGCAAGTCGATCGAGCCGGTCTCGATGAAGCTGTACGATGCGGACTTCCAGGCCTTCGCGGACAAGCTGGGTGCATCGTTCAAGCGGTACGGCTTCGCCGTCATCGCGGACCACGGCCTGGATGAGGCGGTGATCAACGCCGCCGTGGCCGACACCAAGACCTTCTTCGCCCTGCCGGAAGAGACCAAGCGCCAGTATCACCAGCCGGGCACCGGCGGCGCGCGCGGGCTGACACCGTTCGGCGTCGAGGCGGCCAAGGGCGCGGCCACGGTCGATCTGAAAGAGTTCTGGCACGTCGGGCGTGAACTTCCGGAAGGCCATCCGTACCGGAAATACATGCGCGACAACGTCTGGCCGGCCGAGGTCGAGGGCTTCCGTGGCCACGTCTACGGCATGTTCGAGGCCATGGACGTCCTCGGGGCGAAGATCCTGCGCGCCATTGCCCGCTATCTGGAACTCGGGGACGGCTTCTTCGAGGACAAGGTCGAGATGGGCAACTCGATCCTGCGGATGCTGCACTATCCGCCGGTGCCCGCGGGCGCGTCAGGGGTGCGGGCCGGGGCCCATGAGGACATCAATGTCATCACCCTGCTGCTGGGTGCCGAGGAGGCGGGTCTGCAGCTCAAGGACGCCGACGGCGAATGGCTGGACATCGCACCGCCGGCGGGTGCGCTGGTGGTCAATATTGGCGACATGCTGCAGCGGCTGACCAACCACGTCCTGCCGTCGACCAGCCACCGGGTGATCAATCCCACGCCGGAGCGGGCCAGCTTCGCCCGCTATTCGACGCCCTTCTTCCTGCATTTCAACCCGGACTTCGTGATCGAGACCCTGCCCGGCATGGTCTCGGGAGAGAACCCCGACCGCTACGTCGGCAAGGCGATCATGGCCGAGGACTTCCTGACCGAGCGGCTCAGGGAAATCCGGCTGATCTGAGGGCGCTATCGCTCGCCGCGCGTCCCGGCCTGCGCCGGGATGACGGGCTCGCTGCTTGAGCGCAGGGCGGCTAGCGCGATATCCGGAGCTGGGTGATGTCCCGTCCGATGGCGTTAAAGGCCTCGGAGAGTTCGGCCCCGCTACCTGCGTTGTAGAAGCCGCTGGAGGTCGTGGCGCAGTATTCCAGCAGAGCTTCCGCCCCGCCGCCGGCAGGGATCTGGAAGCCGACTGTGTAGACCATGACCCCCTGCGCCTTCATGGCGTCGCACAGGGCCCTGCTCTGGCCATAGGGTTCGCCATTGTCCGGGTCGCAGTTGTTGCTGGCCGCAGCGGACGCGTTGTAGCCGCGCGCCGTCACCCCGTTGCAGTAGGGGGCGTTGAACTCGCCGTCGGTCATGATGATGACGGCCTTCAGGGTCTCCGCGGTGTTGTAGGCGGCACCGCCGGATGACGGCCACAGGGAGGCGAAGTTCGGGGAGACCATATACCAGCCCCAGGCGATGCCGATCTGGCCCGCGGTCGATCCGCTGACCGAGAAGGAGTCGATATCAGCCTTGATGCCGGAGATGCTGCTGGACAACGGTTCGATGGTGCTGCCCAGGCAGCTGCCGCTCATGTCCGGATAGTGCCGGCCGACGCGGGCACCGCTGGTCGGAGCCGCGTCGGTATAGGCCTGGGTTCCGGTCCGCTCGGTGACGCAGTTGCTGATCCGATGCGTCGCCAGGTCCCCGTTCTCGTTCTCGAAGGCGTAGTAGGTGCAGCCCGGCTGGGCGCACCAGGACAGGCCGCCGGAGGTGTAAGGTGTGAGCGAAGCGGCCACCAGATCGATCGTATAGGTGTTGGTAGTGGGGTTGCCGACCAGATGGGTCTGGTTGTTGATCTGGGTCATGCCGCCTACGCCTGTGATGTAGACGTATTCATTGTTGGCCAGTCCGTGGTTGGCCGATGTGATAGTGATGGAGCAATCGTTGTTCTGGCATTTTTGCACCCGGCCGGTGCTACCCGAGTGGTTGCTGTAGTTCCGCCCGTCCACCCGACCGCCGGCCAGCGTGTAGAGTTCGAACGTATTGGTCGTCTTGTTCCTGACCAAATAGGGCTTGTTATTGAGCTGGGTCATGCCGGAGACGCCGGAAATCCACACAACGTCATCGTTGGCGAAGCCGTGCCCGTTCGAGGTGATCACGACCGGGCGGGCCTTGGTGGCCGCCGTAATGGTTCTCTGGGTGCCGGTCAGATTGATGACCGCGCCGGTGATGGCCGTCGACCCGGTGACCGATCCCCGCACAGAGTTCAGATAGCTGCCCGGATTGACCGAGTAGGACCACGGCACGAGGGCGACCTTGGAATAGTAGGGCGTCTGGACCGGCTGGACGATCAGATCGACGAGGTCCTTGGCCGCATTCTTCAGGTCGATCAGTTTCTGCCCGCTCATCGATCCGGACAGGTCGAGGACCATATGAACTTGCCGTAGGGCGGCAGGAAGATGTTGGCGACCAGGGTCTTCACATCGACCTTGGAACTGGCGATCACGACGTCGTCGCTGTTCAGGACGAAGCTGGTGTCGGCCTCGCGGAGGGTGATTTCGGGGTAGGCCTTGAGGTTCGCGCGCAGCGACGCCAGCCCGACGCGCTGAAGGTCGGTGTTGGCTGTATAGGGCGAGCGGGCGGCGGCGAGAGCGGCGGCGTCCAGCGCATCCTGCAGGTTCACCCGCACGGTCGAGGCGCGGTGGATATCGACGCCGCCGACCGTCATCAGGATCAGCACGGGCAGGCTGAGGCCGAACAGCATGGCGACATTGCCGCGCGCATCATCGGCCATGCGACGCGTGAAGGCCCGCAGGCCCTTGCCGATGCCGTCAATCCAGGTTTTCAGCCCCATCGCCGCGTCCGCCGTCAGCCGCGGGCGCAATTCGCCCACGCTTATCCGGCCGAAAATGAACCAGGTCGGTTAAGAGAACGGCCAATGCCAAAGGTTAACAGAGCGGCGTTCGGCTACCCCCTCCACCATCCTTCGGATGGTCACCCTCCCCCAAGAGGGGGAGGGTGCGGGAGTCAGGCCTCCCAGCCGCAGTCCTTGCCGCGGTTCTGGGCGGTCAGCCAGGTGTTCAGCGGGGCGAAATAGTCGGCCACGGCGGAGGCGTCATTCTCGCGCTGGCCGGTGAAGGCCTGCATGGCCTCAGGCCACGGGCGGGACTGGCCCATCTCCATCATGGCGTTGAAGCGGGCACCGACCTCTTCGTTTCCGTAGACCGAGCAGCGGTGCAGCGGCCCGGTCCAGCCGGCCTGTTCGCAGGCCGCCTTGTGGAACTGGAACTGGTAGATGTGGGCCAGGAAGTAGCGGGTGTACGGGGTGTTGCCGGGGATGTGGTATTTGGCGCCCGCGTCAAAGGCGTTCGCAGGACGCGGTCCGGGCGGGACCAGACCCTGATAGCGCAGCATGTTGGCGGACCAGGCGTCGTTGTATTGCCCCGGGCTGGTCTCGCTCGAGAACACGCCCCAGCGCCAGCGGTCGACCATCAGGCCGAAGGGCAGGAAGGCGATCTTGTCCAGCGCCATCTTGAGCAGGAAGGGGATGTCCTCCGCCTCTCCGGGCACGGTCTGCAGCAGGCCGCGCCGATGGCCTCGTGGAAGCCGTCGTTCGCCCCGTTCTTGAACAGGAAGGGCTGATCCTTGTAGGCGCGCTGGTAGTAGTTGTGACCCAGTTCGTGGTGGACCGTATAGAAGTCCTCGGCGTTGACCTCGGTGCACATCTTGATGCGGATGTCCTCGAGGTTGTCGAGGTCCCAGGCGGAGGCGTGGCAGACCACTTCGCGGTCGCGCGGGCGGGTGATCTGGCTGCGTTCCCAGAAGGTGTCGGGCAGTTCGGCCAGACCCATGGAGACGTAGAAGCCCTCGCCGGTCTCGACCATCTTGCGCGCATCGTAGCCGGAGGCGACCAGCCGCTCGGTCAGGTCGTAGCTGGAGGCACCGCCGGTCGCGGGGGCCACCACGTCATAGATATTGCCCCACTGCTGCGACCACATATTGCCCAGCAGGTCGGCGCGGATCGGGCCGCTGTCGGGCTGGACGGCGTCGCCATAGCGCTCGTTCAGGCGGCTGCGGACGTAGCAGTGCAGGTTCTCGTAGAAGGGTTTGACCTGTTCCCACAGCCGGTCGGTCTCGGCGGCGAAGGCGTCCGGCTCCATGTCGTAGCCGGCGCGCCACATGGCGCCGGTGTCGGCGAAGCCGAGCTCGGTCGCGCCCTCGTTGGCGATGGCGACCATGCGGGCGTAGTCGGGGGCCATGACCGGCGAGATGGTCCGCCAGCCTTCGTACAGGGCGCGGGCCTCGGCCGGATCGCGGGTCGTGGCGAGTAGGGTGGAGGCCTCCTCAAGCGTGATCTGCCGGCCCTGGTATTCGAACTTGCCGGTGGCGTAGGTCGAATCCAGCCGGGTGGTGATGTCGGCCAGCTCGCCGGCGGCGCCGGGGCGGTTCGGGGCGGGCAGGACGATGCCGAGGCGCAGCAGGTTCAGCTTGCGGCGCACATCGGCCGGGACCTCGATGTCGTTGAACTGCGCCGCGCCATTGGCCAGCTCGACCTGCAGCTCGGTGTATTCGGCATTGATCCGGCTCTCCAGCCACATGGTGTCATGGGTGATGTTGGTGGCTCGGGTCCACTGGATGCGGGCGGCCTCCTCGCTGAGGGCGGCGAGGCGGGTCTCGGCGGTGGCGACGAATGCCGTGGCGCTCTCGGCCGTTGCAGGCGGGCGGGCCGAGATGGGCGCGGGAACGGCCTCAGCGGTCTCACCGGAGCCGTTCATGCCCAGGCTGGCGCAACCGGCCACGAGCGACAGGGCGCAGGCCGCGGCGGCCGTCATCAGGGTGCGTTTCATGGGGCGTTCCTCCTTGCGCGGTCTGATGCCGCGTCGTCGGGCGGCAGGTGATGGGAGCCGAAGGCCTGCGTCAAGCGGCGCCGTTCATCCCGCCACACAGGCGGCCAGACCCTGTTCGCGGACGGTGCCCATGGCGGCCTGGATGCGGGAGGTGCGGCGGCGGACATAGGGGCCGGGCGATGCGGCGCTGTAGCGGCGTGGAGAGGGCAGGATGGCCGCCAGCCGGGCGGCCTCGCGGGCGGAGAGGGCGTCCGCCGACTTGCCGAACCAGTGCTGCGAGGCGGCCTCGGCGCCGTAGACGCCCGGGGCCCATTCGGCGACGTTCAGATAGATTTCCATGATCCGCCGCTTGCCCCAGATGGTCTCGATGGCGACGGTGTAGCCGGCCTCCAGACCCTTGCGGATCCAGTCGCGACCGGGCCAGAGGAAGGCGTTCTTGGCGGTCTGCTGGCTGATGGTCGAGCCGCCGCGGATGCGGCCCGTGCCGCGCTTCTCGGCCCGGGCGTTGGCCTTCAGCGCGCGCTCGATGGCCTTCATGTCGAAGCCGTTGTGGGCGCAGAAGGTCGAGTCCTCCGAGGCGATCACGGCCTGGACCAGTCGGGGCGAAATGTCGTCCAGCGACCGCCAGCGGTAGGTCAGGCCTTCGCCCTCGACCGCGCGGCTGATCATCAGGAAGGTGATCGGTGGGGCGATCCAGCGCTGGATGACGATGCTGCTTGAGCCGAGCAGGATCAGCAGCAGGATCAGGGTCAGCACGGGGCGGCCCTTCTTCACGGTTCTGGTCACCCCCGACATGGGGGGATGGTGGCGCGGCCCTTCAGGCAGAGCAATACCTGTTCCTTCTCCCGCTGGGAGAAGGTGGACCGCAGGGCCGGATGAGGGTCGGCTGGTGGAAGCGGCGAAGCCGCCCCCCGGCGGTCGACCCACACCCTTTCGCCTTGCCGCTCGCTTCGCTCGCGGAGGCTCAAGCCCTCTCCCCATGGGAGAGGGTCAGACGGTTGCCACCCCCGCGTTGCCGTCCTCATCGGCCCAGGCGACGCGGGTCGCGTCGGCGCTCATGGCCAGGGCGGTGATCGGGGAGCCCTTGTCGGCCTTGAGGAAATTCAGGCCCTGGCCCGCCGGATCAGCCAGCCAGACGCGGCCGTCGTTCAGGCCGGCGGCCAGGAGACCGTGCTTCGGCTGTGACGCGACGAGGGCGACGAGGCTGCCCTCGTCGAAGCCGATCTCTGTGGCCTCGCGGCCCATGGGGCCGTTGGCGCCGACGAAGGGCCAGAGCACGGCACCCTGGGCGCCCGAGGTGGCCAGCAGCTGGCCGTTGGACAGGAAGCTGAAGGCCCGGACCTTGGACGGATAGCCGCCCATCCGCATGTTCTTCTGATCCTTGAGCCGCCAGCCGTGCAGTTGGGAATCCTGCATGGCGGTGACCACGAAGGCACCGTCGGGGGAGAAGGTTACGGCGGTGTGCGACCCGGCCCATTTGAGGAAGGTCGGCTTCTGCTCGGCGATCCGGGCGAACCACAGGGCCACCCCGCCATAGGTCGAGGCCGCGATCCGCCGGCCCTTCGGTTCGAAGGCGACGCCCGAGACCGTGCGTTCGTGCTGGAAGTCGCGGCGGAAGCCGGCGTCCTTCGCATCCAGAACGGTCAGGATCTTGCCAGCGGAGAAGGCGATCAGGCCGCTCTCGGCCGAGGCGTCGACCGCATCGATCCACTGACCATTGGCACTGGTGGCCAGGGCGCCGGCGTCGGCGCGGCGGTGCCAGATCAGGCGGCCGTCGTCGCCCCCGGTGATCACGCCGTTCCCGGAAGGATGGACGACGGCGCACAGGATGGCGCCGTCATGGGCGGCGCTGAAGGTTCCGTCCTCGAACCGGACCGAACCGTCGCCCAGGGCGAAGACCGCGCCTTCGGCGTCGAAGACGATGGCGGTGATCTGGGCGTCGAAAGAGGTTTGCATCGAATTCTATGTCCGCTCATCCCGGCGAAGGCCGGGACCCAGATAGCAAAAAGGGACGCCGGGATCAGCGACCCCGCCTTCTGCTCCAACCCACGGTGATTTTCCATCTGGGTCCCGGCTTTCACCGGGATGAGCGGCGGATTTATTGTCGTCGGCGGGTCTCGCGAAGCCGGCGACGGCGTTCGGCGCGGGAAAGATCGGCGTCGTCGTCATCGTCGGAAGAATTCGAGTGCACATCGTGCACATTTTCGCCGGTCAGGCGCAGGCGAGGCCAGGCTGCGGGGCGCTGCTCCGGAGGCCGGGCGGCATAATCCGCGGCATTGAGGCTGTCGCGGTGGTCCTGGGTGGCCTCCGCCTGGACGCGGGCGTGGAGGGTGGCGTGGATACGCTGCCAGCGGGCGGCGTCGGCCCCCCGGCCGCGCGCGATGGCGGCGGCAAACCGGCGCCAGGCCATCTCGACCAGCTCGGGCGGCTCCAGGTCTTCGAAGACGTCGAAGTCGTCCTCGGGCGTGGGATCCGCCTGGTCGTGACGCCGCCAGCCTTCGCGGCGCGCGCGCTGACGCAGGGCGGACAGGCCGATGTCGTGGCGGCGGCAGACCTCCTCGGCGGTGAAGCCGGTCAGGTAGTCGTCTCGGGCCATGTCCCAGGTTTCGTCGGTTCGGATGCGATAGGGATCGGTCATGCCGAAAGGCTGGCATGCGCCTGCGTCAGAATCGGTCGTGGGCGAGCGGGCGGCGTTGACGACGCAAGAGCGGCGGGCGAGCCTGCTCCCAACTGGAGCCCACACCATGCGCCAACCTCTTTTCTGCATCGCCGCGGCCACCGCCGCCACGGCGCTGGCCGGCGCGGCTTCGGCCCAGACGCTGCCGCAGCGGGACGATCCGGCGTGGGAGGCCATTGGCACAACGGCCGATGGAACCCGTTATGACATCCTGCCGGCCCGGACGTCGCGGGAGCACACGACCGTCTGGCTTGTCCTGCGGGCGACCGTTGCGCCCTCGCCGACCGGTAGTCCGAATACAGTGGTCGCCTACGCCGTGGTGGACTGTGCGGCGTCAGCGATCGGTGTGGGGACGACCGAATTCTACAATGTGACGCAGGAATTCCTGCGCACGGTGGAAGGCCCGGAGGACCCGGTGCCGGGTCCCGCGACGGATCCGGGCCAGCTTATGCTCATCCGGCACGTCTGCTCCGACCAGTCGGCCGGGACCTAGGCTGCGCAGGCCTCGAACCCGGCCTTGAGCGTGGCCTCGTCGAGCTCGCGGCCGATGAAGACGGCGCGGGACCAGCGGCGCTCGTTGGCACCCCATTCGCGCTGGAGGTCGCCCTCGAGGATCATGTGCACGGCCTGGAAGACCAGACGGCGGTCCTCGCCGCTGACGTCGATGATGCCCTTGGCGCGCAGGATGTTCTGACCCTGCTCGCCCAGTAGCCGGTCGAGCCAGGCGGTGAATTTGGTCCCGTCCATCGGCCGGTCGAGCGACAGGGAGATGCCCTTGATGTCGTCCTCGTGCGCATGGCCTCGCGCGCCGTGGTGATGGTCGTGGTCATGGTGGGCGTGATCATGGTCGTGATCGTGGTGGTCATGGCCGCAGTGTTCGTCGTGGACGTGGCCGGCCTCGCCGTGGGCGGGTTTGGCGAACTCGGGATTGATGTCGAGGATGCGACCGAGGTCGAAACCGCCGAGGCCCAGGACCTGGTCCAGCGGGACATTGGCGCGCTCGGCGCGGGTGATCGGGGCCAGCGGGTTGAGCTTGCGCAGACGGCGCTCGACCTCGACCAGTTCGGCCTCGGTCACGAGATCGGTCTTGTTGAGGATGATCCGGTCGGCGAAGGCGACCTGCTCGCGCGCCTCTTTCGAGTCGTCCAGCCGGGCCATGACGTGTTTGGCGTCGACCAGGGCGGTGACGCTGTCGAGCTGGGTCTTGGCCTTGACGTCCTCGTCGACGAAGAAGGTCTGGGCGACGGGGCCGGGGTCGGCCAGGCCGGTGGTCTCGACGATGATGGCGTCGAAGGCGGGCTTGCCGGGGCGCTGGCGTTTCATCAGGCCGGCGACGACGCGGATCAGGTCGCCGCGGACGGTGCAGCAGACACATCCGTTGTTCATCTCGAACACGTCCTCGTCGGCGCCGACCACGAGGTCGTTGTCGATGCCGATCTCGCCGAACTCATTGACGATGACGGCGTAGCGCTTGCCGTGGTCCTCGGTGAGGATGCGGTTCAGCAGGGTGGTCTTGCCGGCGCCGAGGTAGCCGGTGAGGACGGTGACGGGGATCTTGTCTGACATGGGGCTCATCTAGGGGGTGAGAGGCGGCAACGAAAGGCTGACTACTCCCGCTTTCGTCATCCTCCGGCGAGCGAAGCGAGACCGGGGAACCCAGCGGCGCGCGTGAGCGCGACACTGTCGGAAGCGCCGCTGTTTGCGACAGCCTGCCTGAACAGATCGCCTTCGGCGCCGCTGGGTCCCCCGGTCGGCGTCGCTTCGCTGCTTGCCGGAGGATGACGAAAGCAAGATCAGCAGGTCGGACAGTCGGGCGTCGCGCCGGTCTCCAACTGCAACGTCACATGGCCGACGCCGAAGCCTCGGGCGGTCTTTTGCGCTTCGGCCAACAGGGCGGGGCCG
>VFBG01000096.1 GCA_006515835.1 bacterium | reverse complement strand
GAGCCTTGCGCGCCAGTCGGGGCTGGACTGGGCAAATCCGGCCGGGTTGCGCCGCGTGGTCGTGCGCAACGCCGCCGTCGCGCCCGCTTCCGCCCCCCCCTCTCCCGTCTCGACCGCCGCCGTTGATGCCGCCCCGCCTGCCTTTGCCGCACGGCTCCAGCCGGTCCGCGCGGCCGTCGCCGAGCGCGTCATAACCCGCAACGACATGGTCGAGGTCGCCTATGAGGTCGGCGGCGTCCGTCTGACCATCACCGGTCGGGCCGAGGGCAACGCGGCTGTCGGCCAGCGTCTGGCAGTTCGCAATCTGCAGTCGGGCCGCAACATCGACGCCGTCGCCATCGGCCCCGGCCTGGCCCTCGCCGGCCCCGCCGCCCAGGACGCTCGCGCCACCCCACAGTTCGCCGCCCGATAGAGGGATACAGGTTTTATGCGTACCGTATTGATTGCCGCCGCCACCCTATCGCTCGGGGCCTGCTCCACAGCCATTGAGGCCGTACGCGGTCCGGAACTGGCACCCATCGGCTATCCCGCGGCCCTGATCCCGACCACTCAGGCCTATCTGCCGTCGCCCGAGCAGCAACACGCCGATCGTGCCGCCAGCGCCAACAGCCTTTGGCGCGCCGGCGCCCGCACCTTCTTCGGCGACCAGCGGGCGCGTCGTGTCGGCGACATCGTCACCGTCAATATCGACATCGACGACCGCGCCCAGACCCAGAATTCGACGGCCCGCAGTCGCACCAATGCCATCACAGGCGGCATCACCAATTTCTTCGGCATCGAGAACAGCCTGGGCCAGGCTTTCCCGGGCGGCTTCGACCCCGCCAATCTGGTCGGTCTCGAGGGTGAATCGAACTCCAACGGATCAGGTTCGGTCAACCGCTCCGAGAAGGTCAGCCTGACCATCGCCGCGGTCGTCACCGACGTCATGGTCAATGGCAATCTGGTCATCCAGGGCCGGCAAGAAGTGCGTACCAATCGCGAGGTGCGTGAACTGACCGTGGCCGGCATCGTGCGGCCCGAGGACATCAGCTCGGCCAACACCATCGCCCACACCCAGATCGCCGAGGCGCGCATCAGCTATGGCGGCCGTGGCGACATAAGCCGGGTTCAGGCCGCCCCCGCGGCCCAGTCCCTGGTAGAGCGCTTCAGCCCGTTCTAGGCAGGCGGTCGTCGGCTCTTCGGGATCTCCCGACGCGACGCGACCTGGTTTCTTCGCCCGCGGTATAGTGGCTCCGGCTATTCGACCCGACGCGGGCTGACGACGCCCGCCGGATGAACGCGCGATAAATTCGTCACACCCCGAACCGGGCGGGGATGCGTCCAAGCGGGGCTGTGAACCGTTAATGAAATGTAGCGTTTCGACACCAGACGCGAGTTTCCCCGATGTTCAAGATCGCCATTCCAGCCTTCGCAGCCCTCGGGCTGATTGCCTTCGCCGCCCAATCGCAGGCGACGAACCTCGACGTCCAGCGCGACGTCGCGCCTATGGGATGGCACCTGAGCTACGAAGGATCGTTGGCCAAACTGGCTTATGGCGTTGAAAACTCCGACCAGTTGGCCCTGATGATGACCTGCGAAAAAGGTCAGACCCAGGCGGTCGTCTATGGCGACGTCCAGCCGGCCAGCCCTCGACTGGTCCGGGCGTCCGCAACGTCCGCTATCGATCCCCTCAGCGGCGACCTGTCCGGGGTGACGCGGATTTCTGTTCGCGATCCGGCCCTGCAGCAACTGGCCCTAAGCGGTAAATTGGCGGTCGAGGCGGACGCGGGCCAGTTCCAGCTTTCCGCCACCCCGGCCGAACGCCGCCTGATCGGCGACTTTTTCGCCTATTGCGGTTCGGACCGCGTCTGACCACAACAGTGGTCGGACAATTCAGCCGGGGCTGAGCCATGATCGCCTTGTTCGTCATCGCGGCCTTGGCCGCGCAAAGCCTGCGGCCAGAGTCGGCCTGGACCTGGACCCTGTACAGCGACGCAGAGCCGGTTGTTCTGGCTCATGAAGTCCCGGACACCGCCAATCTACGGACCACCCTCGAATGCGATCCCGGTGCCAGTGTCGCGCGGTTGACCCTCTATGGCGGGCCGCCCCTCGCCGGTATGGCGCGGGTCACCGCCGGCGAGGCCTACGCCGTGGCCGAGGCGGCCACCGTGCGGGCCGGGGCCACCAGGCTGGCGCTTCGGACCGACCATCCGGTGTTCGCCGCCTTTACCGTGGATGGTCGGCTGGCGATCGTCGTCGGCGAACAGCGCCGTCCGATCGAGATCCCCGCTGCACACCTTGCCAAGCTGCGCCGGTTCGCGGAACTGTGCTCGGGCTGATTGCCGGAGACGTCGATGCGCGCCCCTGCCCTCATTATCCTCGCCGGCCTGACCCTTGGCGTTGCCGCCTGCGCCACGACTGAAACGCCAACAGAGCTGGCGCCAGGCGTCGCGTCCTCGGGCGTGCCGGTCCCGGTGGCCGACCATGACTGGTTCTATCATCGCGAAGGCAGTGAAGCCCGCCTCGTCTATGGACTGGCGGAGAGCGATGACCTGCGGCTGGGTCTGGACTGCAACCAGGGCAGTGGACGGCTGGTGCTGAGCGCGGTCGGGGGTCCCGACGCCAAACCGGAGATTCAGATTGAGGCCGGCGGAGAGACGGAGCGGTTTCCGGCGCAGTCCGAGCCCTCCCAGCTGCACGACGGGGTCTTTCTGACAGCCGAGGCCGATTCAGACGCGCCTGTGTTCCAGCGCTTCCGCCGGGTCGGCTGGCTGGCCCTGTGGCTGGATGGTGAACGGCAGGCCTATGCCCCCCACCCGGTGTCCGCGCCAAATATCGAGAGCTTCTTCGCCTTCTGCGGTTGACGCGACGGCTCCGCTCCGGTGCAGTCCCGCCCGATCCGGGAGAGGGACCTCATGAAACGCCTTGTCACCGCCTGCGCCATAGCCGCGCTCGCCGCCGCCGCGACCCCCGTTTTCGCCGCCCCCGCACAGGTCCAGGCCGAGGCCACCCGCAACGCCGTGAGCCCGGCCCTCGCCTCGGTTCTGGCGGACTATGAGGCCTATCTTCGCGCCGTGGACCCGATCAATGCGGGCATGGAAGGCGACCGCGGGGCCCTGTCACGCCTGCCCGACGGTTCACGCGCCTTCGAAGTGGCGCAGGAGCCTGTGCTTCGAGGGTTCGCCGACCGGCTGGCCGCGATCGACCCTGCCGGGCTGAGCGACGACGACCGGCTCAACCACACCTTCCTGACCTATGTGCTGCTGCGTTCGCTGGCCCGAATTCCGCTCGATACCGGCCGGATCGATGCCTTCAACTCCGAGGGCGGGCCGGGGCAGAGCCTGGCCTATGTCGCCAACGTCACCCGCATCGCCACCGCCGCCGACGCCGAGGCATGGATCGCCCGGCTCGAGGCCATGCCCGCAAGCTATGCCGCCCCCCTTGCGAACGCCCGGCGCGGGCTCGAGACCGGCCTGGTGCAGCCGCGCTCCATCGTCGAGAACGCCCTGACCCTGGTCGAGCCCGAGGCGGTGCTGACTCCGGACGCCGATCCTCTGCTCAAGCCGTTCGCAACCCTGCCCGCCTCCATTCCGGCGGCTCAGCAGGCCGCCCTGCGCGAACGGGCGGCGCGCGCCGTGCGCGAAGGGATCATGCCGCAACGGCGCGAATGGGCGCGGTTCCTGCGCGAGGACTATCTGCCCCGCGCGCCCGAAACCCTCGGCCTCGTCCACCGGCCGGGCGGGCGCGAGATGTATGCCTATCTGGTGCGCGGTTACACGACGACCGACCTGACGCCCGACGAGGTCCACGCCATCGGCCTGCAGGAAGTCGCCCGCATCCGGGCCCGCATGGATGTCGAGATGCGCGCCGCAGGCTGGACCAGCGATTTCGCCTCCTTCCTCGCCTTCCTGCGCTCGGATCCGCAGTTCTATGTCACCAGCCGCGAAGCGCTGATGGAGAAGGCGGCGGAAATGGCCAAGCGGGCCGACGACGGCCTGCCCGCCCTGTTCGGAACCCTGCCCCGCCTGCCCTATGGCGTCCGCCCTGTGCCGCGCGAGATCGAGGCCAATTACACCACCGGCCGCTACAACCCCGGCTCGATGGAGAACGGCGTGGCCGGCGGCTATATGGTCAATACCTCCAGCCTGAACCAGCGCGGCCTGTACGAGCTGCCGGCCCTGACCCTGCACGAGGCGGTGCCCGGTCACCACCTTCAGATCGCCCTGCAGCAAGAGGCCGAAGGCGGCCCCTATTTCCGGCGCAGCGTCGACGTCACAGCCTTCGTCGAGGGCTGGGGCCTCTACTCGGAATTCCTCGGGGAGGAGATGGGCTTCTATCGGACTCCCTATGAGCGGTTCGGGCGCCTCAGCTACGAGATGTGGCGCGCCTGTCGGCTTGTGTCAGACACCGGCATCCATTGGCTCGGCTGGGACATCGAACAGGCCCGCGCCTGCTTCCGCGACAACTCGGCCCTCGCCCCGCTGAACATCGAGACCGAGTTGCAGCGCTATATCGGCCGGCCCGGGCAGGCCACGGCCTACAAGATCGGCGAGATCCGCTTGCGTGCGATCCGTACCCGGGCCGAGGCCGAACTGGGCGACCGCTTCGACATCCGCCGCTTCCACGACGCCCTGCTGGTCGACGGTCCCCTGCCGATGGCCCTGCTGGACGCGCGGATGGATCGCTGGATCGCGGAAGAGAAGGCGCGGCCGGTCGACTAGGCCAGTCCCAGCGCCACCCGCGCCTTCTTCGTCAGCTTCGCCGCCACGATGCCGTGGGCGATGGCCAGATGCTCGGCAAGGTCGTCGTCGGGCCAGTCCGCAGGGTCGTCCAGATGCACCCATTTCGCCCGCGCCAGATAGGGCGCCGGACGGGCGCGCCCCGCTTCGGTCAGGACCTCGAAGGCGATGTCAGAGACCTTGAACGACAGCCCGCCCATGCCGCCGATGATGGCGAACATCTTGCCGCCGACCTTGTAGGCGTCGTGGTCGTCGCCGAACGGATGGTCAAGCGTCACCCCCGGCAACGCCAGGCAGACCTTGCCGACCCCCGCCCGATCCATGCTCAGGCCTCCACGCCCACGCCGATCGGACAGACCACGCCCGTCCCGCCGATGCCGCAATAGCCGGCCGGGTTCTTGGCCAGATAGCCCTGGTGATAGTCCTCGGCGAAATAGTAGGGCCCGGCCGGCGTAATCTCGGTCGTGATGCCTCCGCGCCCGGCCTTCGACAGGGCGGCCTGATAGGCGTCGCGCGAGGCCTCGGCCTCGGCCTTCTGTGCATCGTTGAGATAGTAGATCGCCGACCGGTAGGTCGTGCCCACGTCATTGCCCTGGCGCATGCCCTGGGTTGGGTCGTGGTTCTCCCAGAAGGCCTTCAGCAGGTCGATGTAGCTAATCTCCGCCGGATTGAAGACCACCTGCACCACCTCGGCATGGCCGGTGCGGCCCGTGCAGGTCTCCTCATAGGTCGGATTGGGCGTGATCCCGCCGGCATAGCCGACAGAGGTCACCCAGACGCCCGGCAGCTGCCAGAAGATCCGCTCCACGCCCCAGAAGCAGCCCATGCCGAGTATGGCGGTCTCGAATCCTTCCGGATGCGGCCCCTTCAGCGGGCGGCCGGTGACGAAGTGTACCTCGTCGGTCGGCAGCGGCGTCGCCCGGCCTGGCAGGGCCTCGGCGGCGGTCGGCATTTCGTGGGTTTTCTGGAACAGCATGACAAGAACTCCGGTCGATCGGTCGAACCTCTATATGGGATGTGGTCGTGGAAACGGACAGGTGGCGGAGTGGTCGATCGCGCACGCTTGGAAAGCGTGTGTAGGTGAAAGCCTACCGAGGGTTCGAATCCCTCTCTGTCCGCCACGCACCGCCTCCAAAGTCTTCGTCTCGGCGCCAGATCACGAAGCCGCCGGAATTCCGGATCGATTTGAGCCGGCCCTGAGAGGCCCCTACCCCACCCTCATCCAGGCCGTAACTTTCGCGATCGCGTGAAGGCTCGCGGCCACGGGCCCTGGCCTGACGGCGGGCATGATTGCAATCGATTGCAATACTGCCTCCCGGGATGTTAGCCTGACGGTCAAACGGAATGTCGAACATCGCCGCATGACGATCAAAGCCCAAATCCGCAACGATCCCGGGGAGGACGCGACCCTCAGCGGGAAGCCGTGGGACATTCTGCGCAACAGGCTGGCACGACTCTATGGAAGCCACCCGGGCTTTGCGCAGGCGATGGCCAATATCGAAGCAAGTCTTCTGAAACATCGTGCGGCGCGCGAAGGCTTGATTTCGGCGGACGCGGACAGCCTCGAAACCACTTCGGACTGGCGTTCGGAATCCGGACAGGTCGTCTACACCTTTTACGTCGATCGGTTCGATCGAACCCTGGAAGGGCTGGCCAGCCGGGCGAACTATCTCAAGTCGCTGGGCGTCAGGTGGCTGCACCCCCTTCCGCTCCTTCGCCCGCGCCCCGGCGACAGCGATGGGGGCTTTGCGGTTGAGGACTATCGACAGATCGACCCCCGACTTGGCGACATGGACGCCCTCGAGTCCCTGGCGAGCGACCTGCAGCGCGAGGGGATCGGGGTCATCCTGGATGTGGTGTGCAATCACACTGCGCGAGAGCATGCGTGGGCCAGGGCCGCGCGTGCGGGAGATCCCAGGTACCGCGACTACTACATCACCATCGAGGACGGTGCCGAGGTCGAGGCCTGGGAGAAGACGCTCGTCGACGTGTTTCCGGATACGGCACCGGGGAACTTCACGCCGGACGCCGAGATGGGCGGCCACGTCTGGTCGACGTTCTACCCTTTTCAGTGGGACCTGAACTACGCCAATCCGGCCGTGTTCGCGGAAATGCTTGAGGTGCTTCTCTACCTGTCGAGCAAGGGTGTCAGGGGCTTTCGTCTCGACAGTGCGCCCTTCCTCTGGAAACGCCCGGGGACCAACTGCCGAAACCAGCCGGAAGCGCACTGGATCGTCGAGGCCTGGCGAGCGGCCCTGACGATTGTCGCCCCGTCCGTGGTCCTGATTGCGGAGGCCATTGAGGGCCTGGATGATGTGCTGCCGTTTTTCGGTGGGCAGGCCCCGGGATGCGATCTGGCCTACAGCAATGGCGTCATGACAGCCCTGTGGGGCGCCCTGGCAGACGGCGATGCGGGGATCGCCGCAAAGCTGATCTCCGCCGCGTCCGCCCGACCCGACCGGGCCAACTGGCTGAACTACGTTCGATGCCATGACGACCTGATCTGGAACGCCCTGGCGGACTATGCGTCACCGGAAGACCTGTTGCGATGGTCGCGGTTCTACAGTGGACAGGGGAACAGTTTCTCCAACGGCCGGGCGTTTCAGACCGCCGAAGGAGGCGTGCCGTCGACCAATGGCATGGCGGCCTCCCTGGTCGGACTGGAACAGGGCGGCCCTGGCCCGGGGCTGGCGGAACGCCGCCTCATTGCCCTCTACGCCATCACATATGGTCTCGACGGCTGGCCACTGATTTACATGGGCGATGAGATCGGCCTGACGAATGACGAGGCTTTCGCGCAAGATCCGCTTCGTGCGGCCGACGGACGTTGGCTCCACCGGCCCCTCATGGACTGGCGGCGAGCCGAGAGGCGAAATCAGCGGGGATCAACCGAACAGTTGCTGTTCGAGACACTGCGCCACCTCGGAGAGACCGCCCGACGGCTCAACAGTCTGGGCGTCGCCGGGCGCGCCCGGCCGTGTGCGGTCGGTGATGCGGCCGTGCTTGCCTTCACGCGAAGCGACGGCCCCCGGCAGTTGATGGTGGTGGCGAACATGAGCGACCGGACGGTTTCCCTGTCCCTGCCGCCAGCCTATGTCGGCGCGCAGGATGTCCTGCTTGTCTCCGGCGACAATGGAGATCCGTCACGTCTGGGCCCCTATGCCGTCCGTTGGCTGGTCACGCCATGACCCTGTTTGCCGGAGTGGAACGTCGCCTTCGGCACGGGGCCGGACGATCTGTCGGACCCGGTACGCATTCCGACGACAACTCCGGGCGAAACCCTTTCGCGGGTCGAAGGCGTGATTGCGAGCATGGCGGCAGAAAGCGCGATTCAGGCGATTGGCGTTGCGACCTTTGGGCCTGCGCGCCTGGACCGATCCGCCCCTGACTGGGGCAGGCTGCTGTCCACGCCCAAGCCTGGCTGGAGCGGGGCCCCTATCGGTTGCAGGCTGGGGACCCGGTTCGGCATCCCTGTCGCCTTCGACACCGATGTGGCCGGGGCAGCGATGGGCGAGGGACAATGGGGGGCTGCACGGGGCCTGACTGACTATGCCTATGTAACCGCCGGAACCGGTGTCGGCGTCGGCCTGGTCGTCAACGGAGCTCCCCTGCATGGGGCGCTCCACCCCGAGGCCGGCCACATCAGGGTCCGCCGCGATCCAGCGCGGGACGGGTTCGACGGTTGCTGCCCCTTCCACGGCGACTGCCTGGAGGGCCTGATCAGCGGACCGGCCCTGGCCGCCCGTACCGGTCGCCCTGCCGAGACTCTGGCACCAGACCACCCGGTTTGGGACCTGACGGGCGGCTATCTTGCGCAAGCCATGGCGACGCTTTGCTTCGTCGCGGCGCCCCAGCGGATCATTATTGGTGGTGGCGTCGGAAGCCACCCGAAGGTCCTGGCCTGCACGCGCGCACGCCTGGGCGATGAACTTGGCGGCTACCTGCCCCAACTGACCTCGCGCGAAGCCATCGACGCCTTTCTGGTGCCGCCCGCCCTGGGCGAGCGATCCGGCGTTCTCGGAGCCATCGCCCTGGCGCAGCGGCTCCATAACTCATCTCAAACGACCAACGCCCCGGCTGTTCCGGTGAGCCGCGGCGCCCCGGAGGAAGCCCCCAATGTCGCCCACCAGCCCGACGGATAGACCCGGCAACATCGGCGTCATCAAGGCTCTGACCTACCTGATGTTCCTGATGTTCGCGATGACCACGGACTCGGTCGGCGTTATCATCCCGCGAGTAATTCAGGAGTTCGATCTGGGCATGACCGCTGCCGGATCGTTCCATTATGCGACCATGAGCGGCATCGCACTGGCCGGTCTGATGCTGGGCTTTCTGGCCGACAGCCTCGGAAGAAAGCGCGCCATCATTCTCGGGTTGGCGCTGTTCGCCCTGACCGCCTTCCTGTTCGCCGTGGGCGAAAGCTTCGGCTTTTTCGTACTGCTGTTGTTTCTGTCCGGCGCAGCCATCGGTGTATTCAAGACTGCAGCACTGGCGCTCATCGGCGACATCTCCACCTCGACCAAATCCCACACGGCCACGATGAATACCGTGGAGGGATTTTTCGGCGTCGGGGCCATCATCGGTCCTGCCGTGGTCGCGGCGCTGCTGGCCTCTGGCGCATCATGGAAGTGGCTCTATGTGATCGCTGGCGGCCTCGCCGTCATGCTGATCGCGACAGCCAGCGCGGTCCGCTATCCAAAGCCCGCAGCCAGCAAGCACAAGGCCGCAGACCTGAAAGCCACGCTCGCCATGATGGGCAACCCCTATGCGCTCGCGTTCAGCCTGGGCACGATGCTGTACGTTGGCGTAGAAACAGCCATCTACGTCTGGATGCCGACATTGCTGGCCGACTATCGAGGGCCTGCCCTCCTGATCGCCACCTATGCGCTTTCGATCTTCTTCGTGTTGCGTGCGGCGGGGCGCTTCCTCGGGGCCTGGCTGTTGGGGCGGTTCGCATGGACGACCGTCATGGTAGTGTCCAGCCTCGCTATCCTCATCTGTTTCGCCGGCGCGTTGGCGGGTGGGCAAGGCGC
>VFBG01000249.1 GCA_006515835.1 bacterium | reverse complement strand
GAGGGGGCGATCAGCGCGTTCGAGGACAGCTACTCGGCGACGATGGCGCCCGATCAACGGGCTATGATGCGGGACCTCGGTTTGCTGGCCCTGTCCGTGGACGTGTCCACCAAGTATAGCGCGGCAACCAGCCGCGTGCGCGAGCTGCTGAACACCGTGCAGGATGTGGCCAAGGACCTGAACCAAACCGGGCAGTCCGTCGCCGAACAGCGGACACGGGTCGTGCTGATCGGCGCCGGGATCGCGATTTTGCTGGGCGGCGCCATCGGGTTCCTCCTCGCCCGGTTCTTCTCGGAGGGCGTCACCCATATCGCCGTGGTCGCCCAGCAGGCGGCCGCCGGCAATCTGCAGGCCCGCGCGCAGGTCGACAGCAAGGACGAGCTGGGCCAGATGGCCGCCTCCTTCAACGCCATGCTGGACCGGATCACCAAACTGGTGCAAACGGAAGACGAACGCGACCAGTTGCAGCGCCGCCTGATGGAGTTCCTCGTGCTGGTGGCCGAGGTCAGCAAAGGGGACCTGAGCAAGCGCGGCCAAGTGACGGCCGACATGTTCGGCAACCTGGCGGACGCTTTCAACCTCATGTTGGACCGGTTCAGCAAGCTCATGAACCAGGTGCGCGACGCGGCCGGCCGTGTGAACGAGTCCGCCGGCGCGCTGCTCAGCACCGCCGGCGGCCTGACCCGGACCGCGCAACACCAGGCGGATGAATCGAATCGGACGCTCAAGGCGGTCGAAGGGTTGACCCAGTCCATGCGGCAGGTGGCCGACACCGCCGGCGCTTCGTCCGAGAGCGCCAAGCAGGCTCTGACGGCCACGGAGCGGGGCCGCGTGGCCGTGCAGGAAACCGTGCAAGACATGCAGAGCATCCGGGCGGCGGTGCAGCGCATGTCCAAGCAGGTCAAGGGCCTCGGCGACCGTTCCCTGGAAATCTCGCAGATCGTGTCGACGATTCGAGACATTGCGTCGCAAACCAACCTGCTGGCGCTGAACGCGGCCATCGAGGCGGCCGGCGCCGGCGAGGCCGGCGCCCGGTTCGCCGTGGTGGCCGATCAGGTCCGCAAGCTGGCCGAGAGTTCGACGCAAGCCACGAAGGAAATCGCCGATCTGGTGAAGGTCATTCAGACGGAAACCCAGGACGCCGTGGTGGCGATGGAACAGGAAACTCAGGCCGTGGAAGCCGGCTCGGCCTCGGCCTTGCGCACGGGCGACGTGTTCAAAGAGATTTCGCAGATCGCCCAGCGGTCGGCGGAAATCGCCCAGGCCATCGCCGAATCGTCGATCCAGCAGACGACGGCGACGGAAGAGGTGGCGCGCACCATCAAGGACATCACCGGTGGCGCGACGGCGACGCTGCAAACGGCCGACCAGACCAGGCAGACCGTCGAA
>VFBG01000095.1 GCA_006515835.1 bacterium | reverse complement strand
GAAGGAGTTCGAGCTCGAGGTGATGCGGGACCTGAACGACAACGTCGTCATCGTCTGCAGCATCGAGAACATCGACCCGATGGGCGTGCACACGGGCGACAGCATCACCGTCGCCCCCGCGCAGACGCTCACCGACCGTGAGTACCAGGTGATGCGCGACGCCGCCATCCGCGTCATCCGCGAGATCGGCGTCGAGTCCGGCGGGAGCAACATCCAGTTCGGGGTGAACCCCGAGGACGGCCGCATGGTCGTCATCGAGATGAACCCGCGCGTGTCGCGCTCTTCGGCTCTCGCCTCCAAGGCCACCGGCTTCCCGATCGCCAAGGTCGCCGCCCGTCTGGCCGTCGGCTACACGCTCGACGAACTGACCAACGACATCACCATGGTCACGCCCGCCTCGTTCGAGCCGAGCATCGACTATGTCGTCACCAAGATCCCGCGCTTCGCCTTCGAGAAATACCCCGGCGCCGAGGCGACCCTGTCGACCTCGATGAAGTCGGTGGGCGAGGTCATGGCCATCGGCCGGACCTTCCAGGAGTCGATGCAGAAGGCCCTGCGCGGGCTTGAGACCGGCCTGACCGGCTTCAACGAGATCGAGATCGACGGCGTCGTCGATGTCGAGGACGAGGCCGGTGCCCGCGCCGCAGTGGTGCGCGCCCTCGGCCAGCCGACGCCCGACCGCATCCTGGTCATCGCCCAGGCCTTCCGCCACGGCCTGTCGGTCGAGGAGGTCAACGCCGCCTGCTCGTACGAGCCGTGGTTCCTGCGCCAGATCGCCGACATCGTGCGGGAAGAGGGGCATCTGAAAGTAAAGGGTTTGCCCGGCGCCGACCTCATCAAAGCCCTCCCCCTCGACGGGGGAGGGTTGGGTGGGGGTGGTGGCACGTCGCCTCAGGATATGGCGCGTGAGGCCTCGTCGACTGCGCCTTCCGCGCAAGCTGCTTCTGACAGCCTGTCCGCACCCCATCCCCAACCCTTCCCCGTCGAGGGGAAGGGTGTCGCGGAGGCGGCAACGGAGTTCCGCCGACTGAAGTCAAAGGGCTTCTCGGACGCTCGCCTTGCCCAGCTCACAGGAACCACGGAAGCCCACGTTCGCCGCCTCCGCCGCGGCCTGAACGTCCGCCCCGTGTTCAAGCGCATCGACACCTGCGCCGCCGAGTTCGCCTCGGCCACCGCCTATATGTATTCGACCTATGAGACCGGCGCTCTGGGTCAGGTTCCGCAGTGCGAGTCCAACCCGACAGACCGCAAGAAGGCCATCATCCTCGGCGGCGGTCCGAACCGGATCGGGCAAGGGATCGAGTTCGACTACTGCTGCTGCCACGCGGCCTTCGCCTTCGCTGACATCGGCGTCGAGTCGATCATGGTCAACTGCAACCCCGAGACCGTCTCGACCGACTACGACACCTCTGACCGGCTCTATTTCGAGCCGCTGACGGCCGAGGACGTGCTGGAGCTGATCGAGGTCGAGCGTTCGACCGGAAACCTGATCGGCGTCGTCGTCCAGTTCGGCGGCCAGACGCCGCTGAAGCTGGCCCATGCCCTGCACGAGGACGGCGTGCCGATCCTCGGCACCTCGCTGGACTCCATCGACCTGGCCGAGGACCGCGAGCGGTTCCAGGTCATGCTGCACGACATCGGCCTGATGCAGCCGCCCAACGGCCTGGCCCGCAGCGCCGAGGAGGCCGCGCAGAAGGCGGACGAGGTCGGCTATCCCGTCGTCCTGCGCCCCTCCTCATCGTCCACGATCGCGAACAGCTGGACCGCTACGTCGGCGAGGCCATGCGGGTCTCGGGCGACGATCCCGTCCTGATCGACCACTATCTGAACCGCGCCACCGAGGTGGACGTCGACGCCCTGTGCGACGACGAGACCGTCTTCGTCGCCGGCGTTCTGGAACACATCGAGGAAGCCGGCGTCCACTCGGGCGACAGCGCCTGCTCCATGCCGCCCTTCTCGCTGTCGGCGGAAATCGTCGCCGAGCTGAAGCGCCAGACCGAGGCCATGGCCCGCGCCCTGAAGGTGCGCGGCCTGATGAACGTCCAGTTCGCCATCGAAGAGCCGCACAGCGCCGAACCGCGCATCTTCGTGCTGGAAGTGAACCCCCGCGCCAGCCGCACGGCGCCCTTCGTGGCCAAGACCATCGGCCAGCCGATCGCCGCCATCGCCGCCAAGGTCATGGCGGGCGTGCCGCTGAAATCCTTCGGCCTGAAGGACGTCCCGTACGACCATATCGCGGTCAAGGAGGCGGTCTTCCCCTTCGCCCGCTTCGCCGGGGTCGACACCATCCTGGGGCCCGAGATGCGCTCGACCGGCGAGGTCATGGGGCTGGACTGGAAGCGTGACGGCGAGGCCGACATGGCTCCCGCCTTCGCCCGCGCCTTTGCCAAGTCCCAGATCGGCGGCGGCACCACCCTGCCCGTCAAGGGCTGCGCCTTCGTCAGCGTCAAGGACGGCGACAAGCCCTTCATTGTCGAGGCGGTGAAGACCCTGCTGGCCGAGGGCTTCTCCATCCTCGCTACCGGCGGGACGCACACCTACCTGACCGAACAGGGCCTGGCCGTCGGCCATGTGAAGAAGGTCCTCGAAGGCCGTCCCAACATCGTCGACGCCATGAAGAACGGCGGCGTCCAGCTGGTCTTCAACACCACCGAGGGCAAGCAGGCGCTGCTGGACAGCTTCAGCCTGCGCCGCACCGCGTTGATGATGAAGATGCCCTATTATACGACGACAGCAGGCGCGCTGGCGGCGGCCCAGGCGATCGGGGCGATCAAGGCCGGCGAACTGGATGTGCGGCCGATCCAGGACTACGCGCATGACTGATCGGTCGGTGCTGACGCGCTCCTCCCGATCCGGGGACTACGACCAGGGCTGAGGATGTGTCAGGGTCGGCCCATGCGGGTCCTGTTCATCATCACCTTGGCGATCGGACTGTTGGCCGCGAAGGCGCAGCTCCAGCACTGGTCGGACGTCGACCTCGGCCATGCCGTGCAGGAGGGTGCGGCTGACCAACGGCATCTGTGGCTACGCGGCGCGGACGGGGTGTTGGTCCGCTTCGACCGCCAGACGGGCGAGCGCACGGTCCTCGGCCGGGGCGTCTTCGAGCTCATGCAGGACGGTGATCGCCTTTGGGCCGCGTCCAGGGCCGAGGGCGCGGGCAAAGTCGCCATCATCGACCTCAAACACATTGAACGACCCCCGATCACGGTCGATGCGGGTGACGAGATCGTCGGGCTTTTCGCGACGCGGGGCGATGGTCCCGGTCTGCTCACCGCTCGCGAGGTCCTGCAGTGGGACGACGGCCGCTGGAAGCGTGATCCGCTTGCCGCTGAACTGAAGTGTGGCGATTTTCCCGCGTCGTACGGCCAGGTCGCCGCCGGGGCGGACGGGCGACTCTACTTCGGCTGCAACGTCGGGGAATGGGGCGGCGGCCTGCGCCGGATTGATCCTGCGACCGGATCGGCGACCCTCATCTCGGAGGCCAGCGACGAGGCGTGCGGCGGGCTGCTGAACCCGGACTGCGATCCGGTTGTCGGCGTTTTTCCCGATTCCCAGGAGCCGGACTGTATGACAGTCGGGACCAGCCTGGCGCATATGCTCACCACGGGTCAGGTTCTCCGGGTCTGCGGCGACCGCATCACCGCGGTATTCGCCGAGCCCGTCGGCGCCACGCGGCGCGGGTTCACGCCGACCTGGGCGTTCGACAGCCTCGTCCCGACCCGCGACGGCTGGGTCGCCGTCAGCCAGCGTCGCTATGCCCGATCCCGCGCAGGTTCCGTCGAGATGCAGCGAACGCCCGCGTTGAAGAATTGGTCCGGCCTGCGCATCAGCGAAGAACAGGATGGCGTCCTGTTCGTGCTGCAGGGATGCTGCTGGGGGGCAATCAACCATCCGACGGAGTTCAGGGTGCTGGCGATCCCCGTCGAGCCGACACCCTGAATCCGCTGCCTAAATCCCCGACGCCGCCTCCGGGTCCGCCGTCGCATCCCGCCCTTCCACAATCCGCGCCGCCGCCAGATCGGCGGTGACGTTGCCGATGGTGCGGAAGATATCGGGCACGACCTCGACCGCCAGCAGCAGGGGCAGAACTTCCAGCGGCAGGCCCATGACGAGTGCGATGGGGGC
Organism: bacterium; assembly: GCA_006515835.1. GTDB lineage: Bacteria > Pseudomonadota > Alphaproteobacteria > Caulobacterales > Caulobacteraceae > Brevundimonas. The sequence goes on along the minus strand of VFBG01000095.1, from coordinate 8,479 downwards.
GATTGAGGCGAAGAAGCTGACCTGACCCGGCAGGCCGACCGTGCCGACGCTGATGGCCAGGGCCGTGACCCCGCCGGCGAACAGCACGCCGAGCGGCAACGGGATGCCGTAGAGGTGGGCGACGTAGATGCAGACGGCCAGGTTGGCGACCGTCGAGGTGATGCGGAACACCGCCACCGCCAGCGGCAGGACCAGACCCGCTGTCGCCGACGACACACCCAGCCGGTCGCGCGCCCGCTCGACCATCACCGGCAGGCAGGCCAGCGAGGACTGGGTCGAGAAGGCTACGACCTGGGCCGGGGCAACGGCGCGCACGAAGCGGCCGAGGCTGACGCGGCCGAAGATCACGGCGACGACATAGGTCAGCAGGATCAGGCCGACGAGGGCCAGCACCACCAGCGCGATGTAGTGGCCCAGCACGCCCGCGGCACCGAGACCGGCCCTGAGCCCCACGCCCAGCGACAGGGCGAAGACGCCGACCGGCGCGGCGCGCAGCACCCAGTGGACGATGACGATCATGGTCTCGGCCACGGCCTCGAAGAAGACGGTCAGCGGCTGGCGCAGACGGCCCGGCAGCCGGGTCGTGGCGAAACCGAAGACGATGGCGAAAACGACGATCCCGAGAATGGCGTCATCCGCCGCTGCGCGGATCGGGTTGGACGGGGCCAGACTGGTCAGGAACGCCGCCAGCCCGCCGCCGCCACCGACATTCTCCCGCACGACGGCATCGCCCGGCGCACCAGCCAGCAGCAGGCGCGCGCCCTCGGGATCGATCGGCCACAGCGCGTGCAGGCCTTCCGACGCCGCGATGCCATAGACCGTCGCCCCGACCAGCAGCAGGGCGAACACCACGACGGCTTTCAGCGCCAGCCGACCGGTCGCAGCCGCATCGGCGATCGAGGCGATGCCGGTGACCAGCAGGGCGAAGACCAGCGGAATGATGGTCATGCGCAGGGCATTGAGCCACAGCTGGCCGAGCCCCTCGACCAGGGCGATCGTGCCGGTTCCGCCGGGAATGCCATAGGTCTGCGCCGCCGCGCCGGCGGCCAGACCGGCGGCGAGGGCCAGCAGGACGCGCAGGCTGAGCGAGGAGAACAGGGCGGCGGTGCGGGACTGGGTCATGCCAGGGAAGCTAGGCCGGGTCGCGGCCCCGGTCGAGGCCCGCCGCCAGGCCACCCGCCGCGGCCTCGATGGACGCAGGGGACAGGTCCGGCAACACGAGACGGTTCAGCACCGGGCGGGCGCGGACGGCCCCGGTGCGCACATAGGCCGGATCGTAGTGGGCCTCGATCAATTGCCGGGCGAGTTCGGCGATCTCTCCCCGCGCCGCCATGGCGCGCCATTCGCTGATGGTCGCCTTCGCATGATGGCGCGGCAGCCGGCCCAGCGCCGCATCCAGCGCCGCAGGATCGGCCGCGATCTCGACATAGGTCGCCACCGTATGGCCAACGCGGGCCTCGACCGGGGCGGCGATCTCGATCACCGGCGCGGCGGCCATCGCGGCCCACAGGGCGGGCGGGATGACACGGGCGCCGATGCGGCTGCTCTCGGCCTCGACCACGACAGGGCGGGCCGGGTCGAGCCGCGAAAGAGCGTCGTGCAGCCGGCTCTCGAAGGCCTTCTGCGAAGGCTGGCCGCCCGGCAACGCGCCGAACAGCGAGCCCCGGTGCGCCGCCAGCGCTTCCAGATCCAGGGTTTGCACGCCCTGCGCCGCCAGCGCCGTCAGCAGCGCCGTCTTGCCCGACCCGGTCGGTCCATCGAGCAGGGTCAGTCGGTGCGGCAGGGGCGTGTCGTAGAGGTCCGCCGTGACCTGTCGCCGCCAGGTCTGGTAGCCGCCCTCCAGCACGGTCACCGGCCAGCCGATCTGGTCCATCACCGTGACCATGGCCCCCGATCGCTGCCCGCCACGCCAGCAATAGACCAGCGGCCTGAAGCTACCGTCGCGATCCGCCAGCGCACCCTCCAGATGCGCCGCGATATTGCGCGCCACCATGGCCGCGCCGGTGCGGCGGGCGAGGAATTTGGAGCCCCGCACATATTCCGTCCCGACCGCCGCGCGCTGGGTGTCGTCCAGCACCGGCAGATTGATCGCGCCGGGGAGATGGTCGAGCGCGAACTCGGCCGGGCTGCGCACGTCAATGATCGCGTCGAAGCCGTCGCGAGCCGCGGGCGACAGATCGACCGTGCGGCGGATCAAGACACCACAACCCCGATCGGGCCATCAACGACGCGACCGATCACCGTGACGTCGTCAAAGCCCTCGGCCCGGGCAAGGTCCAGAATGGCTTGGGCATCCTCATCAGCCACGGCGATCAGCAATCCGCCGGATGTCTGGGGGTCGGTCAGCAGGTCGCGACGCCAGTCCTCGATCCCGTCACGCAACTGCACTCCCTCGCCATAGCTGGCCCAGTTCCGCGTCGATGCGCCGGTGCGCACGCCTGCCTTGGCAAGGGCTGCGACACCATCGAGCAGGGCCGGAGAGTCCTCCCAAAGCTCGACCTGCAATCCCGCGCCCCGCGCCATCTCCAGCGCATGGCCCAGCAGGCCGAAACCGGTGACGTCGGTAACGGCATGCACGCCCGGCCGACCGGCCAGCTTCCAGCGCCTTGGTCAAAATCAGCACATCGCCGACCCGGGCACCGCGATTGGTCAGGACCTGATCCGGATGCACCAGACCCAGCGCCAGCAGGCCGTAGATCGGCTCGACGCTATCGATCGAATGCCCCCCGGCGACCGGAATGCCCGCCGCCGCGCAGACCGAGGCACCGCCCTGCAGGATGCGGCCGATGGTGTCGGTCGACAGGACGCTGACCGGCATGCCGACCAGCGCCAGGGCGAAGATCGGCGTCGCGCCCATGGCATAGACATCCGACAGGGCGTTGGTCGCGGCGATGCGGCCGAAGTCGAACGGGTCGTCGACCACCGGCATGAAGAAGTCCGTCGTCGCCACCAGCGCCTGACTGTCATTCAGCCGCCAGACCGCCGCGTCGTCGCTGGTCTCGGTCCCGACCATCAGGTCCGCGAAGGGCCCAGCCAGCGGCATGCCCTTCAGAATGTCGCGCAACACGGCCGGGGCCAGCTTGCAGCCGCAGCCGCCGCCATGGGCGAGAGAGGTCAGGCGGGGTTCGGGCGTGGTCATGGCATGGGCTTAGGGCCAAACCGCCGCCGAACTCAACAGCCCGGCCTTTGCATTGGCCGTTGCCAGCCCGCCGCCTGCGGACCAATGTTCGCGCTTCAAACCGGGGGCGGAACGATGCGACTTCTTCTTGCGACGACGGCGGCGCTGGCTCTGCTCACGGCGGGGGCTGTGCAGGCCCAGACCGGTTCGACTGATGCCGAACTGCGGCAGGCCATCGCGCGGGACTACGACGCCAACCTCGGCGCCCTGTTCGACGACTTCCATCGCAACCCCGAACTGTCGGGGCTGGAGGTGCGCACTGCCGGCATCATGGCGGCCCAGCTGACCGCCCTCGGCTATGACGTCACAACCGGCGTCGGCGGGACGGGCGTGGTCGCGGTGCTGCGCAACGGCGATGGCCCCACCGTCATGATCCGCGCCGACATGGACGGCCTGCCGCTGGCCGAAGCCTCGGGTCTGGCCAACGCTTCGACCGTGCGTCAGGTGGACGCCGACGGTGCCGAAAAGCCCGTCATGCACGCCTGCGGCCATGACGTGCACATCACCGCCCTGATCGGCACGGCGCGGCAGATGATAGCGCGGCGACAGGACTGGTCCGGCACCCTGGTGCTGATCGCCCAGCCGGCCGAGGAGCGCATCTTCGGTGCCCGCGCCATGGTGCAGGACGGCCTCTACACCCGCTTTCCCAAGCCCGACATCGCCCTGGCCTTCCACGTCTCGGCCGACCTCGCGACCGGCCTGATCGACCTGCCGCTGGGCATCACCTCGTCCAGTTCGGACAGCGTCGACATCGCCGTCCACGGCGTGGGCACCCACGGGGCCTATCCGCATCTGGGCGTCGATCCGATCGTGGTCGCCTCAGCCATCGTGATGAACCTGCAGACCCTGCCCAGCCGCAGCATCAATCCTCTGGAGGGGGCGATCGTCACCGTCGGGTCGTTCCACGGCGGCATCAAGCACAACATCATCTCCGACCGGGTCGACCTGCAACTGACCGTCCGCGCCGACAACCCCGAGACCCGGCTGGCCCTGCTGGACGGCATCGACCGGGTCGTGCGCGGCACGGCCCTGGCGCTCGGCGTGTCCGAAGACCGGCTGCCGACTGTGGTTCGCTCGCCAACCGAGACCACACCCCCGACCATCAATGACGCCGCCACAGCCGCCCGCGTGCGAACCGCCATCGGTGCGGCCATGGGTGTCGAGCGGCTGGTGGACACGCCCCGCACCGGCATGGGGGCCGAAGATTTCGCCTGGTTCGTCACGCCCGACACCGGGGTGAAGGGTGTCTATTTCAGTGTCGGAGGCACGCCCGCGGCCGACCTCGCCACCGCGCCCGGCCACCATTCGCCCCTGTTCCGCATCGACCCCCAGCCCTCGGTCGTCATCGGGGTCGAGGCCATGGTGGTGGCGGCGCAGGCCCTGATGCCGAAGGGATGAAGCGTCGGCTCGAAATCACTGGACCGACGCGGCGTCAACCGGGCTAACTGCACCGGCCAAGCGGAGCCGCACCATGATCACCGTCCACCACCTCAACGATTCCCGCTCGCAGCGGGTCCTCTGGCTGCTTGAGGAGATGGGCCTGCCCTATGAGGTGAAGCGGTATCAGCGCGACGCGAAGACCAACCTCGCCCCGCCGGCGCTGAAGGCCATCCATCCATTGGGCAAGTCGCCGGTGCTGGACGACGGCGAGGCGCGGATCGCCGAGACCGGAGCGATTATCGAGTATCTGCTGGACACCAACCCCGGCTCCGGTCTTCGCCCCGCGGCGGGCTCGGCGCAGGGACGACAGTTCACCTACTGGCTCCACTATGCCGAGGGCTCGGCGATGACGCCCCTGCTGCTCAAGCTGATATTCACCGTCCTGCCCAAACGCGTTCCCTTCCTGGCGCGCGGAGTGGCCAAGGGGATCAGCAAGGCGATGGATGCCAATATGATCGACCCGCAGATCGCCGCCCATACGGGCATGTGGGAGGCCGAGCTCACCAGGTCCGAATGGTTCGCCGGCGATACCTTCTCGGCCGCCGACATCATGATGAGCTTTCCGGTCGAGGCGGCGGGCAGCCGCGTCCCTTACGGCCCCGACAAGCCGAAGCTGAGGGCCTTCCTGCAGAAAATACACGCACGGCCGGCCTACAAGCGGGCGCTGGAACGCGGCGGGCCCTACAGCTACGCCTGAGGTCGAGAGCGAGGCGGGCGCCGGCGCCACAGTTGCAGGGGAAGCGGCGCGCGGAACATTCGCGGCGCAACCCGCCCGTGAATCGGACGTTAACAACGCCATGCGCCCCAGAACCATCCAGGTCATCGCCGCCCTTGTCGCCGCCGTCGCCTTCATCCTGGCGTTCATCGCCGCCGGCGTTGTTTTGGTGTCCAGCCTGTTCATGCTTGTCGGTTTGCTGGCTGTCGGCTGGCTCGCCCTGAGCCTTGTCGGTCGGGTCAAACTGTGGGGCGAAATCCAGCGAATCCGCGAGCGACGGCGCAAGAGGATCGCATAACGGCAATCTGTCTGTCGCGCCTTTGCCCTTGAACCTTGGGGACTGGCGCCCTAGTCTCTTTGGCCGGTCGCAAGCGCCCAGCGACCTCTGGCGTCACCAAACCTTCAGTCGGGCGAAGCAAGAAACTCACGACATATGGAAAAAGTGCCGATGACGGCCGAGGGCTACCGTGTCCTCGACGATCAGCTGAAGCAATTGAAGTCCGTAGAGCGGCCGAGCGTGATCTCGGCCATCTCGGAAGCGCGCGAGCATGGCGATCTGTCTGAAAACGCAGAGTATCATGCCGCGAAAGAGCGCCAAGGCTGGATCGAAGGCCAGATCGCCGACATCGAGGACAAGATCAGCCGCGCCCAGGTGATCGACGTGTCCAAGCTGAACGGCAACCAGGTCATGTTCGGCGCCACGGTCACCGTGGTCGACGAGGATACCGAGGAAGAGGCCCGCTACCAGATCGTTGGCGAACACGAAGCCGATGTGAAGGCGGGCAAGATCTCCGTAGCTTCGCCCATCGCCCGGGCGATGATCTCGAAAGAGATCGGCGACGTGGTCGAGGTCAACACGCCCGGCGGCGTGAAGGCCTATGAGATCCTCAAGGTCGAGTGGAAATAGGGTCCGACCAGACCCCGATTTCGATCCAGGTCGTCTCCGACGGCCGGACCGGCATGGAAAATCAGGCGCTGGGTCTGGCGGAAGCCGTCCAGCGCCTTTTTTCGTCCCGCATCGTCGTCAAACGCATCCGCTGGCGCAAGGCCTTCGACAAACTGCCTTCGGCCCTGAAGGCCACGTGGATGCTGGACCCGTCGTCTGATCCCGTCGAACCCGCCGCAGGCGAAGCCTGGCCCGACCTGTGGATCGCCACCGGCCGCGCGACCCTGCCGCTGTCGGCCCGGGTGCGCCAATGGTCTGGCGGCAAGACCTTCGTGGTCCAGACCCAGGATCCCCGCTGGCGCAACGACGTCTATGACCTGATCGTTGCGCCGGCCCATGACGGCGTCGTCGGGGCCAATGTCATGTCGGTCACCGGTTCCCCGCACCGGGTGACGACCGACCGTCTGGCTGAAGGCGCCGCCGCCTTCGCCGACCGTCTTGAGCCCCTGCCCCAACCGCGCGTTGCCGCGCTGATCGGAGGCCGGTCCAGGGCGTTCGACCTGAGCGAGGCCCACGCCGCAGACCTTGCAGACCGCATCGCCGGGGCCATTGAGGCCGCCGGCGGCTCCCTGATGCTGACCTTCTCGCGCCGCACGCCGGAAGCAGCGAAGGCGGCCATGAGCGCGCGACTGGCCCACCTGCCCGGCCTGATCTGGGATGGCGAGGGCGCCAACCCCTATTTCGCCTTCCTGAAATTCGCCGACCACATCCTCGTCACCGAGGACAGCGCCAACATGGCCGCCGAGGCCGCGTCGACCGGTGCCCCGGTCCACATCCTGCCGATGATCCCGCTGAAGCCAGCGGACAAATTCGCCCGCCTGCATGCCGATTTACGGGAACGCGGCGCGGCGCGGCCGTTCGACGGGTCGCTGAACGTCTGGAGCTATGCGCCGCTGGCCGAAACGGTCCGGGCGGCGCATGAGATTCTGGCACGCCTGATGACGGCGAGCCCTGGTTCCCGATAGGCTGCCCCCCGGGGAGGGAAGATAATTCCGCCCCCGCGCATCCACGGCCGGTAACGGCGGCGACTATCAGCGGGAGTGCCGGCGACGGGCTGGTGCGACGGGGGTTAATTCATGAAGCGCTTCTTCTTGTCGCTGTTGGCCGGGCTGCTCGCGGCGGCGCTGGTCGGCGCGATCGTCCTGTTCGGGGCGGTTGAGGGCTGGGGGCGTCCGCGGCTGGTGCCGGCTGGCGAGACCGCGCAGTTCGCCGCAGCCGTGGCCGCGCGTCTCGACAGCGATGCCAAAGGCAACGCAGCCTTCATTCTTGTCGATGACGGCGTGCCCGTCAGCGAGCATTTTGTGTCGAAAGGCACCCCCGTCGACCGGGACACGCAGTTCCAGGTCGCCTCGCTCAGCAAATGGGCGAGCGCCTGGGGCGTGATGACCCTCGTCGAGCGGGGCAAGATCGACCTCGATGCTCCCGTGTCGCGCTATCTGACCCGCTGGCGGCTGCCTGCGGGCGAGTTTGACAATGAACAGGTCACCGTCCGGCGGCTGTTGAGCCACACCGCTGGCCTGACCGATGGTCTCGGCTATGCGGGATTCGCGCCGGGCGTCCCGGTGCAGCCCCTCGAAGCCTCCCTGACGCGAGCCGCCGACGCCTCGCCGGGCGCTGACGGACGGGTCCGCGTGGGCATGGAGCCGGGCAGCTTCGAATACTCGGGCGGCGGCTACACCCTGTTGCAGCTGATCGTCGAGGAAGTGTCCGGACAGACGTTCAACGACTATATGAAGGAGGCCGTCTTCACGCCTCTGGGAATGACGCGTTCGACCTATCTGCTGGAGGAACCGGCCGCGAACGTCGCCGAGTTCTTTGACGGCGACGGCTCCCGAGCGACGCATTTCCGTTTCACATCTCTGGCCGCCACCTCGCTCTACACCTCGGCTGGCGACATGAGCCGGCTCATCGCGGCGCACCGACCGGGCCCCAACGGCGAGCCCGTGGGTCGGGGCGTCTTGAGCCCGGAAACCCTGAGCGCCATGCGTCGGCCCCATGCCTCGGAGATGGGCGCGGACATCTGGGGCCTCGGCGTCATGCTCTATGCGCCCAACAATGCGGGCGACTTCATCATCGGCCATGACGGCGACAACGAACCGGCGACCAACACCGCCGTACGACTGGACCCGGCCACGGGGGACGGGATCGTTATTCTGGAAACGGGCAACGAGCGCATGGCGACGACGCTCGCCGGCGAGTG
>VFBG01000094.1 GCA_006515835.1 bacterium | reverse complement strand
ATGACTTTGACGACCGGGATCACCGCAAGTCGGGCTGGAGCCTGTTCGGACGCGGCAAGCGCCAGCCGTCTCAGCCGACCTATCCGCCGCAGTCACGCACCACCGAAATGCGCGCGACCAGCCAGACACAGCCCGCTCCCGAGCTTGGTGAGGCCGAGGATGACCTTGAAATCCCGTCCTTCCTGAGACGCCTGGCCAACTAGGGATCAGGCACCAGGGACTAGAGATTAGGGAAGGGCGGCTCGCAGGGGCCGCCCTTTTTGTTGGCGAGAGGGTGGCAGGGAGTTGCGCCTGGCCCCCGGCCTGCCGTTCCCTGGCCCCCGCGACCTGCTCTTCCCCGCCTGGGCGAAACAGTTACCGAAACCGAAACAATCCGAAACCCGACTTTCATTTCGTGCTTGCGACAGGGCCGCTAGACGGTTTGTGGGGCGAACTCCGCACAAACAAGCGGGGCGCAAGAACTGCAGCGAGTATGAGTTTGTCGGTCAGAAACGACCATCGCCAGAAGACGACCGTCGCCCCTGCGATCATCGCGGGCGTGGGCGTTCATACTGGCGATCGCGTCCGTCTGGCCGTACGTCCCGCGGCGGCCGGAACCGGCATCGTCTTCGTGCGCACCGACATCAAGGACCGCGACAACCGCATCCCGGTGTCGGGCGAGGCCGTCGTGGACGCCCGCCTGAACACCATGATCGAGAACGCTGCTGGCGTTCGCCTTTCGACGATCGAACACCTGATGGCGGCTTTCGCGGCCCTGGGCGTGTCTAACGCCGTGGTCGAGGTGGATGGCCCCGAGCTGCCGATCCTCGATGGCTCGGCGCTGCAGTTCGTGCAGTTGCTGGACCGCGCCGGCTTCCGCCGTCAGGAGGCCCCGGTCCGCTATATCGAAATCCTCGAGCCGATCCGGGTGCAGGAAGGCGACAAGACCGCCACCCTGCTGCCTTGCGACCGCTATGAAATGCGGTTCGAGATCGATTTCGACACGCCGGTCATCGGCAATCAGGTGGTGGACTTCGTCGTCGACGAGGAGACCTTCCGCAACGAGATCATGGCCGCCCGCACCTTCGGCTTCGCCCATGAGGTCGAGGCCCTGCGTCGCGCCGGTCTGGCCCGCGGCGGTTCGCTGGAAAACGCCGTGGTCATCGACGGCGACCAGATCCTGAACCCCGGCGGGCTGCGGATGGAACGCGAGTTCGTCAAGCACAAGGCGCTGGACGCCATCGGCGACCTGTATGTCCTCGGCGCGCCCCTGCTGGGCCGCTATGAGGGCGTCAAGGCGGGGCACCACATCAACAATCTGCTGGTCCGTGAACTGCTGGCCAATCCGCAGGCGTGGCGCGAAGTGACGCGTGTTCCTGAAATGGCGATGGCCGGATAATCCCGGTCGCAGATCGGCAGGGAATTCGAAGACTCCGGAAAGATGATTTCGAATACCGGATTCAGGGAATTGAGAGACAGCGACGACTTCAGCCCAGGCTGATCGCGCTCATCAGTCGGCCGAAGTCGGTCTCCCCCGCCAGAAATGCCCGTCGGTTCGAATAGAACCGCGTGGCGTCCGTGCGCGTATCGTCGCCCGTCCATGCCGCGTCGGCCACGCCGGCCTGCTCCAGCCGCCACAGGACGAAGGCGGGCAGGTCGAACAGGCGTTTGTCGGCGGTCACCTCATAGGACGCTTGGGCGATGCAGGGGCCAACGACGGCGACCATGCGGCCGGGCTTGGCACCGAGGGCCTGCATGGCCGCGACGGTCGAGTGGATGACGCCGTCCAGAGCCCCCTTCCAGCCGGCATGGGCGGCGCCGACGACGCCGGCCTCGGGATCGGCCAGCAGCACGGGGGCACAGTCGGCCGTCAGGACGGCGCAGATGACGCCCGGTGCGGCCGTCACCACGGCGTCGCCCTCGGGCCGGTCACCCTTCCAGCCGGCCTCCGCGACGCTGGCGACGGCGGAGTGGATCTGGAAACAGGCGGCGAGGTCGTCGGGGACGCCGCCGAAATGTCCGGCGATGCGACGGCGGTTCTCGGCGATGGCGGCGGGATCGTCCTTCGAGCCGACGCCGGTGTTCAGGCCTTCATAGAGGCCGGTCGAGACGCCGCCCTGTCGTGTGAAGAAGCCGTGGCGGATGCCGGCCCGATCCAGCAGGGGGTGGGTGATGGGCTGGAGCGGCATGGTCAGTCCTCGAACCCCGGAACCACGAGGGTGCGCGGAGAGAAGATCGCGCAGGCCTTGAACAGCGTTCCCATCTGGTCGCCGGCGGTCAGCCGGGCGAGCTGGCGGTCGATGATCGGGGCGGCCTCGGGGCGGCCCTCCTTCAGGCGATGGGCGCGGGACTCGATGCCCAGAAGGTTAAGGAACTCGCCCTGTCCCAGGGTCCCGGTGACGTCGGCGCCGGCGTGGATCGCGGCCTCGAGCACCGAGGGGAAGTCGGCCCACTGGGTGAGGTCCACCTCGCCGGGCGTCTCCAGCGGATCGACCTTCTGGTGGTGCCGCAGACCTTGGAGGGTGTCGCCGGCCTCCTGCCGGGCCCGGCCGTAGTCGATCAGAAGGGCGGCACCACCGGCCTCACGGATCAGGGCGCCGACATCACGGCCAAAGGCGGCCTGCTGGTCCGAAATCTCGATGGTCTGGCCGGGCTCGACGGCGAACTCCGGGCGTTTGAAGCCGCCTGTGATCTTCACGAGGCCGAACTGAAGCGCGCCGTCATCGGTGACGCCAACGCGGCGCTCGGCCCAGCCGTCTTCAGTCTTCACGAACTGGCGGGCGGGCAGGCAGTCCAGCACCTCATTGGCGATGAGGATCACCGGGGCGTCGGTCTCGATCCGGTCCAGCGACGTAACCCAGCGGGGGTGGACGTCGCTGTCGGCCAGCATCCGGGCCTGGGCCTCGCGCAGCGGCGGGCTGGGCTCAATCAGGATCAGGTCGACGGCGCGCAGGAACTCGGGGTCCAGCCGCGCGGCGCGCAGGGCGTCGGCCATCAGGGTGCCGTCTCCGGGGCCGACCTCGACCAGCCGCACCCGCTCGGGCGCGCCCAGTCGCCGCCACAGCTCGACCGCCCACAGGCCGATCAACTCGCCGAACATCTGGCTGATCATCGGGGCGGTAATGAAGTCCCCGGTCGCTCCGATGGCCGGGCGGGTGGCGTAATAGCCGCCCTCCGGGTCATGCAGGCAGCGGGTGACGTAGTCGGCCACCGTCATCGGGCCGGTCAGGATGATCTCACGCGCCAGACGGTCTTTCAGCGACATGGCGTCAGGCGGCGACCGGAGGCCGGCTCCATGCCCGCCAGATCAGCCAGGCACCGACCAGCATCATCGGGATCGACAGCATCATGCCCATGGTCAGGCCGAGCGGCAGGTTCTCCATGCCGAAATCGGGCTGGCGGAAATTCTCGAGCGTCGCCCGCGCCAGGCCATAGCCGAACAGGAACAGGCCGGTGACATAGCCGGGTTTGGCCAGCAGCCGGCATTTCCAGACCGCAAGCCAGAGGATGACGAACAGAGCGATGCCTTCCAGACCGGCTTCATACAGCTGGCTGGGGTGGCGAGGGACGTCCCCGGCCGGGCAGAAGCCGTACATTCGTTCGATGCTGGCGTTGCAGAAGCGGACGGCCCAGGGGACCGTGGTCTCGCGACCCCAGAGCTCGCCGTTGATGAAATTGGCCATGCGGCCGAAGAACAGGCCGAAGGGCGCGGCCGCCAGGGCCATGTCGCCGATGCTGAGCGTGCGCAGCTTGTTGCGCCAGGCGAAGATCACCACCGCCAGCGTCGTTCCGATCATGCCGCCATGGAAGGACATGCCGCCGTCCCAGAGTCGGAGCAGGGCCAGTCGCTCGCCCCAGTCTGCGCCGGTGAACAGGGCACCGTAGAGCTCGGGCTTGTAGAACAGGGCGTAGCCAAACCGGCCGCCCAGTATGATTCCGAGGGTGATCCAGAGGATCAGGTCATCCAGCTGGGTCGTGGAGATCGGCGGCTTGCCAGGGGCCCAGATGGCCGTGTTCTTGATCAGTTTCGACGCATACCACCAGCCCAGGACGATGCCCGCGACATAGGCCAGGGCGTACCAGCGGATATCCAGCGGGCCGATGCTGAACAGCACCGGGTCGAACTCGGGAAATTGCACGGGCGCTCCTGCGAAGATGTTCCGATGCGGTTTAGCAAGCAGCGCGGGGCGCGTCCCTGAATTTTCGGCCAGGCGCCGTCCTGTGCCCAAATCAGGCCATAGGTCACATCGACAGCAAGGTTTCGTTCACCATATCGGGTGAACCTTCCTTAACGACGCTCGTTTGCCGAGCCGGAGAGTACCATGCAGACCCGCAACCCCCTTCTCGACGAGTTTGCCAAGCTGACGACCGGGGCCATGGGTCTGGCCCAGGCCGCCGGGGAAGAGGCGAAGACGGCCTTTCGCGCGGGCACCGACCGGATGGCCGCCGATCTCGATCTGGTCCGCCGCGACGAATTCGATGCCCTGAAAGCAGAGATTGCGGCCCTGCGCGCTGAGGTCGCAACGCTCAAGTCGCCGGTGAAGTCGCCTGTAAAGACGGCAAAGAAGCCTGCCACGGGAACGTCCACAGCGGGTTCTCCCCCTCAGGACGCAGCCGGTTGAGCCGAATCTGCGAACCCGCCTACCGTCCGATGACAGGGCGTGAGTCGCGCCCGGAGAGTGCCTGATGGATATTGTTCGGCCCGAAGAAGTCGACGTTCCCTACGATCCTCTGGATGTCGTGGAGCACGTCCTGGTGGCCGAAAACCTGCCATTTGACCGCACCGACGAGGGCGATCTGGCGTTCGCACTCGCCGGCGACTGGAAGGACTATGAGTTGTGGTTCGCCTGGCGGCCCGAGGGCGACTGCCTGCAACTGTGCTGCGCGCTGGACCTGCAGGCGTCCAAGGCGCGGCGCGGTGCGGCCTATGAACTGGTCGGCCTGATCAACCAGCGCACATGGATGGGCCATTTCGAGGTCTGGGCCGAGGACGGCGAGATCGTCTTCCGCCATTCGCTGGCCCTGCCGATGGGCGAGCGGCCGACGCTGGCCCAGGCGGCCTCGATGATCGACGCGGCGGTCGAGGCAGCAGATCGCTACTATCCCGCCTTCGACTTCATGATCCGCGGCAACAAGAAGCCGCAGGAGGCGATCGACTCTTGCCTGTTCGAGACCGTCGGCACGGCCTGAGGCCATGGATGCTCCTCCGACAGCCGGAACTGTCGCCCTGGTCGGGTGCGGACGGCTGGGTTCGGCCATCCTTGAGGGCTGGCTGAAGACCGGGGCGGTCAAAGCGCACGACCTGATCATTCTGACCCCTTCGGACAAACCCGCTGCCGAGGCGGCGCGGTCGCAGGGCGCCCGGATCAATCCGCAATCAGCTGCCCTGACCGAGGCGCGGACGTTGGTGCTGGCGGTCAAGCCTGCGAAATGGCGCGAAGCACTCGAACCGCTGGTCGCTAGCCTTAACCCAGGCGCAGTGATCGTGTCGGTGATGGCAGGTATCGCGGCTGCGGACATCCGCGCCATGGCCGATCGACCGGTCGCGCGGGTCATGCCGACCACGGCGGTAGCACAGGGGCGAGGCGTCGCGGCGCTCTGGTCCGACCATGCCGCGCCCCGCGAAACGGCGCGCGGACTGTTTGCCGCCATGGCCGAGGTCGTGGACCTGGAACTCGAAGAACACATCGATGTCGCCACCGCCACGGCGGGCTCAGCACCGGCCTTCATCCTTGCCTTCGTGCAGGCGTTGGCACGGGCGGGCGAGGCTGAGGGGCTGTCTGCAGATGCGGCGACACGGCTGGCGCGTGGGGCCCTACGATCGGCCGGTGCCGGCGTCGAGACCGGAGAGGCGCTGGAAACCCTGATCGCTCGCATCGCCTCGCCAGGCGGGACGACCCGGGCGGGGCTGGACGCCATGACGGCAAGCGGCGACCTCGATCGGGCGGCAAGCGCCGCGGTCAGGGCCGCCGTACAGCGTGCTCGCAGTTTCTAGCGGGTGACGTAGCGCCCGTCGGCGATGTTCACGGCCAAGCGGCGATAGGCCCGGTCCGCGTCCGACCAGGTATTGATGCCGCGCACATCGGCCAGACTGCTGGAATACCAGTCGTACTGGACGGGAAGGGTGCGGCCGTCAGCCGTTGTGATCTGGCCCTCGATGGTCGCGCCGCCGATCGAACGGCTCAGGTGACCGTCGAGGCCCGGGCGGTCGGCCATCTGCTGGAAGGTCGGGCGGTTCGGCCGCAGGTCTGTCAGCACCAGCTCGATCCGGGCACCGTCGAGATCGCCGTCGCGGGCGAGGGCGCGTCCGACCAGTTCGGCCAGACGATCGGCCTGTTCCTGAACCTCGCGCGGGCCCAGTTCTTCGGCCTTGTCCTGAAGGTCGGGACCGAGGCTGACGCTGACCAGGGCGGGCTCAGCCATGGCCGGGGCCGCGCTGAATGCGAGCACGGCGGCGAGTGGTGCGAAGGCGGCGAATTTACGCATGGTGTCCTCCAGGGGCTCTGTCGGAAACCAAGGTGGGGCCAATGGTCTCGCTTCGCCAGTGCCCGCCAGCAAATGTGATCAGCCGGGAAGCCGGATCAGGGCCCGAAGGCCGCCCATGTCGCTGCGTTCAAGCGTGATGTCACCACCGTGGCCGCGGGCGACGTCGCGGGCAATGGCCAGACCGAGGCCCACCCCCTTGCTGTTCTGATTGCGCGAGGCGTCCAGCCGCGAGAACGGGTGGAAGGCCTCTTCATGCATGTCTTCGGGAATGCCGGGCCCGTCATCGTCGACCGCTACCTCAAGCCCGCCGGAGGGCAGGGGACGGGCGCTGAGGCGAACGTGTTCGCCGTGGGCGGCCGCATTGCCGGCCAGATTGGTCAGGGCCCGTTTGAAGGCCAGGGGACGAAGGGTGGCGGTCAGATCGGCGGGGGCGATCACCTCCACCTCTGCCCCGGCGCGGCGGACATCTTCGGCCGCGGCCGAGAGCAGGTCGGGCATCGACACCGCCTGCGCCGCCTCGCCGGCCTCGCCGCGAGCGAAGGCGAGGTATTCGTCGATCATATGCTCCATCTCGTCGAGATCGCCCTCCATCGCCTTTGATCGCTTGAACGGCGGCGCCAGCGCCAGCTCGAGGCGCAGCCGGGTCAGGGGGGTGCGCAGGTCGTGGCTGACCGAGGCCAGCAGGGCGGTGCGCTGGTCGATATGGCGCTGAATCCGCTCGCGCATGGCCAGGAAGGCATTGGCGGCGGCGCGGACCTCCCGCGCGCCATGCGGTTTGAAATGTTCGCTCGTCTCGCCCCGGCCGAAGGCTTCGGCGGCATCGGCCAGCCGCTCGATGGCACGGACCTGGTTGCGGATGAACAGGATGGCGACGCTCATCAGCAGGACGGTGGCGATCGTCAGCCAGAGGACGAAGATGTGGGCCTGGGTGGCGACGGCGCGTTCACGTGGTGCAATGACGCGCAAGACGCCCTGCGGCTGCTGAACGCGGATGTCGACGTAGGCCGGGTAGCGGGTGGTGTCGAACCAGAAGGGCTGGTCGATGCGAGTGGTCAGGGCCTTCTCAAAGGTGCGGTCGACGAC
>VFBG01000093.1 GCA_006515835.1 bacterium | reverse complement strand
CGACATGATCAACCACGCGCCCGTCACCGAGCAGGCGGTCGGCGGAACCCTGACGATCCAGCAGTTGATGGAGGCCACCGTCGGCCTCAGCGACAATCCCGCGGCCAATATCCTGATCCGCGAACTGGGCGGTCTGGAACGGCTGCGCGCCTTCTACCGCGGCATCGGCGATACCGACACGCGCGTCGATCGGCTCGAGCCGGAGATGAACCGGCTGGACGGCGACAAGGATACCATCACCCCGGCGCAGTCGGCGCGGAACATTGATCGGCTGTTCGTGCGCCGCGACACCCCGCTGACGGCGGCGTCGCGGACGCTGCTGCTGGGTTGGATGGTCGCCACGCCCACAGGGCCGAACCGCCTGAAGGCCGGCCTGCCCGCCGACTGGCGGCTGGCGCACAAGACCGGCACCGGCGGCTATGGGCCGACGAACGACATCGGCCTGGCCTGGCCGCCTTCGGGTGGACCGCTGATCATCACCGCCTATTTCCACGGCGCGCGGACCTCGACCGAACAGCAGCGTGAGGCGGCCATCGCCGACGCCACCCGCATGGCCCTGTCCGCGCTCGGCCACGCATGACCGACGTCCCCGCCTCGACCATGATGAGCGACGGCATGGCCCGGCCCAGCGGCCGCGACATGCTGGGCTGGGTCGCGCGCGGCGAGGTGGCCATGGCCATCGGCGTCATCGGCGTGATCCTGCTGCTGATCCTGCCGGTGCCGAAATTCCTGCTCGACCTGCTGCTGGCCATCTCGCTGGTCTCGTCGGTGCTGATCCTGATGACGGCCGTGATGATGAAGCGGCCGCTGGATTTCGCCATCTTCCCCACCGTCCTGCTGGTCACCACCCTGTTCCGGCTGGGCCTCAACCTGGCCTCGACGCGGTTGGTGCTCAGCCACGGTCACGAGGGCACGGGCGGCGCCGGTCAGGTCATCGAGGCCTTCGGCGCCCTGATGATGGGCGGCAGCTTCATCATCGGCATCATCATCTTCGCCATCATCCTGGTGGTGAACTTTGTCGTCATCACCAAGGGCTCGACCCGCATCGCGGAAGTGTCCGCCCGCTTCACCCTCGACTCCATGCCGGGCAAGCAGATGGCCATCGACGCCGATCTGTCCTCCGGCCTGATCGACGAGGAAACCGCCAAGCGCCGCCGCAAGGAACTGGAGCAGGAATCGACCTTCTTCGGGGCCATGGACGGTGCCTCGAAGTTCGTGCGCGGCGACGCCGTGGCGGGCCTGATCATCGTCTTCATCAACGCCATCGGCGGCATACTGATCGGCACGCTCCAGCACGGGATGGGCATCGGCGACGCGGCCAACTCCTACGTCGCCCTGACCATCGGCGACGGTCTGGTGACCCAGGTCCCCGCCATCATCATCTCCATCGCCGCGGGCTTCCTGGTCTCCAAGGCAGGCGTCGAGGGCACGGCCGACAAGGCCCTGGTCGCCCAGCTGGCCACCAACCCTGTCAGCCTTGGCGTCGTCTCGGCCGCGGCAGGCCTGATCGGCCTGATCCCCGGCATGCCGCTGCTTCCCTTCGCGGCCCTGTCCCTCGGCACGGGCTTCATGGCCTGGCGGCTGGGCCGTCAGCGGCTCAAGCCGAAGCCGACCGAGGCAGACATGGCCGCCACAGCCACCGGGCCGAAAGAGGATGTCGAGGAGCCCATCAGCACCGCCCTGACCATCGACGAGGTCAAGATCGAGCTCGGCTATTCCCTGCTGTCGCTGATCAATGATCTGGAGGGCCGCCGCCTGACCGATCAGGTCCGCGCCCTGCGCCGCTCACTGGCGCAGGAGTACGGCTTCGTCATGCCGTCGGTCCGCATCCTCGACAACATGCGCCTCGGCACCCAGGGCTACGCCATCCGCATCAAGGAGATGGAGGCCGGGCAGGGCGAGGTCCGCCTCGGCTCCCTGATGGCCATGGATCCCGCGGGCCGTCAGGTCGAACTGCCCGGCGAACACACCAAGGAACCGGCTTTCGGCCTGCCCGCCACCTGGATCGATGAAAGCCTGCGCGAAGAGGCGACCTTCCGCGGCTACACCATCGTCGATCCCTCGACCGTGCTGACCACCCACCTGACCGAGATCCTGAAGGAGAACATGGCCGACCTGCTCTCCTACGCCGAGGTGCAGAAGCTGCTGAAGGAACTCGGGACCGAAGAGAAGAAGCTGGTCGAGGAGCTGATCCCCTCGGTCGTCACCGTCACGACCCTGCAAAGGGTGCTGCAGACCCTGCTGCGTGAGAAGGTCTCGATCCGCGATCTCGGTGCCATTCTCGAGGGCCTGGCCGAGGCTGCGCCGCATACCAGCTCGGTCACCACCCTGGTCGAACACGTCCGCGGCCGTCTGGCCCGCCAGCTGTGCTGGCAGCACAAGGGCGACGACGGCGCCCTGCCGATCGTCACCCTGTCGCCGGAATGGGAAACCGCCTTCGCCGAGGCCCTGATCGGTCAGGGCGAGGACCGCCAGCTGGCCATGGCCCCGTCACGGTTGCAGGACTTCATCCGCGCCGTGCGCGACGTCTTCGAACGCGCCGCCATGGCCGGCGAGACCGCCGTCCTGCTGACGGGCCCCCAGATCCGCCCCTACGTCCGCTCGATCATCGAACGCTTCCGCGGCCAGACGGTGGTGATGAGCCAGAACGAGGTCCACCCCCGCGCCCGGTTGAGGACCATCGGGACGGTCTAGGGCGATCGGGCAGCCGGAGGCCGTCGAGCGGAGGCTGTCGACTGTCGGGGCCGAGTCAGGCGAGGGAGGTTCATCACAACGGACACAACGATCCACAACGGACACGACGCGACCGAGGACGTGTCCGAATTCCGTGCGTTCTCAGGCTCTGGTTAGAGATTGCGGCGTACGCCGCGTTTCAAACCACAGAGCAGGTGCAACCGGTCTTCCGCTCAGAACCCGTTGTGTCCGTTGTGACCCCGTTGTGCCCGTTGTGATGAACCAGCACTGGCAGGGCCGCCTACTCGACTTCCGTCCAACCCCCCGCCGAGGCCGCGCGCGCCGCGTCGTTCGCAGGACGCGCCACTAGTCCGGACTGGGTGATCCAGACCTCATACTTGGCCCCGTCGGCCATCGGCATATAGGCACCGCCGCCGTACAGGGTATCGACCGCGTCAACGTATTTCCGGTATTTCCGCGCCGCGTCCCAGGCGCTGATCCGCCATGGCAGCCAGTCCGGCCCCGCGTCGCCGCCGGCCAGCGGATGCACGCTACGCGTCGCATTGATCTCCTGCTCGATCGAATGATAGCGGCCCGACAGCCGGTCCAGCCGATACTGGGCGTCCAGTCCCAGCACATTGGCCCAGGGCTTCCACTTCAGGACCTGCGCCTCGATGCGCCATTCGTCGCCGTGCAACGGATACAGGTTGCTGACCCCCGGCGCGTCCTCGCCCATACCGGGCTGCATCACCGTGGCCTCGAAATACTGCGGTCCCAGCTGGCGGGTCTGGATCGTCGCCACGGGGCGCTCATAGGTCAGCCGGCCGTAGGTCTGGACATCCAGCGCCAGCAGGCCGGCGATCGCCGCCGCCGCCATAAAGCCGGCACCACCAGCGCCGACCAGAAATCCGCTGAACACCCGACCGCTGAACAGGGCCATCAGGCCGCGGATCAACAGGATGACGCCAATCAGGCCCACGACCGCCGGAGCGATCCACCACCACCACACCATATCGAACTCCCCCCGATCCTGACGGGACCCGATCATTACCCTAAATCCTCAGAACAGCGAGGGTTTCTCCCTTTACGCGACTGGACAGCGCGAAACGGCCCGCTAATGCTCGCCCACGATGATTTCGGCTCTCCGCCCCACGCTTCTGGCCTTCAGCCATTTCGTCCGCACCCCGACGCTCGGACGGCGCGTGGCCGGCCTGCTGGCGCTGGCCATCCTGTTGATGCTGGTGCTCAACCTCTCGGTCTTTGTCCTCATCCACCGCACCGTTTCGTTCAACGACACGGTCGAGGAGGCCCAGCAGGTCCGGCTCGTGTCTCGCGAGGTCCTGACCCGTCTCGTCGACGCCGAGACCGGCCATCGCGGCTATCTGCTCACAGCTCGGCCGGAGTACCTGTCCATCCACGATGAGGCGATCCAGCGCCTGCCCGAGCTGATGGACGAGTTGGCTGGCCTGACCCTCGGAGATCCCGACCTGGCTCCGAGGGTTGAACGGGTCCAGGAGCTTTCGGACCAGCGGCTGGCGGTGATGAGGATCGGAGTCGCCCTTGCCCGCACGGGTCGAATGGAGGAGGCGGTGGCCCTGCTCCGCCGCGGCGAAGGCAAGGTGCTGATGGACTCCATGCGGGTCGAAATCGCCGCGATCGACGAGATACAGGACACAAGGCTCCAGTTCCGCACCCGCCAGTCGGAATGGGCGGGCAACATCACGATCATGGCCAACGCGCTCGGGGGGCTGATGATCCTTGTCCTCGCCGGGGCCAGCGCCTGGTTGATCCGTCGCTATGTCCTCGAAATCCAGGGCGCGCGGGATGCGCTGGATCGGCTGAACGCCGGTCTGGAGAACCAGGTTCGCGTCCGCACCTTCGAGCTCACCCGGGCCAATGAGGAAATCCAGCGTTTCGCCTACATCGTCAGCCACGACCTGCGCGCGCCACTGGTCAATGTCATGGGCTACACCGCCGAGCTGGAGCAGGCTGGCCGGATCATCGACAAGCAGATGACGGCGGTCGAGACCAAGGCCCCCAAACTGGTCGAGCAGGATGCGCTCACCGCCGTGCGCGAGGACGTGCCGGAAGCCGTCGGCTTCATCCGGGCATCGACTGAAAAGATGGACCGGCTGATCAACGCCATCCTCAAACTGTCGCGCGAGGGCCGCCGGAATCTGGTTCCGGAACAACTCGATATGACCGCCATGGTCCGGAACATCGCCGACAGCGTCCGTCACCAGACCCAGGCCTCGGGGTCCGAGATCGTGGTCGAGCCGCTGCCGCTGCTCGACAGCGACCGGCTCTCCGTCGAGCAGATCTTTGGCAACCTGATCGACAACGCCGCGGATCGTTGTCACCGGCGAAGACGCGCCGGGCGGCTGGATCGTCTATCGCATCGCCGACAACGGCCGGGGCATTTCCGACCGCGACCACGAGCGGATCTTCGAACTCTTCCGCCGCGCGGGCCGGCAGGATCGCCCGGGCGAGGGACTGGGGCTGGCCTTTGTCCGCAACAGCGTTCGCCGGCTCGGCGGCGACATCAGTGTCGAGTCAGAGCTTGGTAAGGGCTCGACATTTATCCTGAAATTCCCCACACGCCTCATCCTGCCGGATTCCGGAGAGTACGCATGAGCCATGCCGTCAAGATCGTGATGGTCGAGGATGATCTCGGTCACGCCAAGCTGATCGAAAAGAACATCCGCCGCGCCAACATCTCCAACGAGATCGCGCATTTCGCCGACGGCGGTTCGGCGATGGACTATCTGTTCAGCGAGGAGGTGCGCCTCAACGGGCCGATGCTCATCCTGCTGGACCTCAACCTGCCGGACATGTCGGGCACCGACATCCTCGTCAGGGTGAAGGGCGACGAACGCCTCCGGCGCGCGCCGGTGGTGATCCTCACCACCACGGACGACAAGCAGGAAATCCAGCGCTGCTACGACCTGGGCTGCAACGTCTACATCACCAAGCCGGTCGACTACGAAAGCTTTGCGGGCGCCATTCGCCAGCTGGGGCTGTTTCTGTCGGTCATGCAGGCACCGGATATCGAGTGACCGTCCCCGCAAGGCCCGAAGGCGAAATCATCCGCCTGCTCTACATCGACGATGACCGCGGCCTGTCGCGGCTGGTCGAAAAGGAGCTGGGGCGGAACGGCTATGCGGTCACCTGGGCTCCCGACGGCGACGCCGGCCTTGATGCCCTCGTCGCCCGGCCGGGCGATTTCGATGTCGTAGCGCTCGATCACTACATGCCGGGCCGCGAGGGTCTGGACGTCCTGCCCGAGATCATCGCCCTGCCGAACCCGCCGCCGGTGGTCTATGTCACCGGCGCCCAGGAGGGCCGCATCGCCGTCGCCGCACTGCGCGCGGGTGCTGCCGACTACGTCATCAAGGACGTGTCCGAGGACTTCACCGCCCTGTTGCGCAACGCCCTCGAGGACGCCCTGCATCGCCGTCGTCTTCAGCGCGAACACGACGCCTCCCAGGAGGAGGTCCGCATCGCCCGCGATCGCGCCGAGGCCATGCTGCGCGAGGTCAACCATCGGGTCGGAAACTCCCTGCAGCTGGTCTCCAGCT
The DNA here is from genome assembly GCA_006515835.1 of bacterium. Classification (GTDB taxonomy): domain Bacteria; phylum Pseudomonadota; class Alphaproteobacteria; order Caulobacterales; family Caulobacteraceae; genus Brevundimonas. The sequence goes on along the minus strand of VFBG01000093.1, from coordinate 4,672 downwards.
TCATGTCGCTGCAACTCCGTCATCTGGTGGATGAGGGGGCACGCGCCGCGCTCAAGGAATCCCAGGCCCGGATCGAGGCCGTCGCCCATGTCCATCGCCGCCTCTACACCTCGGGCGACATGTCCTCGGTGGCCATGGACGAATATCTCGAGGGCCTGATAGGCGAACTGTCCCAGTCGCTCTGCCCCGACAAGGACGGCTGCACCATCCACCTCGACGCGACGCCGATGCGGGTCTCGACCGATCAGGCGGTGTCGCTCGGCGTGGTGGTCACGGAACTGGTCACCAACGCCGTCAAATACGCCTATGAGCCGGGCAAGCCGGGCCAGATCCGCGTCAGCCTCGCGCAGGACCCCATGGGACGCGCCATACTGATGGTCGAGGACGACGGCCCCGGCCTGGGCGACGGCGCGATCAAGGGCACGGGTCTGGGGGGCAAGATCGTTTCCGCAATGGCTTCGGGCCTCCGGTCGGCGGTCGAGTTCGACAAGGCGCACAAGGGCGTCCGCGCCCGTCTGGCCTTCGACCTCTGATCGTGTCGGCCGCTCTCCAGTTCGGAACCGCCGGGCCCGACCTCAACTACCGCCTGCGCGCCACCGCCTTCGGTCTGGTCATTCAGGACGGCAAGCTGGCCTGCGTCCGGGTCGACCGCGGGGAGGGCAGCTATTTCGACCTGCCCGGCGGCGCTGTCGACGGCGACGAGACCGAGGAACAGGCTGTCGTCCGTGAGTTCCTCGAGGAAACCGGCATGACGGTGCGACCGCTGGCCCGCATCGCTCACGCCGCCCAGTATTTCCGCAAATCCGACGGCGAGCCGATCAACAACATCGGCGGCTTCTGGATCGCCGAACAGCTGGCGCTGGACCCCGCCGCGAAGGTCGAGGCCGACCACGATCTGGTCTGGCTCGAACCGTATGAGGCTCTCGCCGGCCTGCGCCATGAGGCCCATGCCTGGGCCGTCACGGTCTGGCTGCGGCGAAACGCCTAGCGGCACAGTACGGAACGCGAACCGGCATGGTTCGCTCTTTTGTCTCAAGGCGCCGTCAACCCGGCGACGTCCCTGTCAGGAGAGTTCCCATGCCCGATCATGATCGAGTCGAAGGTGCCGCCAAAAACCTCGGCGGCAAGGCCAAGGAAATGGCCGGCAAGGTCACCGGCGACGAGAAACTGAAGGCCGAGGGCCGCGCCGAACAGGTCGAGGGCAAGGTCCAGAACGCCATCGGCGGCCTGAAGGACACCCTGCGCGAAGACAAGCGCAACTAGGTCATTCGGCGAAACAGGCGACGCCGCGCCCGGAGTCCGGGCGCGGCGTTGTCATGTCCGGACGCCTCATTTCAGCGAGGCCGCAGCGCTTCTTCCAGCGCCCGCCCCGCGGCGCCGGAGCTGTCGCCGCAGACAATCGTACCTGACGAGGACGAGCCGTCCTCGGTCCGCTGGCTATCCTGCCGCGTGGTGCACCGTCCGCCAAAGGCGCTGCCGGTCGTGGCGGTCGGCGGATCATCCGAGGCCGAGGCGACCGTTGTCGTCAGCGGTCGCGGCCTGAACTCCGGAAGGCGCGCCCGCAGCGCGGTTCCGACCCGGTATTCACACGCGTCCAGCGACTCGCTGGAACGCCGCACCAGTGGGCTGCAGTGCGACAGCACGAAACCGTAGGGATCACGCGGGGCTGAATCCGGGATCTCGATCTGCGGCTCGGCCACCGGCGTCGCCAGCTGGATCGAAATCGCCATTATCGTCAACAACATCGCCCACCCTCCCGTCAGGGCATGAGTGCACGCGCCGACGCATCGGTCACCCTTCCAGACCTGACGTCGGACCTCCATCGACACTCGATGGAAGTCTGGCACCTTGTCATCCCGGACGCCGCAACGCGGCGATCCGGGGCCGTGGCGAACAAATCACATCCTCCCGGAAGCGTAGCTATCCGGGAGACGGGTCAGGACACAGCGCGACGGCAATCCGTCTCCCGGACAATCGCGGGGCGATTTCCGGGAGGCCCACACCTGGGGGCCCAGACCGTCCCGGATCGCCGCTTCGCGTCGTCCGGGATGACAAATGCACAAGGCTCAAGGCCAATCGGCCCTCAAAGGGAATTGAGTATCGCTTGACGCTAGTCCTTGCCGCCCACCCGGATACGCAGTCCCTCATCCTCGCGACGGCCGCTGGCCGGGCGGCACTCCTCGGTCCAGGCCACGCCCCCCTGGGCCTGGGCGCGGGGGCGGGTTTCACAGTTCCGCTCTTCCAGCACAGCCGTCGGGCGATCGGCGCGGGCCGGGGCACCGCATTGAAGGGCGTAGCGGTCGCCGGCGGCTTCCTGCCGGCATTCGTCCGGCGCGCCCACAGGGGTCAGGCCCGCGGGCAGGGCGGCTCCGAGATGCGCGGCCAGGATCACCCGGACCCGCGTCTGACAGGCCTCCAGGGATTCTTCCCTCGAGCGGATCAGCGGGCTGCATTCGGCCCGCTCATAGCCATACGGATCAGTGCGGGCGGAGTCGGGAATGGGCGGGAGATCGACCGCCGCGACGGGTTGTTCGGTCTCGTCCGGCACCGGCGTTTCCCACACCACCTGACCCGCCGCCGCGGGGAGGGGAGCAGTCTGCTGCAGCATAAGGGCGAATATGACGGCGAGCATGGGGGCCTCCTCGGACGACCCGGAACCCTAGCCTATTTGGCCAGCGCCCGCATCGCCTTCTCGAGCCCTTCGAGCGTCAGGGGATACATCCGCTCGTCGACCAGTTCGCGCACCATCCCGACCGAGGCGGAGTAGTTCCAGTAGCGTTCGGGCGAAGGGTTCAGCCACGCGACCTTGTCCCACTGCTGCGTAGCCCGTTTCATCCAGACGGCCCCCGCCTCCTCGTTCCAGTGCTCGACCGAGCCCCCGGGCATGGTCACCTCATAGGGGCTCATGGTGGCGTCGCCGACGAAGATGGCGCGCCAGTCGCCGGGGTATTTGTTCAGCACCTCCCACGTCGGGATCTTCTGCTCGTGCCGACGCCGGTTGTCCTTCCACACGCCCTCGTAGAGGCAGTTGTGAAAGTAGAAGAATTCCAGATGTTTGAACTCGGTCTTCGCGGCCGAGAACAGCTCCTCGCACATCTTCACATGCGCATCCATCGACCCGCCGATGTCGAGGAACAGCAACACCTTGATGGTGTTGCGCCGCTCCGCCCGCATGTGGATGTCCAGCCAGCCCTGACGCGCCGTGCCGTCGATGGTGGCGTCCATGTCCAGTTCGTCCAGCGCGCCCTGCCGCGCGAACCGGCGCAGACGGCGCAGCGCCACCTTGATGTTTCGGGTGCCCAGCTCAACCTGGTCGTCCAGGTTCCGGTATTCGCGCTTCTCCCAGACCTTGACCGCCCGGCCGTGCTTGCCGGGCCCGCCGATGCGCACGCCCTCGGGATTATATCCGCCGTGCCCGAACGGGCTGGTGCCCCCCGTTCCGACCCATTTGTTGCCGCCCTCGTGCCGGCCCTGCTGTTCCTCGAGCCGCTGCTTCAGCGTCTCCATCAGCTTGTCGAACCCGCCCAGCGCCTCGATCTGCGCCTTCTCCTCGTCGGTCAGATATTTCTCGTTGAGCAGCTTCAGCCAGTCCTCAGGCACGTCCAGCGACGGCTCATCGCCCGCGCCCACGGTCTCGATCCCGGCGAACACCTTGCCGAACACCTGATCGAACCGGTCGTAGTGCTTCTCGTCCTTGACCAGCACCGCCCGCGACAGATGGTAGAAGTCATCGACCTTCCGCCCCGCCACATCCCGATCCATGGCCTCCATCAGATGGAGCCATTCCTTCATCGACACGGGCACCCGCGCGTCTCTCAGGGCGGTGAAAAAGGGGAGGAGCATCGGTCCAACCTGAGCCCGGCTCAGCCCCGCCGCAAGATGAACTCGTCATCCATCCATGCGCCGACGGGATACTGGTACTCGCCCGCCGTGCTGAACCCGTAGGCCGCATACAGCTTCTGCGCTTTCAGGTTCCCGCTCCAGACGCCGATCCACAGCGGCCCGTCGGTATTGGCCTCCATCCAGTCCAGCGCCACCGCCAGCAGCCTTGTGCCCAGCCCCAGCCCCTGCGCCGCCTTCGACACATACAGCCGGCGCAGCTCCGCATGGCTCTGCCGCGCCTCCGGGTGGGGCAGGGTGTTCGGCCCCGTGTTGGCGAAGGCCAGCAAGGTGCCGTCCCGCTCGGCCACCCACCAGGCCGCGCCGGGCTCCTGCAGCTTTGCCCGGATCGTCTCCGGGCTGAAACTGGCGTCGAGGAAGGCCGCCAGATCCGCAGCCGGATAGGGGATGCCGAACCCGTCCACGAAGGTGTCGAGAAACGTCTGCCGTCCCAGCACGCCCAGGGCGGCGGCATCGGCGTCAACGGCAGGGCGGATCACGGCGTCGGTCATTCTGCGCGCTTAGGGCCTTGATCGGGACGCGACAAGCCCGCCGGGCGCTTCTATTCTCCCCCCGATGAGCGTCGCCCTCTTCACCCATCCCGACATGCTGGCCCACCGCCCCGGCGTCGGCCATCCGGAAAGCCCCGAGCGGCTGCAGGCCGTGCTGGACGCGCTGGACTCCGCGAGCCTCGGCCTCGACCGCCGCGCCGCGACCGAGGCCGCTGTGGTCGACCTCGAACGGCTGCACCCCGCCGACCACGTCGCCCGCCTTATCGCCGCCGCGCCCGACA
>VFBG01000092.1 GCA_006515835.1 bacterium | reverse complement strand
GCGCATCAGGGCGTCGCGCGCAGCCGACTGCAGCGTCGGATCCAGCGTCGTGCGCATATAGTAGCCGCCGCGGTTGACCTCTTCCTGACCGAATTTGGCGATGGCCTGCCGACGCGCCTCCTCGACGAAGAAGTCGGCATCGGCGTACGCCGCCCGGCGTGGCGCGTCCTGTGCGGCCAGCGGCCGGGCCAGCGCCGTGGCCAGCTGGGCGTCATTGATGAAGCCGTTCTGGTTCATCTCGCCCAGCACCCAGTTGCGGCGGCCGAGGGCCGCACCCGGGTGGCGTTTGGGATGATAGTTGTTCGGGCCCTTGGGAAGGGCCGCGAGGAAGGCCGCCTCGTCCGGCGTCAGCTGACTCAGCGACTTGCCGAAATAGTTATAGGCCGCCGCGGCCACGCCATAGGAGCGATAGCCGAGGAAAATCTCGTTGAGATACAGCTCCATGATCTGTTGTTTGGTCAGCGTCGCTTCCAGCCGGTTGGCCAGGATGGCTTCCTTGACCTTGCGGTTGATGCTGCTCTCGTTGGTCAGAAGGACGTTCTTGGCCACCTGCTGGGTGATGGTCGAGCCGCCCTCCAGACGCCGGCCCGTGGCGGCGTTGAAGACGTTCTTGAACATGGCCCGGCCCAGACCGCCCACGTCGATGCCGCCGTGGTTGAAGAAATTCCGGTCCTCGGCCGCCAGGAAGGCCTGGATCACGGGTAGCGGGATCTGCTCATAGGGCACATAGATGCGCCGCTCGTCCGAGAACTCGCCGATCAGCGTTCCGTCGCCGGCATAGACCCGCGTCGCCGTCGCCGGCCGGTAGTCGGCCAGTTCCGAGGCGTCGGGCAGGTCATGGAACAGCCAGGCCGCATAGACGGCCACGATCAGTCCGGCCAGGGCGATCCCGCCCAGCAGGGCCACGCCCGCCATCACGAACCAGCGTTCGGCAATCTTCAACCTGAATACTCCGAAAGGCGGGCCCGATGGGCTGGTTTAGCCCGCGTCGGAGGCCCCGGCTAGAGCCGTGACGCGACGGTCCAGCTCCTGTCGCGCTGCGGCCACGACATCGGCGTCCATATCCCCCTGCCCGGCCATCCATCGCAGGTAATCGTCCGGCGGTTCGGCCCATGGTCGCCCACGATGCTTGCCGAACGGAATTCGGTCGATGCGCCGCTTCTCATTGGTCCAGACCAGCATCTGCTCGACCGTGGCGACCTTCAGCATGTCGATCAGCAGATGCGCTGTCACCCAGGCGTCCGGCCCCGCCCGGTGCGCCGGATCGGCCAGCGCCGGGTCCAGCCGCAGGCCACGCCAGTATCGCAGCACCTGATTCGAATGCCCCGGTGCCTCCGGCCAGAGATTCTTTGCCGAGCGCACGGTGCAGATCCACGGCAAGCCGCCATGGGCTGTATCGGCTATGAAACCCCGCTCGAACTGCGCCGAATGGGCGACCATGACATCGGCCGGCAATGGCAGGAACATTTCCCGCAGCCGGTATTCATCGCAGTACGGATCGTCGTCGCAAAAATGCTCCGGCGTCAGGTGGTGCACCGCCATGGCGTGGAACGAGATCTCCCCGCGCGGCCGGAACAGCTTCGTGACCGGCGGCAGGGCGGTCCAGCCCCCGGCCCCGTCGGGCACGACATCGACGATCCCGACCTCGAGAATTTCGGCGGACCGGTCCCCGCCCGAGGTTTCAAGATCGACGACACGCAGACGCATCGGGCGGAGATAGGGTGTTTGGCGACGGAGTGCGAGGTTCAGCCCGCCGGACGAGCCCCGGCCGCCGGTGGCTGCCCGACGACAGCGCGGACGCCCATCGGCGGCGCATGCTCGAAGGTCAGGGTCAGCGAGACCATTTCACCCTCCGCCAGCGGCTGCTTCAGGGCCATCAGCATGATGTGGTTGCCGCCCGGCTGGAGCGCGACAGCCTCTCCCGCGGGAAGCGGCAGGCCGTCCGGCAATTCAGCCATCGACATCATGCCGTTCGCGACCTTCATCTCGTGAATCTGTCCTTCGCCAGCCACAGGGCTGGATACGGACACGAGGCGGTCGTCGCGGCTGGCGGTCAGGGTCAGATAGCAGCCGGTCATGGCGCGACCGTTGGGCGTGGGACGGCACAGGGCGTCCGTGGTCGTGACGACCGCAGGCACTTCCGGCGTCGGAGGCTGGTTGCAGGCCACGAGGGTCAACAGGGTGGCGGGGATCAGCAGGCGTTTCATCAGACGCTCCTTGCGGCGCGGGCGCCGAGGCGACGCCGCACCAGGGTTGCGGTCCGCTCGATCGCCAGGGCGGCGATCAGGCTGAGGCCGGTGAGGGGGTAGAGGATGGCCAGCGGCAGGACGATGCCGAGCACGGCGGCGCGGACGCGGGGGCCGGGCGGGGCTTCAGGCGCGCCGATACGGCCTTTCGACAGTTTCGGTGGCCGACGCTTCCACCACATCAGGACGCCGCTGATCGCCAGCAGCCAGATGGCGATACAGCCGCCCAGCATCAGATAGCGGTTGATCCAGCCATACTGGGTGCCCTGGTGAACGGCGATGCCCCATTCGAAGGCCTTGGCCCCGACGCCGAACTGGCCGTAGCGGATGTCGGCACGCACGGCACCCGTGGCCCCGTCGATATAGAGGGCGCGGGTGTCCTCGACCTGTTTGACCTGGCGCGCAGCAGTGATGGCGAGGTTCGGATCGGACGGAATGGAGACCATATAGGGCCGCGCCAACCCGCGGGCTTCGGCAGTTTCAATGACGCGCGACAGGCTGGGCGAACCGGCGTGGGCGGTGGGCATGACCATCCCTTCCATGGTCCAGCCGACCCCGACGGGTGCGTCTGCGGGATGCTCGGCATGGACGAAGGGGCTCGCGGCGGCCGGGGCCTTGGGGCGGCCCAGACCGTTGGCCTTGACCGCGCCCATATACTGATCGCCCCAGAAGGCCGACCAGGGCATGCCGGTGATCACGAGGAACGCGATGATGGCGCTGGCGTAGAGGCCAGTCACCGCATGGACGTCACGCCAGAACGGGCGGCGTTTCGTGTCGGCCGCCCGGATCGACACCACGCCGACGCCACGCCCACGTGGCCACCAAAGGAACAGGCCGGTGCCCACGAGAATGATGGTCCATCCGGCGACGATCTCGACGACATAGTTGGCCCAGCTCCCCAGCAGGATCAGGCTGTGCAGCTGTTTGACCGTCTCCATGACCCCGCCGAAGCCGGTCTCGCCGATGTAGCGGGCGTCATACGGATCGACGAAGGCCGTGCGCTGGCCGCCGTCCGGCAGGTCGACAGTCAGGCGCACGGCCTGATCGGCCCCGGCCGGCAACAGGACATTGGAAACCTTGCCGCCGGCTCCGACCTCGGCCGCGGCGACCCAGCGGTCTGGCGAAGCGCTCGCAGCGCGGACGTCCACCCGGGACAGGTCCCGATAGACCGCGCCGTCGATCTCGTCCGCGAACAGATAGAGGGCGCCGGTGAGCGCCATGAGCATCAAAAACGGCAGCACCAGCAGGCCGGCATAGAAATGCCAGCGCCAGACCGCGCGGAATGCTCCGGAAAGGGGTTTGTCGACAGGGCTCTGGGTCATGTTCAACTCCGTCGGGGCGGGCCTTTCGACCCGCCCCGGTTTCGGATCAGTAGGTCAGGCGAATGCCGACAAAGGCCGAGCGGCCCTCGCCGGGGAAGAAGACCGAGGTGGAGGCTGTGCGGGCGTCGGTGACAGCGGAAAACTCGCCGACATAGCGCTCGTCAGTCAGGTTGCGCGCGTCGAGATAGACCGTTGCACCCGAGCCAATCTTGAAGCCTGCGTTTACGCCCAGGAGGGCGTAGGACGGTGCCTTCAGGGTATTGGCGTAATCGACCCATACGTCCGAGATGCGCCACTCGACCGAGGGCGTGACGAACAGGCCGGACGGATGCCGCCAGGTCAGCTCGGCCCGATATTGGTGCTCGGGCACGACCGGCAGGGTGTTGTCGCCCCACCGTGCGTCATTGACGAAATGGAAGTCGCTGAACGCATAGGTCTGGCGCAGCAGCACCGAGCCGTCCGCGATCTCCACGGGCAGCCGCCAGTCCAGACCGGCTTCGACCCCCTGGTGAATGGTCCGGTCGGCATTGAACGTCGCGGCCGGAATGTCGGGGCCGACGATGAAGTTCAGGATCTCGCCGTCGATCTGGCTGCGATAGACGGTGAAATCCCAGGCGAAGGCGCCGCGGCGACCGCGGGTTCCGACCTCCGCCGTCCATGCATCCTGGATATCGATCGGTGTGAAACCGACCAGCGGTGCCTGCACAAGGGCACCATAGGCCGGCGGCTCGACCGAACGGGTCACATTGGCGAAGACCTGGGCACCGTCTTCAGTCTCCCACAACAGGCCAATCCGGGGCGAGAACCACTCGTAGCTGATGCCGTCATTGTTCAGCGCGTTCCTGCGGTCGATATAGTCCCGGGTCGCCCGGCCGAACGAGCCCCCGGCGACGAGCGCCAGCCGGTCACTGACAAACAGCCGGCCCTCGGCGAAGACGTCCAACCCGTCCGCTTCCTGGAAGCCGTTGGCGGTCAGGGTGCCGCGGAAGCCGCCGACGTTGACGTAGCGCAGGGCGTCGATCTGGCCGTCGCGATAGCTCAGGCCATAGAAGGCGTCAGCGCGCATGCCACCGACCGTTCCGGTCCAGTCGATCCGGGCGAAGGCACCGCGGGTCTCGCTTTCCTGGTCCACGACCTGGAAGATCGGATGATAGAGCGACTTCTCCCAACCCCAGATCGCGCCCTCGAACAGGGTGTTGTCGTCAAAACGCCAACGCGTTTGCAAGGTCACGCGCTTCAGGGTCTGGTCGCGCGCATTGTCGTTGATGATGTTGTTGGCGGGGGCGATGCGCGGCGTGGTGAGGGCGAGGGTCAGGTTCAGCGCCCCCGGCACCGACTGCTGGATGTCGGCGACCTGGGCGATCAGACGCACCTCACGATCCTCGCCGAAGCGGCGACCGACGCTGGCGGTCAGGCGGCCCTGGCTCTGGTCGCTCTGCTGACGATAGCCGTCGGTCTCCAGCGCGGTGACGCCGACGAAGGCATCCCAGTCACCGAACTCACCAGCGTACTCGCCATGCAGGCGGCGGAAGCCGAAGGAGCCGCCTTCGAGCTGCACGACCAGATCGTCTGCGGCCGTGCGGCCGGTCGGCGTGACCATGTTGATCGCACCGCCCAGCTGGGCACCACCGAAACGCAGAGTGTTGGCGCCCTTGTACACCTCGATGTAGCGGGCGCTGAGCTGGTCGATGCCCTGGAAGTCGGAGAAGCCGTCGGCATCAGCGAAAGGCACGCCGTCCTGGGCGAACAGGACGCCACGTTGGTGGAAACCCTGGGCGATGCCCGAGCCGCGGATAGAGAGGCGGCTCTCCTCGCCATACCGCTTCTGGGCCAGGACGCCGGGGACGTTCCTGAGGCTGTCGGAAAAGCCCTGGGCAAAGCGGGTCGCATAGCTTTCAGACGAGACGACCGCGACCGAGCCCGGCGTGCGGCTGAGCAGCGCCCGCGCATCGGCGACGACGGGCGGGTCTTCGGGATTGCGGACGCCGGTGACGATGACGGTGTCCAGTGTCTGGACATCCCGGGACGCCGGCGGAGTCTGGGCGTGGGCGGGGACGGCGAAGGCAGCGGCGAGCAGCAGCGCGCACGGCGCTGCGGTGGTCTTGAGAGACATGATTTCTTGAATCCTGAACAGGGAAAGGCGCGCGCCGACGGGGCGTCGGCGCGCGGGTTGGTCTTCCGGTTCAGGCGGTCGGGGGGGCCGTTGACGGCGGCGGCAGGCCGGCGCGCAGCCCGCCGGGCGGAATCTCGGCGGGCAGGAGTTCCGGCAGCACAACCACGATCCGCGGCGGTGCCACCGGATGGATCGGCGGCGGCGGGGGCGGCAGGGTCGTCAGCACG
>VFBG01000091.1:1101-10572 GCA_006515835.1 bacterium | reverse complement strand
ATGCCGGCGAATAGGGCTGCAGGTCGTCGAACGACTCCGGCATACAGTCGCCGCCGAAGCCCTGGTCGACGCCGTAGTTGGCCAGGAACAGATCGTAGACGCAGGCGACCAGCGCCTCGCCGTCCTTCAGCATCACGCGCCGGACCGGCACGTTGCGGGTCAGGACATCGGGGTGGTCGGTTGAGGCGAAGCCGTTGCTGGCGGTGTTGGCGAAGTAGGGGAATCGGACGCCGGCCACTTCGTCGTGCACGTCCTTGAGGCCAAGCTTCAGCGTGGTCTCGCGACCCGCGGCGTCCCGTTCCTCAAGGTTCCAGCGGCCGTCCTCGCCCCAGCGGAAGCCGATCGAGCCGTTGGGCGCGACGATCTCGCCGGTGGCCTCGTCGATGGCGACGGTCTTCCAGTCGGGGTTGTTGGCCTGTTCGAGATCGCCGACAAAATCCGAGGCGCGCACCAGGCGTTCGGGCACATAGCCGCCGTCCTGGGGAACCAGGCGGACCAGCATCGGCAGGTCGCTGTATTGGCGCAGGTAGTCGCGGAAATACGGGACCTGCTTGTCGACGTGATACTCCTTGAGGATCACGTGACCGAAGGCCATGGCAAGCGCCGCGTCGGTGCCCTGTTTGACCGGCAGCCACAGGTCCGAGAATTTCGACGCCTCGGAGTAGTCGGGGCAGATGACGACGGACTTGGCCCCGCGGTAGCGCGCCTCGGTGTAGAAATGGGCGTCCGGCGTGCGGGTCTGCGGAACGTTCGAGCCCCACAGCAGCATGAAGCTGGAATTGTACCAGTCGGCGCTCTCGGCCACGTCGGTCTGTTCGCCCCAGGTCTGGGGCGAGGCCGGGGGCAGGTCGCAGTACCAGTCGTAGAAGGAGCCGGTGACGCCGCCCAGCAGCTGCAGGTAACGGGCGCCCGCCGCGTAGGAGATCATCGACATGGCCGGGATCGGCGAGAAGCCGAACACCCGGTCCGGGCCCCAGCGCTTGACCGTGTGGGCGTTGGCCGCGGCGATGATCTCGGTGATCTCTTCCCAGTCGGCCCGCACGAAGCCGCCGGCCCCGCGCATGCTGGTGTAGGACTTGCGGGCGGCGGGATCGTTCTGGATCGAGGCCCAGGCAGCGACCGGCTCCATGGTCTCGCGCGCCTTGCGCCACACCCGCAGCAGGCGGGAGCGCACCAGCGGATATTTCACCCGGTTGGCCGAATAGAGATACCAGCTGTAGCTGGCCCCGCGCGCGCAGCCGCGCGGTTCGTGGTTGGGCAGGTCCGGCCGGGTGCGGGGATAGTCGGTCTGTTGGGTCTCCCAGGTGACGATCCCGCCCTTGACGTAAATCTTCCACGAACACGAGCCGGTGCAGTTCACGCCGTGGGTCGAGCGCACGACCTTGTCGTGGCGCCAGCGGTTGCGATAGGCCTCCTCCCAGCCGCGGTCCTCGTCGTTCATGACGCCGTGGCGGTCGGAGAACAGTTCGGTCTTGCGCGTGAAGAAGGCGAGACGGTCAAGGGTATGGCTCATGATGAGGCCGCCGTATTCAGGGTGGGGTTCAGGATCGAGCGCCGGCGGGCGTAGAACGCCCAGTTCACGACAGCGCAGGTGATGTAGAAGACGAGGAAGATGTAGAGGGCGGTCACCGGCCCTCCGGTGGCCTTCATGGAGTTGGCGAAGGCCAGGGGGATGAAGAAGCCGCCATAGGCGCCGATGGCCGAGGAGAAGCCGACGATGGCCGCCGATTCCAGCTCCGACGCTTTCAGCCGCTCGGCCGGCGTGGCGCGGGGCAGGAGGCGGGGCATGTCGGCGCGCACGAGGGCCGGGATCATCTGGAAGGTCGAGGCGTTGCCAACGCCGGTCCAGAAGAACAGCCAGATGAAGCTGGCGAAGAACAGGCCGAACACCGGCTCGCCGCCGAAGGCACCGACGCTGTAGAGCACCGCCAGCACGCCCGCGATCAGGGCGTAGAAGACCAGCTGGGTGACGTTGTGGCCGCCCCAGCGGTCGGACACCCAGCCCGTCATCGCCCGCGAGGCCGCGCCCACCAGCGGTCCGAGAAAGGCGATCTGCAGGATATTCACGTCGGGAAACAGGGTCTTGCCCAGCAGGGGGAAGGCCGCCGAGAAGCCGATGAACGAGCCGAAGGTGCCGATGTAGAGGTAGCACATCAGCCAATTGTGCTTGCGCTTGAACACCACGGCCTGCTCACGGAACGAAGCGCGGGCGGAGGCGACGTCGTTCATGCCGAACCAGGCCGCGGCGGCGGCCACCAGGATGAAGGGCACCCAGACGAAGCCGGCGTTCTGCAGCCAGACCTGATGCTGGACGCCGTTTTCGACGTAAGTCTGCGGGGCGCCGAACAGGGGCGTGAACAGGGCCAGACCGGTGACCAGCGGCGCCGCGAACTGCAGGACGCTGACGCCCAGGTTGCCGAAGCCGGCGTTGAGCGCGAGGGCGTTGCCCTTCTGGGCCTTGGGGAAGAAGAAGCCGATGTTGGCCATCGACGAGGCGAAGGCCCCGCCGCCGAGGCCGCACAGCAGGGCCAGGATGACGAAGACGACATAGGGCGTTCCCGTGTCCTGCACCGCCATTCCGATGCCGACGGCAGGGATCGCCAGCGACAGGGTGGACAGGGTGGTCCAGAGGCGGCCCCCGAAGATCGGGACCATGAAACTGTAGAAGATCCGCAGGGTCGCGCCGGAAAGCGCCGGCAACGCCGTCAGCCAGAAGAGTTCGGCGGTGGAGAATTGGAAGCCGACCATGTTGAGACGGGTCGCCGCCGTCGACCACAGCATCCAGATGGAAAAGGCCAGCAGCAGATTCGGGATCGAGATCCACAGGTTGCGGCGGGCGATCCGTTGACCGGTGGAGGCCCAGAATCCTGGTTCCTCCGGGCGCCAGTCATGCAGAACGTGACGGGACATGCGCGTCTTTCTCTAGTGCGAACGGGTGGACGAGGCGGCCGCGGCCCTGTCGGGACCGACGCCGGCCAGCTCGGGGAATTCGGGCAGGGTCGCCAGCATGGGAGAGCGCCGCTGCTCCATCCGGCGGACGGCGAAATGCATCCAGACGAGGGCGGCGAGCACCAGCAGGAACAGCAGCATGAAACAGCTGGTCCAGACGCCGGTCAGATCGTTGAGGAGGCCGAAGACGATGGGCAGGATGAAGCCGCCGAGGCCGCCTATCATCCCCACCAGACCGCCGACCGAGCCGACGTGATCCGGGTAGTAGACGGGGATGTGCTTGAAGACGGCCGCCTTGCCCAGGCTCATGGCGAAGCCGAGAACGAAGACCACCCCGGTGAAGACCGGCAGGCTCATCGCCAGGCGGAAGCGGATCGGCCCGTCGATGCCGTCGACCACATAGGAGGTCGCCGGATAGGCTAGGATAAAGGCGCAAACGACGCTGATGATGAAAGTCAGGTACATAACCTTGCGGGCGCCGACCCGGTCCGAGAGCCAGCCTCCGAACACCCGGAACAGCGAGCCGGGGATCGAATAGGCGGCGGCCAGCATCCCGGCCACGCCGATGCCGACCCCGTAGGCGCCGGTCAGATAGTGCGGGAGCCAGAGGGCGAGAGCGACGAACCCGCCGAAAACGAAGAAATAGTAGAGGGCGAACCGCCAGACCCGGAGGTCCTTCAGCGGCTCGAGTTGCATCCAGGCGGCGACCGGCTTCTGGCCCGTCCGCCGGCGCTCGACCAGCTGCGGTTCGTCGCGGGTCAGGAAGAAGGACACAAGGGCGATGAGGAGCAGCGCCCCGGCCCAGATCTGCGCCACGGCTTCCCAACCGAACGCCAGCATGACGAAGGGGGCGGCGAACTTGGTCACCGCCGCGCCGACATTGCCCGCGCCGAAGATGCCGAGGGCCGTGCCCTGCCGGCCGGCGGGGAAGAATTTCGAAACATAGGCGACGCCGACGGCGAAGGCTCCGCCCGCCATGCCGACGCCCAGGGCCGCTATCAGGAACTGGGGGTAGGTCTCGGCGTAGGACAGCAGGAAGGTCGCCGCGGCCGCCAGGATCATGACGATCAGGCTGACCCGCCGCCCGCCGAACTGTTCGGTCCAGACGCCCAGGAACACCCGCACCAGCGAGCCGGTCAGAATCGGCGTTCCGACCAGCAGGCCGAACTGGGCTTCGGACAGGCCTAGGTCGGCCTTGATCTGGACGCCGATGATCGAAAAGATCGTCCACACCGCGAAACAGGCCGTGAAGGCGAAGGTGCTGACCCACAGGGCGGATGCGGCGCCTGGCGCGGGTGTTTCAGAGGCGGATGCCAACGGGCCTGCTCCATGGGACGCCGCCGGTCGCCGGCTGTCGTTCCATGAGTCCTAGCGTGGCTTTCGGTCGCGCTATTTGACTCTTGTCAATTGAGGTCTTTGTAGACTTGGTCCAAAAGCAGCCAGATACAGAAAAACGCTAGTAAAGCGAAATGTGTTGGCTGACGATTTGTCTAACGCGCTGCTAGCGATTGATATTCGTCAAGCGGTGCTCTACTGGAAGGACGTAGGCGGTGCGGAGCGTAAGCGATCAAGTCCGGGGCGCGCGCCCGAGTCCGCCCAGGAGCCAGGCCCTATGACCATGCGCGCCTCCGATCTCGACCGCGTCAGGGCGTTGCCGCTCTTCTCACGGTCCTCGCCCGAAGTTTTCCGGGACGTCACAGCCGGCGCCTTCCTCCAGCGATTTCCGGCCGGCACGACCCTGATGATGGAGGGCGACACTGTCGATTTCCTCTATATTCTGCTGGACGGGGCCGTCGAACTCCAGGGATCCTGGAAGGAGAAGGAGACGACCCTGGCGCTTCTGCGTCCGGTCTCCACCTTCATCCTGGCCGCCGTCGTCCTCGACGCCGACGCCCTGATGTCCGCGCGGACACTGGAGCGCTCGGAAATCCTGATGCTGTCCGGCGAGGCCCTTCGCCGCACCATGCGACAGGACGCGGAATTCAGCTTCGCGGTGGCCCAGGAACTGGCCGGCTGCTATCGCGGCCTGGTCCGCGCCGTGAAGAACCAGAAACTCAGGGGCGGCGTGGAGCGGCTCGCCAACTATCTGATCACTCAAAGGGTTCGTCAGGGGATGCGGGATCCGATCGTGCTGCCCCATGAAAAGCGGGTGCTGGCCTCGCTGCTCGGTATGTCGCCGGAGAATCTGTCGCGGGCCTTCGCCAGCCTGTCCAGCTACGGGGTGGTCGTGCACGGCGCGGAGGTCAGTCTCGGCCGCCCGGACGCCCTCGAGCGGCTGGCGCGCCCTCACCCCCTGATCGACAATCACATGCCGCCCCCCGCCAACATCGTCGGCAAGGCCGAGAGCGAGCGGTGGACCACCCAGACCGGGCGCACCTGCGGTTCCGCGCTGAGCTGATCAACCGCCGAGCTGGGACAGGTTCCGCAGGTCGCCCGAACGCCCCAGGGCAAGGGAATGGCCCGCAGACTTTCCGCCCAGGGACGAGATGATCCGCCGCGTCAGCGCCTCGCGGTCGTCGTCCTCCTGCAGCAGGTCGCGCAGGTCGACGCCGCCATCGCCGAACAGGCACAGGCGCAGCTTGCCCTTCGAGGTGACGCGCAGTCGGTTGCAGCTGTCGCAGAATCCCGGCGCATAGGGCGCGATCAGGCCGATGGCGCCGGCGTGATCGGGATGACGATATTCCAGCGCCGGCCCGGCGTCGAAGGCGCGCGGCGTCGGCGTCCAGCCGTTCCGGTCCAGCCAGTCGCGCAGGCCCTGGGCCTTCACGTGATGGCGGGCGAAATAGTCGTCATTGTCGGTCGTCTTCATCAGTTCGATGAAGCGGACGGCGACCGGACGATCCCGGACGAAGCGGGCCCAGCCACGGCGGAGAAGCCCCCGGCGAGCGCCAGGTCCAGGCCGGTCAGGACCTGGCTCAGCTTGTCGTGGCCGGTGATCCGGTGAAACGTCTCCGGGTCGATCGAGTCGATGCTGACGTTGATATGGCTGAGGCCGGAGGCCCGCCAGTCGGCCGCGTGGCGCGCCAGGTTCCAGCCGTTCGTGGTCATGGCGACCTTGGCCACGCCGGGCGCGGCGGCGACCGTCTCGATGATGGCGTTGAAGTCCTTGCGGACGGTGGGCTCGCCGCCGGTCAGGCGAACCTTGCTGAGCCCCAGAGCGGAAAACCCGGCCACCAGACGGCGAATCTCCTCGACCGTCAGGAAAGAGAGCGGCCCGGTCTTTTTCCAGCCGTTCGGCAGACAGTAGGTGCAGCTGAAATTGCACACCTCCGTCACCGACAGGCGAAGGTAGTGGAACCGGCGGCCGAAGCCGTCGGTCATGGGGGCGGCGTCGAGCGCCATGGAAGCTCCTTTCCAGACACGGGAGGCGGAGGGATTTCTCCCGCCACCCTCGATCCTTGCGGATCCGGCCGCCGGACCATGGCGCGCGGGCGCTACAGGTCAGGCGGCTCGGAGCGAACTCGGGCGGATTGGTAGTCGATCATCCCGCCACACCCTATGACCCGGGGCCGAACGGGCCTTGATGAAGATCAAGTGCGATCCCGGCGGGCCTTGTGCGTCTGAGGGGGCGCCCATGCTAGTCAGGGCGACGGAGCGGATCGCTCTGGATGGAGGCGTGGTCAGTGGCGAAGGCGGAGGCGGGCATCGGACGGCGAAACGGGCTGTTGCTGCTCGCGGCCACGGTCCTGGCTGCCTGTTCGCCCCGGCGCCCAGTGGCGCCTTCGCCGATCGACCTGTTCGCCGCGGCCAGTCTGCGCGAAGTGCTGGACGCCGCCGTCGCCGACTATCGCCAGCGGTCCGGCCAGGCCGTGCGGGCGACCTATGCGGGTAGCGCCCAGCTGGCGCGCCAGATCGCCCAGGGCGCGCCGGCTGACCTGTTCGTTTCGGCCGACGAAGCCTGGATGGACTGGCTGGACCAGCGAGGCCTGATCGAGGCGTCCGCGCGACGGGACCTCGCCGCCAACCGTCTGGTGCTGATCGCTCCGGCGTCCACGTCCGGCGCAGGCGTGGACCTGACGGTCCTGGCCATGGCTGACGCCGCCGTGCCGGCCGGCCGCTATGGCCAGCAAGCCCTGCTCCGCCTGAACCTGTGGTCCGGGGTCAGCCACCGTCTGGCGCCCGCCGCCGATGTCCGCGCGGCTCTGTCCCTGGTGGCGCGCGCGGAAGCCCCGCTCGGCGTGGTCTATGCGACCGACGCCCGCGTCGAGCCCCGGGTCCGGGTGGTGGCGAGCTTTCCCGCCACCAGCCATGCGCCGATCGTCTATCCCGGAGCGCCGGTTCGACGGCGGGACGGCGCCGGCGACCCCGAGGCGGCGCGGGCCTTTCTGGCGTTCCTGGCCGGCGCGGAAGGGCAGACCCGGTTCCGACGTTTCGGCTTCTCGCCGGCGCCCGTCTGAGCGGCCGGATGTTTTCGCTCAGCCCGGAGGAACAGCAGATCATCGGCCTGTCGCTGAAGGTCGCGGCCACGGCGACGCTGTTCAGCCTGCCGCCGGGCGTCGCCCTGGCCTATCTGTTGTCGCGCGCCGAGTTTCCCGGAAAGGCCTTGCTGTCGGGTGTCACCCATCTGCCGCTGATCCTGCCGCCGGTCGTGACCGGCTACGCCTTGCTTTTGCTGTTCGGGCGCAGCGGGCCGCTGGGCCGCCTGCTCGAGCCGATCGGGATCGTCTTCGCCTTCGACTGGACCGGGGCGGCGCTGGCCGCCGCCATCATGGGCTTTCCCTTGCTGGTGCGGGCCGTGCGGCTGTCGTTCGACCTGGTCGATCCCCGGATCGAGCGGGCGGCCGAGACCCTCGGCGCCCGGCCCCTGGTCCGTTTCCTGACTATCACCCTGCCGCTGGCGTTGCCGGGCGTGGCGGCCGGGGCGGTGTTGGGTTTCGCCAAGGCGCTGGGCGAGTTCGGCGCTACCATCACCTTCGTCGCCAGCATTCCGGGAGAGACGCGCACCCTGCCGCTGGCCATCTACAGCCTGACCCAGGTGCCCGGTGGCGAGGCGGCCGCCCTGCGACTGGTCCTGATCTCGGTCGGGGTGTCGATCGGGGCCCTCGTTCTTTCGGAGTGGGGCGCGCGTTCCGTCGCCCGACGGGTCGGAGGGAGGCGATAATGCTGGACGTGTCAGCGCATATCGTCCGGGACGCCTTCTCGCTGGATGTCACCTTCTCGAGCGACGCCCGGATCACCTGCCTGTTCGGCCGTTCCGGGGCCGGCAAGACCACGGTGGCAGAACTGGTCGCGGGTCTGATCCGTCCGGTCCGCGGGCGCGTCGTGCTGGACGGGGAGGTGCTCCTCGACTCCGGGACCGGCCTGTCGGTCCCGGCCTGGAAGCGGCGCATCGGCTATGTGTTCCAGGACGCGCGGCTGTTTCCGCATATGAGCGTGCGCGACAATCTGCTGTACGGTCCCCGTCGATCGGGTGACCTTCATCCTCCCCTGGACCAAGCAGTGGCGCTGCTGGGGCTTGAGGCCCTGCTGGAGCGCCGGCCGGGGGCGCTATCGGGCGGGGAAGCCCGCCGGGTCGCGATCGGCCGGGCCCTGCTGACCCGACCTCGCCTGCTGATCCTCGACGAGCCCCTGGCGGGACTGGACGGCGCCCGGCGCGGCGACATCCTGCCTTATCTTGATCGACTGGCCCGCGACGGACCGCCCATTCTGTATGTCAGCCACGCCGTCGAGGAGGTGGCGCGGCTCGCGGACCGGGTGGTGCTGGTCGGCGATGGCCGGACGTCAGGAGCGGAGCCGCCCGACGCGGCCTTCGACCGGCCGGAGGCGGAGGCCGCGGCCGGGCTCAGCGCGCCGCTCTCCATTCTCGACGGAACGGTGGCCGGGCACGACCCGGCGGGCGACGCCACCCGGATCGACCTGGCCGGAATCCTGTTTCTGTCGCCGCTTCTGGGCGTGGCCCCGGGCGAACGCGTCCGCGTGGTCGTCGACGCCCGCGACGTCGCCCTGGCCCTGACAGACCCGGCCGGCGTCAGCTTCCAGAACCGCCTCTCAAGGCCCTGGTCACCCGACAGGCGGGCGAACAACTGGGTCTCACGCCGGGGGCGCGAGTGATCGCCCTGGTCAAGGCGACCGCCGCCGCCCGCTATGCCTGAGCGCGGTCAGCCCCGTGTGGGGCGAGCCCGCAGCAGCATCGGCCCGTAGGCGATGGCGAAGGCGAGGAAAGACCCGGACCACAGCGCGGCCGAGACGATCAGCAACGGCTGGTAGAGGGACGGCGACAGGCCGCCCGCGACCCGGGTCAGGGCGGCAGCGTTGACCAGACCGTAGATCACCACTTCGACCGGGCCGGCGGCCAGCGGGCGACCGGTGTGCCCCCGGCTGGCGCGGGTCATGATGGCCAGGGTCATCACCCCGATGGCGCCGGCGGTCAGGGCGTGGACGCCGACGGAGGCCGGGACAAGGCCAGGCGCGGCGACCGACAAACCCGTCAGGACGAGGCCCGCCGCAAGCCAGAGATAGCCGAGGTGCAGGATCCAGACGAGCGGTTCCGCCAGGGTCGCGTCGCCGCGCCAACGGACCAGC
>VFBG01000091.1:0-1075 GCA_006515835.1 bacterium | reverse complement strand
GACCAGCCGGAGCAGGTTCAACCCGCCCGCCGCCAGCAACATCGCCCCGGCCGCCGGATGCGCCGGGGCGACGCTCCAGCCGACCAGGCCCGCGGCGGTGACCGCCAGGGTCACCGCGTCGAAACGGCCGGCGACGGCGGGTAGGGGGCCGCCGCGCTTGATCTGCCAATTGCGGGTGAAACTGGGCGTGACCCGGCCGCCGATGACGGCGATCAGCAAGGCTATCGTCGCCAGACCCAGTCGTGTCGATAGATTGGCGACACCGCCGGCGCCCGGCTCAAGGTGAAACCCGGCATTGGCGAGGGCGAACACGGTGACCATGACGGCCACGGGAACATTGCGCCAGTTGCGGCCGGCCAGCACCTCGCGCCAGATCACCCCGGCCATGGCGAACAGGAACAGGCCGTCGATGATCGCCGGCCAGGCCGCCGCCGCCAGGTCCGCATTCAGGGCCATGGCCAGCATGGCCGCCCGACCCGCCAGCCAGAGACCGAACAGCAGGGCCAGGGGCCTCCCCACCACAGGCAGGCGACCGGTCCAGTTGGGTACGGCGGTCAGCAGGAAGCCGACGACGACCCCGCCGGTATAGCCGAACAGCATCTCATGCACGTGCCAGTCGAGGCCGACCGGGCCGCCGCTGAGGAAGGCGTAGAGCCAGATCGGCGCGGCGATCGCCGACCACAGGGCGGCGAACAGGAAGAAGGGGCGCAGACCGACGCTGAAGACGGCGGGACCGCGATAGGCCCGAATAGCGGCGGCGGTGTTCATGAAGACTCCTGGACGACGGTTCCGTCCGGCATAGACGACCGGGGCGGAGAGAGGCTTGACGGACTGGCCCCTGCGGCCTGTCCATCGTCAAGCCGACCGATCGGATCGGACCGGCGCAACAGCGCCTGCTGGGCCTCGGCCGAACGCTCGAGGAGTTCGCGCCAGACCGCGACCGCGAGCGCCTCGTCCAGCCCGCAACGCGCTGCAGCGGACCGGACGCGGGCGAGGATGGCGGCGACCCGCTGGGGATCCCGTACGCTTTCGGGTCCCGCCTTGAGCCCGGCGATCAAGGCGACCTGGCGCTGGC
>VFBG01000248.1 GCA_006515835.1 bacterium | reverse complement strand
CCGGCCCGGGCCGCCGGAGTGGCCGCCATTCCCGGCAGCCGCATCATCCCCGCCGCCCCGCCGACGGCGTCCCAGCGCTCCTCGACGGTCAGCACCAGATCGGGGGCCGAGGCGGTCACCATCTCGCCGTTCAGCGGCTTGAACCCGGAAACATTTTCGGCGGCGTTGATCCCCCCCGCCATCTCGATCAACTGGCCGGCGATGGTGCCCGCTCCCGCCACCACGGCCTGCGACGGATCGTAGTTGAGGACGAACAGCACGCGCGGCCGGGCCTTTTTTCCGGCCACCGCCCGAGCGACGGAAGCGATCTGGTCATCAAGGGAACGGCGCAGGCTTTCAGCCTCGCCCTCGGCTCCGAGCAGCCGGCCGACGGCGCCGATATTGTCCATCAGCGCCACCATGGGCGGCGAACGCTCGAAGAACGTCACCGGGGTTCCCGCCTGCGTCACCTGGCGCAGGGCGCTGGCCGGCTCGGAGTCGCGATAGGCCATGACCAGGGTCGGGGTCAGGGACAGCACCCCCTCGGCCGAGACCTTCTTGTAATACCCCACCTGGGGCAATGTTTTGACCTCGGGCGGCCAGACGCTGGTCTGATCGACGCCGACCACCGCGTTCCCCCTGCCCAGGGCGAAGACGATCTCGGTCAGCGAGCCTCCGATCACCACCAGCCGCGTCGTGTCGGCGGCGGCGGCCTGACGGATGCCGCCAACCACCAGCAGGACGGCGAGAACGGCGCGGCCGATGATTCTGGTCATGCCCATGTCCTCCTCAGAAATCGGCGCGGACGCTGAAGACCACGCTGCGGCCCTGCTGGTAGGATTCGTCGGGGGTGGTCTGGTAGGTCAGATCGGAGAGATTGAGCAGGTCAAGACTGAGGTGATAGCCGCCGATATCGGTGCCGAACGAGGCGTTGAAGGTCCGCCAGGCGGGAACACGGGTGAGACTGACGCTGCCGGTCGATCCCTGGCTGAGTTCGTCGGCCCGCGATCCGCCGCGCATGTAAAGGTCGGCCCAGCCGGTGGCGCCGTCCCACAGGCTGCGCTCGTGGCGCAGGCCGATGCGGCCGCTGACGGTGGGAACGCCGGTCTTGCCGCTGGTGGCGGTGCGGAAGAAATACTTGCGCCGGATCCAGCTGCCGTTGACGTAGGGGGTCAGGCCCAGATCGGCGATGTGGTACTGGGTGGCCAGTTCCACGCCGGTGCTCTCGGCCTTGTCCAGGTTGACATAGGTGGTCTCGGTCGAGGCCGTGCAGGGGCTGGTGGTGGAGCCGTAGATGCTGCACGACAGCGAGGCGATGTAGTTCTTGGCCCTGGAGCGGAACAGCGACGCATCGACCGTCAGGCCGCCCGAGCCGTGCCGCACCCCGAATTCCCAATTGTTGGAGGTCTCGGGCTTCAGATCGGGG
>VFBG01000090.1 GCA_006515835.1 bacterium | reverse complement strand
CCGTCCGGTCCTCACCGCCGTTGAGGGTCGCCGTCGCGGGCTGCGGCGTGGTCGGGGGCGGCGCGCTCGCCCGGTTGTTGGGCGACCCGAGGTTCGAGGTCGTCGGCGTGCTGGTCCGTGACCCGATGAAGCCCCGAGACGTCCCGGGCGTCGCCCACGACCGTCTTTCCCGGCTGCTGGTGGCTGACGCTTCGGCCCTCCTCGAGCGGGACCCTGACATCCTGCTCGAGGCCCTGTCCGAAGCCGAGGCCGGTCACGCCCTGATCCGCGCCGCCCTCCAGCGCGGCGTAGACGTGGCCAGCGCCAACAAACAGGCCGTCAGCCGGGATCCTGCAGGGCTGCTCGCCCTCGCCGGGGCGCATGACGCAAAAGTGCTCTGGTCCGCCTCCATCGGCGGCGGCGTCCCCATGGTCGAAACCCTGCGCGCAGCCCGAGCGGAATCATCGATCCTGGCCTTCGAGGCGGTGCTGAACGGCACAGTCAATTTCATGCTCGAACGCCTTGACGCCGGGGCCACGTTCGACGTCGCCCTGGCTGAGGCCCGCGCCGCCGGTCTCGCCGAGGAGGATCCCTCTTCGGACCTTGAAGGCTTCGACGCCGCGGCCAAGGTGCGTCTGCTCGCCTTCGAAGCGTTCGGCTTCATGCCGGACGAGGCCGACATCCCGCGCGACGTCCTATCGGCGGCCGACCTTCCGCCCGCCGGCGCGCGGCAGCTGTGTCGCTGCCGTATGGCCAACGGCCGGCTGGTCGCCGAGGTTCGCCTTGCGGCGAGCGGGCTGGATCCGGTGTTCACCGCCTTGAAGGGAGAGGGCAACGCCTTGAAGGTCATCGCTGCCGATGGGTCCGTTGTCCATTGCCGGGGCCGCGGTGCCGGTCGCTGGGCCACGGCCGAGAGCTTGCTGGCTGACCTGTCCGATCTCGCCGCCCGCCGCCTCGCGCATCAGGCCGGCTGACATGGCGGTCTTCACCCCGGTCGAGGAAGCCGACGCCGAGCCCTTCATTAGACGCTTCGGCCTCGGCCCGCTGCGTGCGCTGACGCCGATCGCCGAGGGGGTCGAGAACACCAACTACCGGCTGGACACCGACCAAGGCCGCTTCGTCCTGACTCTGTTCGAAGGCCGCACCGACGAGGCCGCTCTGCCCTTCTGCCTGGGCTTCACCGCCCATGCCGCTGGCGCCGGATTGCCGTGCGCCCGACCGGTGCGGGACTCGTCGGGCGAGGCGGTCGGCCGTCTCAACGATCGCCCCGCCGCCATCCTCGAATGGCTTCCGGGAGCCTGGAAGCGGACGCCGTCGCTGACGGATCAGGCCGCCGCTGGAGCCCTGCTCGCCCGTCTGCATCTGGCCAGCGCGGCCTTTCCCCTGACCCGCCACAACCCGGTGGGTCCGGCCGCCCGCCGCGCTCTGTTCGACCGCTGCCAGTCGCGCGCCTCCTCCGACGATCAACGCATGCTCCGCCGCATGGCACCCTGGGTCGACGAGCGCGCCGCCAACCCCGCCCTGCCTCTGCCGGTCGGCCCAATCCACGCTGACTATTTTCCCGACAACATCCTGTTCAAGGGGGACGCTCCCAGCGGGCTGATCGACTTCTATTTCGCCTGCACCGACGTCCTTGCCTATGACTTGGCCATCGCCCTCTCTGCCTGGGGCTTCGACGCCTCGGGCACCGCCCTGCCGGGTGCCATCGCGGCCTTCCAGTCTGGATATGAATCGTTCCGTCCGCTCTCGCCGGCGGAACGCGCCGCCATGCCGGCGCTCGGCGCCGTCGCGGCCGTACGCTTCACCCTGACGCGCCTGCACGACCGCCTGTTCCATGACCCCGCGGCCCTGGTGACGCCCAAGGACCCGGCCCCCTTCCTGCGTCGCCTCGACTGGTGGACCGGACAGGCCCTGGCCGCCTGAGTTCAGCCGATGGCGGCGAGCACGGCAGCAAGAGTCGGATCGACGGTCTCGAACACCTCCGTCCGACCTTCCAGACCGTCCAGTTGCGGCGGTCGTTCCGGGACGAAACCCAGGGCCGCCTCGACCGCCTCCGGAAATTTGGCCGGATGCGCCGTCGACAGCGCCACCACGGGACCCGCTGACCGGTCCAGCCGGCGCGCAGCGTGCAGCGCCACTGCCGTATGCGGACAGATCACGCGTCCTGTCTCGCCATAGGTCCGCGCGATTTCCTCGGCTGTTTCCGCCTCGCTGACCGACACCGCCGACACCTCGCGCCGCAGGGCCGCCAGCAATTCGGCGGGTAACGTCATGCGCCCATGACGAGCAAAATCCTCGAACAGGCCGCGCGTCAGGGCGCTATCCCGGCCCGAGGCCTCGAACACCAGCCGCTCGAAATTGGACGGAGCCTGAACGTCCATGCTGACGCTCGTCGTCGGAACGGCGTGAGCGCGCTCATAGAAGCCGGTCTCCAACGCCCGGACCAGCGCGTCGTTCTCGTTCGTCGCCGCCACCAGACCGCCCATCGGCAGGCCCATGCGCCGCGCCGCCCAACCGGCGAAGGCATCCCCGAAATTGCCAGTCGGCACGACATAGGTCGCCTTCGACGCCGCGCTCCCCAGCGCGCCGGCTGCTCCGATATAGTAGGGAATTTGGCCCGCCAGCCGCGCCCAGTTGATGGAGTTGACCGAACTTACCCGTCGGCCGGCGGTCAGGGCGCGGTGCGCCAGCAACCCCTTCACCAATCGCTGGCAATCGTCGAAATCGCCCCGCACCGCCAGGTTCAGAACATTGGCCGCGCCGGTCGTGGTCATCTGCAGGCGCTGCACCGGCGACACCCGCCCCAGCGGATGCAGCACGACCAGATCGATCCGGTCCATGCCGCCAAAGGCTCGGACCGCGGCAGCGCCCGTATCGCCGCTGGTCGCGGTCACCAGCAACAGCCGTTCGCCCAGGCCGGCCAGCGCAGCCTTGGCCAGGACGGCTACCATCTGCATGGCGTAGTCCTTGAACGCCGCCGTGGGGCCATGAAACAGCTCGAGCACGAACAGGTCGGGCTCCAGCTCCACGAGGGGCGTCGTCTCCGGGTGAAAGAACTGGTCCTTCAGCCGCGCAGCCGCCCGACCCACCGCTCCCGCCTCCAGGGCGTCCCCGATGAAGGGGGCCAGGATTGCGTTCGCCATGCCGGCCGCGCCTCCGGAGGGGGCGGGCGTCTCGCGCAAATCCGGCCACAGCGCCGGCACGTACAGTCCGCCATCCGGGGCCACCCCTGCCAGCAACGCGCCGACAAAATCCACATCCGGTGAAGACCCGCGCGTGCTGACGTAGGCAGGGAAGGGCGAGGCAGCCATCAGCGTTCCATGCGACCATTGGCGGCCATCGACATTGATCGCCTCCCTCGGAGCGATGCAACACTTACTGCGGGACTGTCAGCCCCAAGTTGGTCCGAGATAATCGGAGTGTGCCAGGCTGGCCGACTCGGCCTGATCAACCGACCCGTTAGCTACTTCGACAACTCGCCCGACAAGGTCCTCCTCGTCGGATGATGTGGGTGAAGTACCGGCTGTCGCTCCGTAACGAAGAGCATCTGCTGTCCGACCGCCGCATCGACATCTGTTATGAAACGGTGCGGCTCTGGTGGAACCACTTTGGCCCGTTGTGCGCCGCCGAGATCCGCAGGAAGTGGTTTTGCGAATGGGCCCGTTGAAACACCGGCGCGGGCATCTCGACGAGTTCTTCGGCAAAATCAACGGCGAGATGCAACACTGATCCTCCCTCATTTCAGTCGTTGCCCATGCGAGGTGTTTGGTCCTGGAAGTTGAGGGTGCAATCGTTTTCGCCGAATGGAAGGAAGCGCTATGGGCCAGACACTTTAGGGAAGCGCCAAAACGGCGGAGGCAGTCCGTCGAGTGATACAGCCTAGGCAAGAGAACTTGAGGGTTCTGGCGAGGTGCCATGGGATCAACCAGAAGACCGTCGCCAAGAGGAAGAACCTGACCTCGGCGGCCGATCAGCCGATGGGGCCGATCGTGCCCAGATCGACCGTCCTGTTCGTCGAGGACGAGGCGATGATCGTCGCCTTTCGCCGCCATACGCTGCTGCCGCTGGACGATTGCCTCTATGCATTGCAGGCCACGATCACGACGCGGTCGTCACTGAATCGCTGCCTGGCCCGCCTCTGCCCGGATGCCGGAGGTCGAGGGCGACAAGCCCGCGGTGGTTCAAAGCCGATCCGATCGGCTACCCACATTGACATCGCCGAGGTCCAGACCGCCGAGGGCAAACTCTTTCTCTATGTCGCCATTGATCGCACGAGCAAAATCACCGTCTTGCAGCTGGTCAGGAAGACGGGCCGAACCTCGGTGTCCACCTTCCTCGAGCAAGTGTTCGAGGCGATCCCCTACAGAGTCCACACCGTCCTGACCGATAACGGCATCCAGTTCACCTACCCGCCGCGCTACGCCGACGGTCCGACCGCCCGCTACATGACGTAAATGATCGATATGCGCTTCCAAGAATATTCCATCGATTACCGGCTCACCAAGGTGAACCGTCCCTGGACCAGCCTGCAGGTCGAACGGTTGAGTCGGACCATCAAGAAAGCGACCGTCAAACGCGAACCTACGACCGTCACCAGCAGCTCGACGCTCACCTCTGCATCTTCATCGACGCCTACAACTTCGGGCGACGCCTGAATACGCTCAAAGGCCTGATCCCTTATGAGTTAATCTGCAAAATGTGGACAAAAGAGCCCGAGCGATTCAGGCTCAACCCGATCAATCAAACTCCGGGACCAAGCACCTGGGTTCGAGATCGGGTCCACGATCAGCAAGCACTGCCGGCAGGCTGTCGTAGGGGCGTGAAGAGGGGCGGCGACCCCGAACGTCTGCTATCTGAGGCAGCCTAAGGCGGACCTCCGCCCCGCCCTCCTCAGCGCCGCGTGGGCCGCCTCCTCCAGTCCATTGGCCAGCCCGGTTTGATCCAGCCTTCGGCGTTGACTGTGAGCCGTTGCGGGCCGCATGCGAAATACAGGTTGCCGTACGGCCGGCGGCGGTTGGGGCCGAGTGACACGACCAGCCGCTAACCGTCCGACAGCAGTCGCCTGGCTTCGACCACCATCGGATGGCAGAGCAGGCCCAGCGTATGGACCGCTGAGCTGGCGATCAGATAAGGGCCGAAACGACCCGATGTCGCACAGGGTTCGCTGAGGACATTGAGCGCGCCGGTAAAGAAGGGCCGCATGTTCATCGGGTGCGCGCCGGTCACAAACATATAGGCGACGCGATCGCGCAGGTCGGCGAAAGCCTTTGTGTTTTCTGCCGCCATCATTTTGAGAATCTTGCGGGCATCCGGCCGCGGGCCGCCCGGCCGCGTTCTGTTGTCCAGCGTCATCACCTCTTCCACAAAGACCCACTCGCCGATGGTCCTGCGAGGCTGCCCGGGGACTTTTCGGACCCTGAGGCCGGTATCGCCGTCGATCATCACTACGACGCAGGGGTCGCCAGGCGCAAGGACGGGTTCGTAGCCTACGGGATTGCTGACGTAACCCTTGAACAAGATTTGATCGTCGATCTGCATTTGTACATCAAAAGCTGTAGTGATGATTAGATGTTTAGCGGCGTCTAACGTGCATTCAACAGTCAAATCAATTCACTGGCGCGAATAATGTTGAAATCATTTCTGCCTACACATGTAGTCGTCAAGTAGAACAGATCGTGGCTTTTGTGATCCAGGCTGCACCCTTAGCGTGCGACGATGACCACTAATTCGCCCTCGCCCCCACCGCCCCCCCTTCCACCTGCCCGGCCCCGGGCGCGACCGGCCGGAGCCGGATCGGCAGCTTCAGCGGTTGTGGCTGGCACCTCCAGCGATGCGCCAGATGAGTTGACGCCGACCGCCTCACTGATCGGGGACGGCCCGGGCCAGTACCTCCTGGGGTGTGAGAACCGGCGGTCATTTGACGGGATGAAGGCGGCGTTTGATCACGAGCTGCGACCTGCTGATCCGATCGAGCGGATGTGGGTTGATGAGATCGTAGATCTGGCGCTTGCAGACCGGCTTGCCGCCATGGCCGCTAAGGGCGCGGTAGCGGGCGGCCTGTCTGCCCCGACGGTCCATGACAACATGAGGGCCGCCGCGCTCGGATGTGTTTGGGGCGTCCCGGCTGCCCAGGCGGTGATCGATGAGTGTGTCGGGTTCTACAGTATCGACGCTGAACTTCAGGTCGTGCAGTCACAGAATGTGGAGGTGCTGGCGCGCCTGGCGCAGTCAATTCAAGCCACCTCGCGCCTGCGGGACGCCATTCTCGCGCGGCTCTACGGTCGCCGCGACAGTATTGCCGACGGCCGCATCGCACCCGCCCCCGGCAGAGCACCGGTCCGCGCACCGTAGCGGGCAAGGCGGCAGCCAGCCTGAATGCCATCAAACACGGTCTGAACACGTCGGTGCCGGCTTATATGGTGCGCGCCTGCGAGGGCCAGTATGGCGACCTGCTCAACCATGTCCGGGCAACCTCGGCCACGATCGACGGTTCGGATCTGGTTTACGCCATTGCGGCGCGCAATCGGCTGCGCGATCACCGGGCCAAGGTGATGCAGGGGATGGTCGAGGCGGGGCTGTCTGATGAGCGGATCGACATCGCCGCCCTGCGCGTAGCGCTGATGCAACTGGGCCGACTTGAGACTTACGAGCGCAAGGCTCTGTTCCGTCTGGGTCGGCTGCTGGAAGACCGCCGTCAGGGAAGTTATGGCAAAACGAAGCCACGCGTCCGGGCGGGTCGCCCAAAAAGCGAAGGCTGATGTCTTGCCTGGCGAGGAGGCGTTGCGAGCCGAGGTTGCAACGGGTTGCACGAGACAATGTGCTCCGGCTTACGGGGCAGTCTTGCCTCTGATCGTGTCAGCGGCAAAACCGCCGTTGACGCAGGGCCCGAGCCCTCCTTGCCTGACCCCGGTCTTGGGTGGTCGCCTTTGCCGGATCGCTCTGGTAGAACCCGCGTCGCCCGCCGCCTTGCGGGAGCATGGAGCCAGCGCCTTGGCGAACGATCGACTGAAGACCCGCCATATCAGCCCCATGGTCACCTGGATCGCCATTGGCGTTCTGCTGGTGCTGGTGGTCGGACTGCTTGCGGCCTATGCGCTGCGGCCTGGACGCAGTCCGTCAGAGGATGCGCAAACGGCGGCGGCGATCGGCGAAATGGACGCGGCGCAGAGCGAGGCTGACGCCAAGCGCGAAGAGAAGCGGAGCGCGGCGGCCCTGCTTTAGTCAGCCACCCGTCGTTGACGGTTCCTACCAGGACCCGTTTGGGTGAGTCTGTCCCGGCATCCTGAAAGCGCCTCGTCCCGTTGACTCTCCCGTCTATCTGCTTCTCGCTGCGGGTCAGCGGGGGGGCCTGGAATGGCGGACAACGACCTTTACCGACGCCAGCTGATCGAACGGCTTGAGCGGGAGAAGCGGGCGGCGCAGGATGAGATTGCGCGAGCCCAGGCGGATGAGGCGCGTGCGCGGGCGCGGGTGGCCGAGAAGGATGCGGCTATAGCGAGCGTACTTGCCGCCCGGGAACCGCAGGCCGACGAGTGCAAGCGATGCCGGTTCGAGTTCGGCCGGACGTCGGTGCTGAGGCCCATGCCGTCGAAATCGAAGGTCGCCCGCTTCCAGTGTTCGCTCTGCGGCGACGAGGAAGAGCGGGCCTGAATTCCACGCGCATGCCGGTTACAAAGCAAAACCCCCGCCGCTTGCGCGACGGGGGCGAGACTTGTGACCAGAACGGTCGAGAAGCTTAGTTGCTCTCGCTGTCGTCGTCGGTGGCGACGACCACGAGGGTGATCAGCGCTGCGCCGCCGAGGAGCAGGACCGCGATCGGCACACCGGCAAACTCGCTCGAGTCGCTGGCTTCAGCGCCGATGCGGTCGCCGACGCGGGCGCTCGCGGTGTTGTTCTGGGCGACGGCCTGACCTGCGACGAGCAGGAGGCCGGCTGTGATGGCTGCAACAGTCTTTTTCATCAGTCAGTCTCCGGGTTGGGTTGTACTTAATGCCCTACGTAGCCGAGGTTGCATACAGAATTGTGAATGACCAGCCCAATTTGCCCTTAGCGCATCGTCTGGCGTGGTCGATTGCTCCGGTGTCCCACTAAAAACAGGCTGCGCCGGGCCGGAACTGTATGATCTCACAACAGCGTTTTCCGACAACCTGAGGTCATTTCCGGCTAGCGGATCGCCGCCGCCCCACGCCCGCCGGCCAGGGCCCTGACCTCATCCAACGAGGTCATTGCGTTGTCACCCGGGGTGGTCATAGCCAGGGCTCCGTGGGCCGCGCCGTAGTCGACGGCGGTCTGCGGTCCGAGGCCGTTCAGGAAGGCAAAGGCCATGCCCGAGACGAAACCGTCGCCCCCCCCGACGCGATCCAGGACCGCAATCTCGCGCACCGGCGTCGCATAGCGCTTTCCACCCGCCCAAAGGACCCCGCCCCAGCGGTTGACCGAGGCGGAGACCGGGTCGCGCAGTGTGGCGGCGAAGACCTTGACGTTCGGGAGGGCCGCTGACGCCCCGTCGACAAGGGTGTCGAACGGTGCGGGATCGGCCGGGTCAGTGCGGGCCGCGTGGCCGCCGATGCCGAGGCAGGACTCATAGGCATACTCGTCGCCGACGAGCACATCGACCAGGCCGGCGATCTCGCGGTTGACCCGCCGGGCGGCGTCGGGGTCGGGATGGCTGGACCACAGGCTGGCGCGGTAGTTGAGGTCGTAGCTGACGACGACGCCGTGGCGTTTGGCGGCGCGGATGGCGGCCAGCGTCGTCTCGGCGGTGCTGGTTGAAAGCGCGGCGAAGATGCCGCCCGTATGCAGCCAGCGCACCCCCTCGCCGCCAAACAGCGCGTCCCAGTCGACCTCATCCGGGCGGATCTGCGAGGCAGCGGAATTGGCCCGGTCCGAGGCGCCGAGCGCGCCCCGCACGCCGAAGCCGCGCTCGGTGAAGTTCAGCCCCATCCGCGTGTTGCGCCCGATGCCGTCAGCCTCGCGCCACAGGATGTGGGACGTATCGACGCCGCCCTGCAGGATCAGGTCCTCGGCGAGGGCACCCATCTCGTTGCGAGGCAGGGCGGTGACGACCGAGGTCCGCATCCCGAAGGTCTTCCGCAGGCCCCGGGCGACATTGTACTCGCCGCCGCCCTCCCAGACCTGGAAGGACCGGGCCGTGCGGATGCGACCCTCGCCCGGGTCGAGGCGAAGCATGACCTCGCCCAGGGCAACGCAGTCCCAGCGGCAGTCTTCGGCCGGTCGAACGGCCAGCAGGTCGGTCATTTCATCAGCGAGGGAAGCCACAGCGAAAGCGCCGGGATGAAGGTGACCAGCATCAGCACTGCGAGGCAAGAGAGCCAGAACGGCCAGATGGTCTTCAGCGCCCGCGTCATGGGAATTCCGGCGATGGCGCTGCCGACGAACAGGACCGAGCCGACCGGCGGAGTGATCAGGCCGATGCCGCAGTTGAGCAGCAGGATCACGCCGAACTGTACGGGATCGACGTCGAAGGCCTTGGCCACCGGCAGGAAGATCGGCGTGCAGATGATGATGAGCGGCGCCATGTCCATGAAGGTGCCGAGGATCAGGAGGATGACATTGATCAGCAGCAGGATCAGGATCGGGTTGTCGGTCAGGGTCTGCAGCATGTCGACCATCATGGTCGGCACCTGCATATAGGCCATCAGCCAGCCGAAGGCGCCGGCGCAACCGATGATGAAGAGCACCATGCCCGAGGTCCGGGCCGCGCCGAGACAGGCGGCCTTGAATGCGCTCCAGGTCATGTGGCGATAGATCAGGCCGGTGACGACAGTGGCGTAGACCACGGCGATCGAGGCGCTCTCCACCGCGGTGAAGACGCCGGCGCGGATGCCGCCGAAGATGATCCCGACCAGCAGCAGGCCGGGGATGGCGGCCACCAGCCGGACGGCGACGGCGCGGAAGCCCGGGAAGGCCTCGGCCGCATAGCCGCGCTTGCGGGCCACGACATAGGCCGTGACCATCAGGGTCGCGGCCAGCAGCAGGGCCGGGATGATGCCCGCGGCGAACAGGTCGGAGATCGACACCCCGCCTCCGGCCGAGGCCGAGTACAGGATCATGTTGTGCGAGGGTGGCACCAGCAGGGCGACCAGGGCCGCCGAGATGGTGACGTTGACGGCGTAGTCGGCGTCATAGCCGCGCTTCTGCATCTGCGGGATCATGGTGCCGCCGATGGCTGAGACGTCGGCGATGGCGCTGCCCGAGACGCCGCCGAACAGGGTCGAGCCGACGACCGTCACCTGGCCCAGGCCGCCGCGCACATGGCCGACCATGGAGGAGGCGAGGGCGATCATCCGGTCGGAAAGGCCGCCCTTCATCATCAGCTCA
This sequence comes from bacterium, assembly GCA_006515835.1. Taxonomy (GTDB): domain Bacteria; phylum Pseudomonadota; class Alphaproteobacteria; order Caulobacterales; family Caulobacteraceae; genus Brevundimonas. The sequence goes on along the minus strand of VFBG01000090.1, from coordinate 2,773 downwards.
CCGGTGAAGATGAACAGGGGAATGGCCAGCAGGGCCACGGAGGTGATGTCGGACCCCATCTGCTGGAAGACCACGATCGGCGGCAGGGCCAGATACAGCACCGTCGCCAGCGTCGCGGCCAGCAGGGAGAAGGCGACCGGCACGCCGATGGCCAGAAGGACAGCCAGAAGGCCGAAGAGGATGACGTATTCCATGCTCTCAGTCCTCCGCCTGCTCGGCGACATCCGGCGCGTGATAGTCGCCGGTCAGAAGGCGCTCGAGCGCGAACAGAAGGATCAGGGCACCGCCGAGGCAAAGACCGGCGAATTTCAGGGCGATCAGGCGGGAGATCGACTTCATCAGCCACTTGAGCGGGCCGGGTGCCGCATCGCGGAAAGTCTGGAAGGCGAAATGGGTCTCGCGCCGGACGGCGACGGCCGCGCCGAACATGACGGCGAAGCTCATCAGCAGCAGGGCGAGAGGCTCGGTCCAGCCAGGGCTGTCGTTCAGCACATAGCGGGCGAAAACCTGCCAGGCCTGGATCAGGGCCATGGCGACGAGGGCAAAGCCTGCGAGCCCCATGGCAAGACTGGCGAGGCCGTCGAGCGCGCGCGCGCTTCCGCGTCGTGGTTCAGACATTCAACGCCCTCCCTGAGCGCCGTGATTTTGCGCGGACGTTCAGGCGACCGCTGCGATCCGTTCGTGGAGCGCGCGCAGACGCGGCTCGGCGAGATATTTGTCCAGCACAGGGCGGACGGTGGCGGCGAAGGCGGCCTTGTCGACCTCGGCGACCTGGGTTCCGGCGGCGATGACCGTGGCGCGCGCCGTGGCCTCGCGCTCATCCCACAGCGCGCGCATCACCGGCACCGAGCGGCGGGCGACGTCGCGGACCCGGTCCTGGTCGGCGGCGCTCAGCCGCTCGAGGCTGGCCTTCGACATCAGCAGGGCGTCGGGCGAGAAGGAGTGTTCGGTCTGACTCCAGAAGCGCGCGACCTCGAACTGGCGGCTGGACTGATAGCTGGGCCAGTTGTTCTCGGCCCCGTCGATCAGATGGGTCTGCAGCGATGAGAAGACCGCGCCGAAGGTCAGGGGCGTCGGGTTGGCGCCCATGGCACGGATCGAGTCGAGGAAGATGTCCGACTGTGGTGCGCGCATCTTCAGGCCGCGCATCTGCCCCGGCTCGGTGACCGGGTGGCGGACATTGTAGAAGGAGCGCGGTGCGGCGTCGTAATAGGCCAGACCGACCAGACCGCGGCCCTCGAAGACATTGAGCAGTTCCGTGCCGATGGCGCCGTCGACGACAGCCCGCACATGGGCGACCGAGCGGTAGACATAGGGCAGGGCCAGAAGCCGGGTCTCGGGGAAGGCGTTGTTCAGGGCGGCCACAGCGACGCGGCAGATGTCGACGGCCTGGAATCGGGTCAGGCCGATGGAATCGTCCTCATTGCCCAGCTGTCCCGCCGGGAATTGGCGCACACCCAGGCGGCCTTCGGTCAGTCGCCCCAGCTCCTCGCCCATCCATTTGACCGCGGTGACGGTCGGATAGTCGGCCGGGTGGACGTCCACGGCGTTGAAGACGGTCTGGCCGTTGGCGGCCCGGCGCGGGGCGCAGGCGGCCAGGCCGATACCGGACAGGCCCACGAGGCCGAGCGTGCGACGGGTCAGGCTCATGCAATGGCTCCTGTCGCCGGGACCGCGAGACAGTCGATCCGGCCGTCGGGTCCGAAATCGGCGGCGGCGAACTGGCCGGCGAAGATTTCGTGCACCCCGGTGGCAGCGCCCGTCGAGATCAGTTGTCCTGCCTCCAGCCGCCGGCCGCGCCGGTGCAGCAGGTTCAGCAGGAAGGCGAGGGAATCGAGCGGTCCACCGGGAATGGCGGTCGCGCCGCCGCGCCCGATGACGATGTCATTGATGGTCATGGTGCAGGTGAGGCCAGACAGGCGCTCGCGCCAACCGGCGATCTCGCCGCCGAGGATCAGGCCGGCGTTGTTGCCGAAATCCGACGCCGTGACCGCAGGACCATGTTCGTTGATGCCCGGGAAAGGACTACCCGCGATTTCCACGCCGATGAAGGCGCGTGACACCAGCGGCGCGACCGTGTCGACGGTCCAGTCGCTGCGGTCCGGTGCGGTTTCGCCCAGTTCGAGCACATATTCCGCCTCGACGGCCGCAAAGCCGCCCTCGATCACACCGAAGCGGGTCGGGGTGTGGGCAGCCGTCCAGACGTTTCGCGAAAAGATTGGTCCCGCCAGCCGACCGGCGCCGAAGCGCGCATCGTGCGGGGCGTTGATCCGGCCGAGTTTCCAGCCCGCGATGCGATCCGGCCAGGCGGATATCGCCTCGTCCTGGATGGCGTATGCGGCTTCGAGCGATTCGGGCTGCAGGCCCGGATAGACCTCAAGCGCACGACCGCTGCGTCGCGCGCCGACAAAGGCGTGCGCGATTGGCGAAGTCCCTGAATTATCGTGTGCGTGGCTCACGCAGCCTCCCTGTTGCGGCAGACATTGCGCAGGAAGGAAACCGGTGTCAATTTGAATCCGGTGACGCCATGATCGAGTGTCCCGGGAACGTCGCGGATCACAGCGGCGACGGATAGGATGGAACCCATGACCCTGAACCGCCTCGTCCTCGGCCTGTTCGCACTCGCGCTGACCGTCTTCGCGCCTCCTGCCGCCAACGCCCAGATCCTTGACTTCCTGCGTCGTGACAACGCGCCGGCGCCGGCAGCCTCAGACGCGCCGCTTGCGGCCTTTCCGGGGGCCCTCGGCTGGGCGGCGCAGACGCCGGGCGGGCG
>VFBG01000089.1 GCA_006515835.1 bacterium | reverse complement strand
GGCTGGTCGTCACGGTCACGCCATTCGCGGCGGGGCTGTTCGCCCCCCTGACGATCATTGGGGCGGTCGTTCGAGCGGTCGTTCTGGCGTTCCTCGGCTTCGCGCTGGCGGGCCTCGATCTGGGCGAGGCGGTCGGCCTCGACCTTTTCGGCGGCCATGATGGCGGCGGCCTGGGCACCGGTCTCGTCCTCGAAATCGATGTCGAAGCCCTGTCCGGCCAGTTCGCGCTGGGCGATCTCGGACACGGGACGCGAGGGCTGGAGGGCGCGCAGGACGCGGAAATAGTGTTCGGCGTGCTGGGTGTAGTTCTCGGCCAGGACGCGGTCGCCGGCGGCCGAGGCGTCGCGCGCCAGCTGCATGTAGCGCTCATAGACGGTCTGGGCGTTGCCGCGGACCTTGATGTTCTCGGGACCCTGCGAGTCCCACGAACGGTTCGGGTTTGTGGCGTTGGCGTTGTTGTTGCCACCGCCGCTGCCGGGCTTTCTGTTGCGTCCGCGCTGACGCTTCATGCCCTTGAAATCTCTCATCGGACGCTACCGTGCTTTTTATGAGGGACGGGCCGGCGCGCGAGATGCCGCCTGAAGCCGTCCGTGTCGTTGTTCCGCTTCGGGCGGGGCCGATCCCCGCTGGCGATGTGTCGGAAAACCGTTGTCTCCCCGTGGTCCGCCGGGCGACTGGCCCGACCGTCACTGTCCCGGGCGCGCGTGGATGGGCCTGAAGCGGTCCAAGGCGTGCGTTTTGGGTGGGAGACAGCGAAGACTTAGCGCGGCATGGGGCCGTTTCCAAGGGGTTTGTTTTGGGCCGCTTACATCTTCGGAATGGGATTGGTCCTCGGGTCCGGGCCGTTGGTGATGACGCGGTCGCGGTCAGACAGGTCCTTGACGATGATGACGTGTTCGAAGCCCGCGGCCTCGAACAGGGCCTTGACCTGCGGGCCCTGGTCCCAGCCGATCTCGACGGCGAAGACGCCTTCGGGCCGGAGGATGCGGCGGATCTCGGGGGCCAGTTCGCGATAGGCGGTCAGGCCGTCGGGGCCGCCGTCCAGCGCCAGAAGCGGGTCGTGGTCGCGGACCTCGGGGTCGAGGCCGGGGATGTCGCCGGACGGGATGTAGGGCGGATTTGAGACGACCAGGTCGAAGCTGGCGTCGCCGAAGCCCGCGGCCCATTCGGTGCGCAGGAAGGTGGCGCGGTTGTCGAGTTCGAGGTTGGTCGCGTTCTCTTTCGCCACAGCGAGCGCCTCGAACGAGATGTCGGTGCCGACGCCGCGGGCGCCGAATCGCTCGGCGAGGGTGGCCAGCAGGATGGCGCCCGAGCCGGTGCCGAGGTCGATCATCTCGAACGCCTTGTGCGGCGGGAAGGCCAGCATGACGACGTCGAGGATGGCCTCGGTGTCGGGCCGGGGGCTGAGCACGTCCGGGGTGACGTTCAGCATGATCTTCCAGAAACCCTTCTTGCCGAGGATGCGCGAGACGGGTTCGCGGCGCAGGCGGCGCTCCACGAAGGCGTCCAGCGCGGCCTGCTGGTCCGGGGTCACCACGCGATAGGGATCGGTCAGGATGTCGGTGCGGCTTGCGCCAGTGGCGACCTCGAGCAGCAGGCGGGCGTCGATCGAGGGGCTGTCGATGCGGCCCGTCTTGAGCGTGGCGGTCGCAGCCTTCCAGGCGCTGACGAGAGTTTGGGTCATGTCATCTCCACGCGGTCGCCGACGCGCACCGTTCCGCCCGCGGCGAGGGTCGCATACAGGCCGCACCAGCGGTGGCCATACTGTTCGAACAGCGCGGGGACCAGATCGAAATCGCGCTTGGCCGTGTCGGGATCCACATGGGTGGCGGCGCATCGGACGATGGGTTTGACCCCGCGCAGGCGGGCGCCGCCGAGGGTCAGGTCGCGGTCGGTGCCCTCGTTCTCGATCCAGGCGGGCCAGCCCTCAACCCACACATTGGCGCGGAATCGGCGCGGATCGACCGGGCGTCCGACGCGGGCCGCGAAGTCCCGCACGCTGGCGAGATTCAGCAGGGATATGCGGCCCAGCGGATGATCCATGAAACGGTGGTCGAGCCCTTCGGCGGAGACGAGCCGCAGCGGTCCGGAGACGGCGTCGCCGAGGACGACGGCGAGCCAGGCCTCGAAGGCGGCGCGGCTGGCGGGGTCGTCGACGGCAACCGCGAGGTCGGCATGGCCGACGGCGGCGGTATGGAGGATGCGCGAGGCCTCGTCCCAGCGGGTCCGGACGCCGGCGACCTCGGCCGTGCGCATCAGGACGGTGAATTTCTGCTTGGGCAGATGCTCGGGCGCGGCGCGGTCGAAGCCGGAGGGTCCGTCCTCGACAGCAAACATGCGGTCGCCGGGAAACCAGCCGCTGGTGGGCAACTCGGCCGAGTCCAGCGGTTCGGGCGTGAAACCCTTGACCGGATGACGCCACAGGGCGGTCACCACGCCGTCAGCGGCGGGATTTCGTGTCTCGGCCATGGCGTTTCGTGCCGGACGGTGGCTCCCTTCGCAAGCGGTGGAACACGGCCGCATGAGGAGCCGTTGTGGCGGGGATGCAGGGACGATCGAAAAAGAGCGGAGCGATCGGCCCCTGGGGCGTGATCGGGGCGATCGCGGGCGGGCTGGCAGCCGGGGCCGGGGCGGCGCACCTGATCTATACGCGTGGGCACAAATTCGGGCTGGAGCTGCCAAATTCGGGCTGGAGCTGCGCAGGGAGCGGCCACAGCCCCTGCCCCCGAAACCGCCGACACCCGAGGAGTTCGACGCCAAGGAGCCCGGCCGCGGTCGTCTGGCGCAAAGGCCGGAGCATATTCCCCACAAGGGCTGGACCGACATCTTCTGGCGGCTGGGCGTGTCCTATTTCGGAGACCGGATCGGCTTCCTTTCCGGCGGGGTCACCTTCTTCGTCATGCTGTCGCTGTTTCCGACGCTGGCGGCCTTCGTCACCATCTACGGGCTGTTCGCAGATCCGAACGACGCCTGGGCCAGGCTGCAGTTCCTCTATTCCTTCCTGCCTTCGGGTGTGGCCCGGTTCCTCGGTGACGAGATGCAGCGGCTGGCGGAGAACACCACCACCACCCTGACCTTCACCCTCGTCTGGACCCTGGCCCTGTCGCTGTGGACCGCCAACGGGGCGATCAAGGTGCTCTTCTACGGGCTGAACGTCGCCTATCACGAGGTCGAGCGGCGCAATATCGTCCGGTACAACCTGATGTGCATGGGGTTCACCGTCTCGGGCTTGCTGGCGGTGCTGCTGTCCGCGGGACTGGTGGTAGGGGTGCCCATCGTTCTCGGTGTGTTCGGCCTCGCCGATGAGTGGTCGCATCTGGCGCCGCTGCGCTGGCCCGTCCTGCTTCTGGTCTATGTCGCCATCCTGACGGTCATCTATCGCCATGGGCCGTGCCGGCAGAAGGCGCGGCTGCGGTGGCTGACGCCCGGTGCCATCTTCGCGGCCCTGCTCAGCCTCGCCCTGTCGCTGATCTTCAGCTGGTATCTGCAGACCTTCGTCCGCACGGCCTACTACGGCCCGCTGGCGGCGATGATGGGCTTCCTGCTGTGGACCTGGCTGACGGTGCAGATCGTGCTTATGGGGGCCGAGCTGAATGCCGAGATCGAGCACCAGACGGCGATGGACACCACCACTGGCAAGGAGCGGGCGATCGGCGAGCGCGGTGCGGTGGTGGGGGGGGGGGGGAGGGCATGGCGACCAAAGCACGGTGTCCGTTTCGCCGCGCCCCTCCCACCCTGTCGTCGCTGCGCGCCGACATCCCTCCCCCGGCGGGGGAGGGAGAAGCGCTGGTGTTGCCCTAACTGAACTCCGCCTCGAGATCCGCCAGGCGTGCGGCCTGATCTTCAGCGATCAGCGCGTTCAGCAGAGGGTCGAGGTCGCCTTCCAGAATCTGGGGCAGGCTGTGCAGGGTCAGGTTGATGCGGTGGTCGCTGACCCGGCCTTGTGGGAAATTGTAGGTGCGAATGCGTTCCGATCGGTCGCCGGAGCCGACCTGGGATTTGCGCGTGTCGGAGCGGGCGTCGTCCTTGGCCTGCCGCTGCATATCGTAGAGGCGGACGCGCAGGTTCTTCATCGCCTTGTCGCGGTTGACGTGCTGGGACTTCTCCGAGGAGGTCACCACGATCCCGGACGGGAAGTGGGTGATGCGCACGGCGGAATCGGTCTTGTTGACGTGCTGCCCGCCCGAGCCGGAGGCGCGGAAGGTGTCGATGCGGATGTCCTTGTCCTGAATGTCGATCTCGACGTCCTCGACCTCGGGCAGGACGGCGACGGTGGCGGCCGAAGTGTGGATGCGGCCGCCGGCCTCGGTGGTCGGGACGCGCTGGACGCGATGGACGCCGCTCTCGAATTTCAGCCGGCCAAAGACGCCGTCGCCGGTGACGGTGGCGATGATCTCCTTGTAGCCGCCGGCGTCGCCTTCGGTGGCCGAGTCCAGCTCGACCTTCCAGCCGCGGGTCGAGGCGTAGCGGGAGTACATGCGGAACAGGTCACCGGCGAACAGGGCTGCCTCGTCGCCGCCAGTGCCGGCGCGGACTTCGAGCACGGCCGAGGCGTTCTCGTCGGCATCGCGCGGGGCCAGTAGCAGGGCGACGTCGCGCTCCATGTCCGGCAGGGTTTCCTTGAGGGCCTGCAATTCGTCGGCGGCCATTTCGGCCATTTCCGGATCGGAGGCCATGGCTTCCAGATCGGCCATCTCGGCCCGCGTCTTCGCCAGCGCCATGACGGCGTCGGCGATGGGCTTCATCTCCGCATGCTCTTTCGAGAGGCGCACGATTTCCTGACCGTCGCTGGCCGCGCCCATACGCGCCTCCACCTGGTGGAAGCGGTCGAGCACCTGATCGAGCCGGGCCTGGGGCAGTCGCAAGGGGGAAGCGCCTCTTCAAAACGGGAGGCGGTGTTTACTCCGATGGACGCCGCCCTGTCGATGCGGCGCGGCGATGGCGTGATCGTGACCCGGCGTCACAAGGCTGTCAGGCCGGTTTCGCGAGGCGGGGCGGGACACCAGCTTTGTACCGGAAACGGAGGGCGCATGTTTGATGGAACGCTGAAGGCGACACTGGACGAAGGGGTCGAACTGGCCCGGCTGAGAGCGCTGTACGACGGGCTTCTTGAGCCTGCGCCCGCAGGGATTTCCGGTGAGGCGCGCATCGATCTGGACGCCATGGCGCGGATTTTCGACCTCGACGCCGAACGGCCGCCGGCCGAGGTGTGGCGCGACCTGCGCGCCGTGCTGACCCGACAGACGGCTTCGACTCCCGAGGGAGACGAAGGCCCGGTCCCGACCACGCCGCCGCTGACGATCATGGTGGTCGAGGATGATCCGGTCATGGCGGCGGACCTGATGGATGTGCTGGTCGAGGCGGGGCACGGCGTCGTGGGACCGTTTTCCGACCCGGCGGCGGCCATCACGGCGGCCGGCCTGCATGTGGTCGACCTTGCACTGGTAGACATCAACCTGAACGGCGACGGAGACGGCGTCGGCCTGGCGAGGTCGCTGAAGGATACCTGGGGCGTGCCGGTGATGTTCCTGTCCGGCGACGTGGCCGCGGCAGCGCGGCACGCGCGGCTGGCGACCGCCCTCGTGCTCAAACCCTATGGCCGCCGGGACGTGCTGGCCGCGATCGCGCGGGCGGTGGACAGTGGCGCCGTGGCGGCCTGACCGCGCAACCAATGTTCGGACGGTGCTTTGCTTCGTCAGCCTTGCTGTTTCAGATCGGACTGGATGGAAACCTTTCTGCTGTTTTTCGTGGTCGGCGCGTTGGCCCAGTCAGTCGATGGGGCGTTGGGCATGGCCTACGGGGTGATCTCGTCATCCGTGCTGCTGGCCCTCGGCGTCCCACCCGCCATGGCGTCGGCCAGCGTGCACGGCGCCGAGGTCTTCACCACCGCCGCCTCGGCGGGCAGCCACGTCTGGCACAAGAATGTGGACTGGAGGCTGCTGACGCCGCTGGCGCTGGCCGGCGTCGTCGGCGGCTGTATCGGGGCCTATGTCCTGACCGGGCTCGACGGCGACGTGATCAAGCCGTTCATCGTCGTCTATCTGGCGGTGATTGGCGGCTACATCGTCTGGCGGGCCGGCCATGACATCCAGCCGCGCCGGCTGCCGTCGTGGGTGATGGCGCCGACAGGGGCGGTCGGCGGGTTTCTCGACGCGATCGGCGGGGGCGGCTGGGGGCCGACGGTGTCATCGACCCTGGTGGCGGCAGGTCAGGAACCGCGCCGTGCGATCGGGACCGTCAACACCGCCGAGTTCTTCCTGACTGTGGCGATCAGCGCGACCTTCGTCTGGGCCCTGGTCACCGGCCACTGGGAGGAGGCGGGCGCCCTTGAGCATCATGCGGCGGCCGTAGGCGGGCTGGTCGCGGGCGGTCTGCTGGCGGCGCCCTTTGCGGGGGTGATCACCAAACGCGTGCCGAGGAAGGTCCTGACCTATGCGGTCGGGGTGCTGTTGCTGGCGCTGGCCGTGTTTCAGGGCCTGCAGCTGGCGGGCGTTATCGGCTGATCAAGCCGGCCGGGTTTCCATGAAGCTGGGCCGGGCCTCAAGCGCAGCCTGCAAGGCGACCAGTCCGGGGCGGCCGGACGCCAGATCAAAGCCGGGATGGCGGAAGCCGATCCAGGTCACGGCGACGCCGGCGGTGATCACGCCGATGTCGAGATTGTCCGGGTCCGGACGCGCGGCCTCCAGCGCGTCGAGGGCGCGGGCCATGTTTTCGGTCCAGCGGGCAATCCACGACGGCGACTGCTCGCTCTCGGGACGACGCTTCTCCAGCACCAGTTTGACGCCCATCTCGAGCGCCTGATTGCCGAGGGTTTCGAGCCGGCGTACGCGCAACCGGTCGGCGCCGTCGGCCGGGAGCAGGCGCGGGCCAGTGCCAAGGGCGTCGAGGTATTCGCAGATCACCGGGCTGTCGTTGAGCGGCAGGCCGTCTTCGGCGATCAGGGTCGGGACCTGGACCACCGGGTTGGAGGCCAGCAGTTCCGGCGCGTTGGCGTAGGGATCGACCGCGATCTCCTCGATGCGGTCGATGAGCCCCTTCTCACGGGCCACGATCCGGCATTTGCGGGCGAAGGGGGACGGGGCAGTGATGTAGAGTTTCATGCTCACTCGGCGGCCTGGAGGGTGGCGGTGCGTGCGGCGTCCAGCTCGGCCGCCTTGGCTTCGACCAGTTCGACGATGTGGTCGATCATGCCGTCGTTGTGCTGTTTGTGGGCCATCTTGCCGTTGACATAGACCATGCCGGAACCGGCTCCGCCGCCCGTGAAGCCGACGTCCGTGTACAGAGCTTCACCCGGTCCGTTGACGACGCAGCCGATGATCGACAGCGACATGGGCGTGGTCACATGGGCCAGCCGCTCTTCCAGGATGCCGACGGTCTCGATGACGTTGAAGCCCTGACGTGCGCACGACGGGCAGGCGATGATGTTGACCCCGCGGTGGCGCAGACCCAGCGACTTGAGGATGTCGAAGCCGACCTTGATTTCCTCGACCGGATCGGCGGCGAGACTGACGCGGATGGTGTCGCCGATGCCGGCCCAGAGCATGTTTCCCATGCCGATGGACGACTTGATGGTGCCCGAGCGCAGCGGACCGGCCTCGGTGACGCCGAGGTGCAGGGGGCAGTCGATGGCCTCGGCCAGCTGCTGGTAGGCGGCGACGGTCAGGAAGGGGTCGGAGGCCTTCACCGAAATCTTGAACTCGTGGAAGTCGTGATCCTGCAGGATGCGGGCGTGGTTGAGGGCGGACTCGACCATGGCCTCGGGGCAGGGCTCGCCGTATTTCTCGAGCAGTTCTTTCTCCAGCGAGCCGGCGTTGACGCCGATGCGCATGGAGCAGCCGTGGTCGCGGGCGGCCTGGATGACGTCGCGGACGCGGTCGGCCGAGCCGATGTTGCCGGGATTGATGCGCAGACAGGCGGCGCCGGCCTGGGCGGCCTCGATGCCGCGCTTGTAGTGAAAATGGATGTCGGCGACGAGCGGGACCCGCGACTCGCGGGCGATGGTCCGGAAGGCCGTCGTCGAGGCCTCGTCGGGACATGAGACGCGGACGATGTCGGCGCCGGCCTCTTCCAGCTGGCGGATCTGCTCCAGCGTGGCGGCCGCGTCGGACGTCGGCGTATTGGTCATCGACTGGACAGAGATCGGCGCATCGCCGCCCACAGGCACCGACCCAACCATGATCTGGCGGCTCTTGCGGCGCTCGATGTGGCGCCACGGGCGGACGTGGGAAAGGTCAGAGCTCATGCGGCCGCAACATAGGCCTTCGATTGCGACATGGCCACGGCGCGAACCGCCGCTGTCAGCCGTCGGTCGTGGTGACGGCCATAGCCGACTGGACCTGGGCCGCGCGAGCCTGAGCCTCGATCTGGGCGGCCTGGGTGCGGGCCGCAACCTCGGCGGCGGCCTGACGGGCCAGGGCCTGGGCGCGGGTGTTCAGCTGGCTGAGCGGCGTCTGCTCGGCCGTCAGCGTGCCGCCATGTTCGCCGTTCAGATAGACGTCGAAGTCCGAGAAATGGCTGGAAACGTCCACGACGGCGGCGACTCCGGCCGGAGCGCGCCAGGCGTCGCCGGCGGCCAGCTGTCGGGCAAAGAGCACCCGGCCATCCGCCATGCGGACCACGAGGCTTGCGGCCTTGCGGGCCTGGATCACCACCTGGGACGCGTTGGCCGAGGCACCGTAGATGGCACCGCGCGGGTTGAAGGCCCGCTGCACCGGCGGCGCGCCGGCGGTGGCGGCAGCGATGGCTTCGGGCGAGGCCGGATCGACGCCGGTCAGCTCGGTCTCAAGGCCGGGGGTGATGTAGAGGGCCGGAATCGTCTGATCGGGCGGCGCAGGCCGTGGCGCGGTCAGGCTGAGAGCGGCGGGCTGGCCGGGTACGGCGCCCAGGGTCCAGCTTTCGGGAATGGCGGTCAGGTCGGACGGCTGGGGCGCGCGCATCAGGCTGACGCGCTGGAAGACGTTCCAGCCGACCACGGCGAGGACCAGGGCCATGCCGGCGGCGATCAGGCGGGGCGAATAGCGACGCACCTCCTCAAAGGCGACGCCGACAGGAGCCTGGAGCGGCACCGACGGGTCGGGGCTTTCGCGCTTGAAGCGCTCGACCGCCAGCTGCTCGTCGAGGCCCAGCGAACCGGCGTAGGCGCGGACATAGCCGATGGAGAAGACGCGGTTGGGCAGGGTCGAGAAGTCGTTCTGCTCCAGCGCGGTCAGATAGCGCGACGGAACGCGAGTGAGGCTGGACAGTTCGGCGAGGGAGCGACCGGAATGTTCGCGGGCGATCCGCAGACCATCGCCGAGAGTCGGAGCTTCTGTGACGGAAGGAACGACATCCTTCCAGTCTGGATGAGCCTTGAGCTCCTGGGAGGTGCCCCCCGTATCCAGCGCCATTACGCCTGACCCCACACTCGGCGAGCGCGAGGGTTCCTCACGCATCGCCATACTCGAACTCGTGGCCTGTATCATATCGGTATGACAGCTCGGGCCTGCCCCCGCAGACCACCACGTTCCGGCTTGTGGATAACTCATTAGAGCCGCCCGATCAACGATTTGTTAGGCATCCCGGCGTGTCGGACCGGGACGGTTCAGATCGTGACGTTCAACTTCCGGGCCAGGGATTCGAGCTCGCCCCGGATCGAGCCGGCGGAGGAGCCGAGAAGATTGGCCATGCCGCGTCTTGCGGCGGTCAACCGGGGCCGACAGTCGGGTGAAGCCGAGAGTCAGCAGGGCGAAGGCCTCAAGCGGGCGGCCGGCCAGTTCACCGCAGACGGACACAGGGGTGCCGGTGTCGGCGCATTTCTTCTGGATCTCGGCCAGGGCGCGCAGAGCCGGCGGTGAAAGCGGGTCGTAGCGGTCGGACACCAGAGGGTTCGTGCGGTCGGCGGCGAACATGTACTGGAACAGGTCATTGGTCCCGACAGAGACGAAGTCCGTCAGCGGCAACAGCGCATCGAGGTGCCAGAGCAGCGACGGGCATTCGATCATGGCCCCGACGCGCAGCAGGGCCGGAAGCGCCCTGCCCCGGCGTTTGGCCCAGGCGCATTCGACGTCGACCAGTTCGCGGGCGGCGCGGAATTCGTCGACCGTGGCGATCATCGGGAACATGACGCGCAGTTCGCGGCCGGCGGCGGCGGTCAGCAGGGCGCGCAGCTGGAGCCGCAACAGGCCGGGCCGGTCGAGCCCCAGGCGGATGGCGCGGCGACCCAGGGCCGGGTTCTCTTCCCGCTCGGTTTCCAGATAGGGCAGCACCTTGTCGCCGCCGATATCGAGCGTGCGGAAGGTCACCGGCCGGTCGCCGGCGGTGTCCAGAACCAGCTTGTACAAGGCCGTCTGGCTGGTCAGCCGGGGCAGTTCCTCGGAGACCATGAACTGGAATTCGGTGCGGAACAGACCGATTCCCTCGGCACCGGTGGCGTCCAGATTTTCCAGATCGACGGCCAGACCGGCGTTGGTGAGGACGGTGATGCGTGTTCCGTCGAGCGTGACAGCGGGAACGTCGCGAAGCTTGGTGAACTCGGCCTGGCGTTCGCTGCGCACCAGCATGCGCGACTGGACGGCGGCCAGCATGTCCGGGCGGGGACGCAGATAGGTCTCCCCCGTCTCGCCGTCGACGATGACCAGGTCGCCCTCGGAGAGCCGGTCACGCACGCCCATGATGCGGCCGACGCAGGGGATCTGCAGGGCGCGGGCGACAATGGCGGCGTGGCTGGCGGCCGAGCCTTCTTCCAGAAGCAGGCCGCGCAGCTTGTGGCGGGGATATTCCAGCAGGTCGGCCGGGCCGAGGTTACGGGCGACGAGGATGGCGTCGTCGGGCAGGTCGCGCTCGCCCGGCCTGTCGCCCGCCAGCACCCGCAGCAGGCGGTTCGCGAGATCCTCGAAGTCGTGCAGCCGTTCCTTGATGTAGGGGTCACGGGCCTGGGCGAAGCGGGCGCGGTGTTCGTTGCGGACGCGGTCGACGGCGGCCTCGGCGGTCAGACCGGTGCGGACAGCCTCCTCCAGCGACCGGTTCCAGCCCCGGTCGTCGGCGAACATCCGGTAAGTTTCCAGCACCTCGAACGGCAGGCCGGCCAGCTTGCCCTGACCGCCATCGAGGATGGAATCGATATTGGCCTTGAGCCCGATCAGGGCCTCGCGAAGCCGGATCTCCTCGACCTGCTGGTTTTCGGCAAGGAGGTTCTCCGGCGCGACCGGTGCCTCGTGCAGGATGACGTGACCATAGGCCAGGCCCTCGGCGAAGCGTTGGCCCTTGAGGCGTTCGGGCCGGTGCGGGGCGACCTCGATGTCGCGCAACTCGTCCTGCGCCAGCAGTTCGCCCGAGGCCACAGTCTCGGCCAGGACCATGGCGATGGTCTGGATGTCCTCGACTTCCTCGTCGTCATAGCGCCGCTCGGAGCGGTTCTGGACAACCAGGACGCCGATGGCCCGGCCGCCGCGCAGCAGGGGGGCGCCGAGGAAGGCGTGATACGGGTCTTCGCCCGTCTCCGGCCGGTAGGCGAAGCTGGGGTGGGACGGGGCGTCCGACAGGCTGATGGGCGCGGCCATGCGCGCCACCTCGCCGACGAGGCCCTCTCCGGGCCGAAGGCGGGTGGTATGGACTGCCTCGCGCTTCAGGCCCTGGGTGGCGAACAGTTCAAGCTCGCCCGAGGCGCGGCGCAGATAGATCGAACAGACCTCGGCCACCATCGACTGGGCGATGATGCGCACGACGGTGTCGAGCCGGTCCTGGGCCGGGGACGCGCCGGCCATGGCTTCGCGAATCTGGCGAAGGAGGTTCCGTGGCCCCGTCGTCAATCCGCCAACCGGCATGGCCCCTCCTGATGAACGACGCCGCAGATGGGCGCCGTCCGGCTCAAATTCTAGACTTCTTCCAGTCCATAGGCCGCATGAAGCGCACGAACCGCCAGTTCCGCATAGGCGGCGTCGATCAATACGCTGATCTTGATCTCGGATGTCGAGATGGCCTGAAATTTGACGCCCTTGTCTGCGAGGGCCCGGAACATGGTCTGGGCCACGCCCGCGTGGCTGCGCATGCCGACCCCGACGACCGAAACCTTGGCCACATCCTCGTCGACGCGCAGCTCCTCGAAGCCCAGCTGGGCCTGGGCCGCGCGCATAAGTTCAGCGGCGCGGGCCGCGTCGCGACGGCCCGTGGTGAAGGTCAGGTTGACCGCCCCCTCGCTGCGCGCCTGGCTCTGCACGATCATGTCGACATTGACGTTGGCCTCGGCCAGCCGGGTGAAGACGTCGGCCGGGGCCTCGACCCGGTCAGACAGGCCCAGCAGGGTGATACGGGCCTCGTCACGGCTCATGGTCACGCCGGATACGATGCGTTTTTCCACGATTTCCTCCTCGTCGCAGATCAGTGTGCCGGACTTGGCGGGCAGGACGCCGTTTTCGTCGGGTTCGATGAAGCTGGACAGCACCCGCACCGGCACGCGCTTGGCCATGGCCAGTTCGACCGAACGGGTCTGCAGCACCTTGGCCCCGAGCGAGGCCATTTCCAGCATCTCTTCGTAGGAAATCTTCTCGAGCCGCCGAGCCCGGGACTCGATACGCGGGTCGGTCGTGTAGACGCCGTCCACGTCCGTATAGATGTCGCAGGGGCAATCGAGGGCCGCCGCGACCGCCACAGCGGAGGTGTCCGAGCCGCCCCGGCCCAGGGTGGTGATCCGGCCCGAGCGGCTGACGCCCTGGAAGCCGGGGACGACGGCGATCTCGCCCTTGTCCATGGCGGCACCCAGCACCTCGCCCGGCACGTCCTCGATACGGGCGCGGCCGTGAGCGTCGTCGGTGAGGATCGGGATCTGCCAGCCCATCCAGCTGCGCGCGTTCAGCCCCATGTTGCGCAGGGTCAGCGCCAGGAGGCCGGCGGTGACCTGTTCGCCCGAGGCGACGACAATGTCGTATTCGTCGTCCGACGGTTGGATGCCAAGGCCCGGCCGTCCGGCGCCGTCGGTCCAGGCGACCAGCTCATTGGTCTTGCCGGCCATGGCCGAGACGACGACGGCGACCTGTTTGCCCGCGGCGGCCTCGGCCGCGACGATGCGGGCGGCGCGCCGGATACGTTCGAGGTCGCCCATGGACGTGCCACCGAACTTCATCACCAGTCGCGTCGTAGCTGGCCGCGTCATCGTGGCGGATCGCCCCATCTTGCGTGGAGGGCCGCGCGGGTTCATCCCTCGGCCCATGGCCGCTTCTAACGACACGGTATCGGTGCGCAAACCCCAAAGCGGCGCGGAATTCGACGACGGGGCCGCCGGTCCCTCGATCGATCCCGCCGACGTGGCCCGGTTTTCGGCCCAGGCGGCCGAATGGTGGGATGCGCGCGGGCCGTTCGCGCCGCTGCACAAATTCAATCCGGCCCGGCTGGCCTTCGTCCGCGACCGGGCGTCGGAACGGTTCGGGCGGAATGTCAGGACCCGCGCGCCCTTCGACGGCCTGACCCTGCTGGATGTGGGCTGCGGCGGGGGGCTGATCGCCGAACCGATGCGGCGGATGGGGTTTGCCGTTACCGCCGTCGACGCCTCAGCCGAGAATATCGGCACCGCGCGGGCCCATGCGGAACAGCAGGGGCTGGACATCGCTTACCGCGCCGCGACGGTCGAACAGCTGGAGGCCGAGGGCGCCGGGCCGTTCGATGTCGTGCTGACGCTCGAGGTGATCGAACACGTGGCCGATCCGGAGGCCTTCATCCGCGCCTGTTCGCGGCTGGTGAAACCCGGCGGGATGATGATCGTCGCCACCCTGAACCGGACGCTGAAGGCGCTGGCGCTCGGCAAGGTCGCGGCGGAATATGTGCTGCGCTGGGTACCGGCGGGGACGCACGACTGGAGCCAGTTCCTCAAGCCGGACGAGATTCGCCGGATGCTGGGCGAGGAACCGGTGGCGGTCAGCGGGCCTTTCGGCCTGGTCTATGATCCGTTCACGGATCGATGGAGTGAGAGCGACGACGTCGGCATCAACTACATGATGGTCGCGACGCGAGACTGAGGGTGGTTCATCGGCGGTTCATCGACCTGACCTCGAAGTAACGGGACAGCCAAGCTTGGCGATGAGATGAAGGGCTTCCCCCTTACAGCCTTCTTCAAGGAGCCCCCATGAAACGCCTGCTCATTCTCTCCGCCCTGTCCGCCGCCGCCCTCATGACCTCGGCCTGCATCACTGTGATCGACGCCGACCACGATGATGATTTCGGCTGGCATGGCGAGAACGCCCAGCCGTTCGACGGCGCGCGCGCCGAATGCCGCGCCTCGACCGACGAGGGCCCGCGCAGCGAAGCCTTCCGCCAGTGCATGGCCGCCAAGGGCTGGACCCGCAGCTAGTCGGTCAGCCGCCGGACCATGTAGCGGGCATCCGGGCCGTAGCCGGCCAGTTTGTCCGCCATGCCCGGCGGAACGGCGACCACGAAGCCGTGCCGTTCCCAGAACGGCGCGGCGTCGTTGACGGCCACCAGCGTCAGGGCCGGCCAGCCGGCGGCGGTTGCCTCGCTGGCCAGCCGCTCCA
>VFBG01000247.1 GCA_006515835.1 bacterium | reverse complement strand
CCTGGTCTTCGGCGACGGCGGTTCCGGCACCAAGACCTACAACATCAGCGCCGGCGACGGCTTCTTCGTCCACGGCAACTTCACCGCCCAGCGCCAGGGCGGCTCCTCCGCCACGATCCTGGTCAACGGTGGCATCTTCGACGTGGTCGGCACCACCACCCTGGGCGCTGGCTACCAGGCCGGCACCCCCGCCCCCGCCTTCCACTCGATTACCAGCGGCATGGGCGTCATCAGCGGCGCGCTCTACACCGACCTCAACGGCGACGGCCTGAAGCAGGCCACCGACCCCGGGCTGTCCGGGCGCACGGTCGAGTTGCTCAGCGGCGGCACGGTCATTGCCACCACCCAGACCGGGACCACCGGCTTCTACCAGTTCCTGAATCTGGCCCCCGGCACTTACACCGTGCGCCAGGTGGTGCCCACCGGCTGGAGCCAGACCGCCGCCCCGGCGGGCACGGTCAGCGTCACCGCCGGCGAGAACTCCGCCGCGAACTTCGGCGCCTTCCAGCACCTCACCATCAGCGGCGCCAAGTACCACGACCTGAACGGCGACGGCGTGCGCCAGAGCGACGAGCCCGGCCTGGCCGGCTGGACCTTCTTCCTCTACACCGCGACCGGCGGCGTGGTCTCGTCGGCCCCCTTGCAGTACACCACCACCGACGTCAATGGCGACTTCGGCTTCTTCGACCTGGGACCGCTGCCGACCGGGACTTCGTACGTCGTCGCCGAGCAGCTGACCGGCGACTGGGAGCAGACCACGCCGCAGTCGTCCTCGCCCAATTCCATCCTGATGCCCGACGGCACCTACGGCTTCGTGGTCGCGGCGACCAGCGGCCTCGCCATCTCGACCGGCGGCTCGGCCAGCGGCACCGGCACCCTCAAGCTCAACGCGCGCAATAACAGCACCACGGCCACGATCACCTACAACGACAATGCCGGGCAGGCGGCCAGCGCTACCGTCTACGTCAGCCAGTTCAACGCCACCTGGAACGGCGCCGGCGGGCCGACCACCTTCAATACCTTCTGCGTCGACCTGTTCCACGCGGTCACCGTCGGCCAGACCTTCCAGGCCACGGCCCGGCCCGACCTGGCGCCAGCCTTCACCAACGGCAGCCGCATCGCCTACATCTACCAGAATTACGGCACGCAGGACCTGTCGGGCGACCCGATCCAGGCGGCGGCGGTGCAGGTCGCCATCTGGGCGCTGTCGCTGGACAACTTCGTGCCCACCCAGTTCGTCGACAACCTGAACGGCTCCTGGAGCAGCGCCGACGACGACGAGAACAACGACCCGGACGTCTTCAAGGTGGCCTGGGGCTCGACCCCCAACGTCGCCGACATCATGGCCCTGGTCAACGACTACCTGAACAAGTCGCTGGACAGCGCGGCCCAGGGCGGCTGGTTCGACGCCGCCCTGGCCGGCGACGGCGACAATCGCGGC
>VFBG01000088.1 GCA_006515835.1 bacterium | reverse complement strand
CCCTCGATCCGCGACAAGATGCTGACGCTGAACCGCGTCGGGCTCGGCTATGTCCAGGTCGGCCAGTCCGCGACCACCCTGTCCGGCGGGGAGGCCCAGCGCGTGAAGCTCTCCAAGGAGCTGTCCAAACGGGCCACGGGCAAGACCCTCTACATCCACGACGAGCCGACCACGGGCCTGCATTTCGAGGACACACGGAAGCTGCTCGAGGTGCTTCAGGAGCTGGTCGACAACGGCAACACCATCGTGGTGATCGAGCACAATCTCGACGTCATCAAGGTCGCTGACTGGCTGCTCGACTTCGGGCCCGAGGGCGGCGACGGCGGCGGCGAGATCGTCGCGGTTGGCACCCCCGAACAGGTCGCCGCCAATCCCAAGAGCTGGACCGGCAAATACCTCAAGGAAATCCTCGACCGCCACGAAACCCGCCGCAAGGCGCGTGTCGCCGCGCTGAAGAAAAGCGCCTGACGCCTCAAGCCGCTTCCAGCGCCGCCTCCGGGGCAGCCTCGACGCCGTGGCTCCGGGTGCGGCCGCGCAGCGCCAGCACCAGCGTCCCGAGCAACAGGACCGCTGTCGTGACCAGACTGGCCTCGGGACCGAAGCTCGCGCCGGTCAGCCACCAGGCCGCGCCCGGGGCGCCGGTCAGGTCGGTGATCAGGGGCAGGCTGTCGATCTTCATTCCGGACACTTCCAGTCCGAAGCCCAGCCCCAGCAGCCAGTTCCACGCTGCGTGCCAGCCGCAAACGCCCCACAGCGAACCCTCGCGCACCGCGTAGAGGCTGATAAACAGGCCGAACAGGACGATGTTTGCCAGACCCACATACAATTCGTTGGACGGCTCGATATTGCCGGCATGGGCCAGGGCGAACAGGGCCGAGTTGCCGACGACGGCGATCCACAGACCATGCCGGGAGGCGATCAGCTGCATCAGCCAACCCCGGAACAGCAGCTCCTCTGACGACCCCTGAATGATGAAGCCCAGCATCAGCACGCCGATGGGCAGCAGCGACGCGCCGACGGCGGCGGAGCCGAATGCGCCCGCGCCCTCAACCACATAGCCGCCGGCCGCCCAGATGATCCCGACCACGCCGCCGAGAAAGGCCAGGCCGATCAGATAGCCGCGCACGAACCTCAGCGGCCCCCTGGCGTTCAGGCCCAGCGCCGCCGGCCCGCGCCGCTCGAACAACCAGCCCCAAAGCAGCACCAGAACGGAACACAACCCGAAGCCTGCCCCGAGCTGATAGGCCATCTGCGGCCAGCCGTCGTCACCGCCACCGGGAACGACAAAGCCCGTTGCAACAGCCGGGAAATAGGCTCCCAACTCCCCGCCGACCATGAAGACCGCGCCCAGCACAATCGCTGCGAGGGTCCAGGTCCGGCGATGCCTCAGCTTGCGCTCGGCGTAGAGTTCAATGCCGGCCATGCGGCGCTCCTTGTGAAAGGTCAGCGGACAGGCGTCCGTCCCGGCATGAGGCCGCGGGGCAGGCGAATGGATGCGCCGATGGATGGAAATCATCCACCCGGGGCCTCGTTGCCGCGCGGACCTCCCGGTCTGACCTTAAACGGCCGCGCTCGACCTCGACCCGACGATATCGCGATAGGCCGCCCCGAACGGCGCATAGACCACCCCGACCATCAGTCCGTAGATGATGGCGTTGAGCACAGCCGTGGCGATCATCCACGGATTGGTCGGATCAAAAGCCTCCAGCATGGCGGACGGATCCGTCGAGGCGCCCATGGCCGACATCATGCCCATTCCGGACATCATCGACACTGGCATGACGACGACCATGGACAGGAACCAGATCACGACCGACAGCAGGCCGGCGATGATGGCCATGCCGAGCAGAGGCCAGAAATGGCCCTTGGTCAGGGCGAAGGAATCGAAGAAGGCGAAGCGCTTTTCGGCGACCACGATCGGAATCGCCAGACTCCAGCGCACCGCCAGCCAGATCATGAGGGCGATCGCCGCAAAGAGGGCCACCACGACAACCAGTCCCATCCACGCCTGTTCGGTGGCGATCGCGACCACGACCAGTGCCACGACGACTGCGATGGCGAGGCAATAGATCAGTATGGCGGCCAGGGTGATGACGATGCTGACGACAAGTACCCGGACCTCGTCCATGCCGAACCTGACATAGCCGAACGCCTTCTCTTCCGGGTTCAGCACGCCCCGGGCGACGGCGGCGTAGATCACCGACCCAACGATCAACGATATCGGCATCAGCCAGAGGGTGTGGCTCATCGCCTGGCCATAGGCGTCGAAGATCGGGATCATCTCCTGGAAGCTGGCGGGAGGGCTGGCTTCCATCCCCTCGATCATCTCGTTCATCGCCACCATGCCGCTCAGGCTCTCCGCCGAGGCGTACAGGCTGGCCAGGCTCAGGATGAGATAGAGCGCCGACCAGACAACCAATGCCATCGGGTTGCGGCGTACGAGGCGGAAGCCTTCGAACGCCGCGTCAGTTGCGGAAAACGCCATTGATCGTTCCTTCTTCGGGGTCGTGCTTGGTTTAGTGTACCGGGTCCGGCGCGGCAGTGTCTTCCGCGATGTCCGGCTTCGAGGTCCCGGCAAGTTGACGGCATGCCGAAGCGAAGGGGGCGATCATCACCGCCAGAAACGCCCCGTACACCCACGAGAGGACCAGACCGCCGACGACCAGCCAGGGCCAGTTGACCGCCAGCCAGTCGCTCATACCCTCAAAGGGGTTGGTATCCGGGCCGCCGCCCTCCCAGGCCGATCCGGTGGCGGCGACAATGCCACCCGCCGCCAGGAAGGCGATGATGATCGCCACAAGGTAGATCGCGAGGATCATCAGAAAGATCAGCACTTGCATACCCAGCAGCGGCCAGCCTTTGCCCGCCGCCAGCTTCCAGCCCTGGGCGAAGGCGAAGTCCCGATAAAGCACGCTGGCGGGCGCGATCAGGCTCAGGCGCGCCAGACCCCACAGCATCGCCAGAAACATGACCAGCGCCACGATCCCGCAGGTCCAGAGCGCCACGGCCGCGCCCTGCGCCCAAAGCCCGAAGCCGAGCGCGAAGCACAACAGGACGGCGAAGATCATCATGATATAAATGCCGATGCCGATTGCGAGCCCCGCCACGGCGACCCGCAACTCATCCATGCCCACGCGCAGGGAGAAGAAAGAGGTCTCGGCCGGCCGAAGGATTGAGCGGAAGATGGCCGTATAGACGATCGCCATTGCCAGATACTGACCGAAATTGGCCAGGAGCGATCCCAGCTGGAACTGCATCATCTGGGCGATCATGCCTTCGGAAAACGCCGAGTCCGCCGCCGCGCCAGAGTCAGGGTCCGGCATGTTGGCGAAAATGTCGCCCATCGCCGGAAGCATCAGACCGATGGCACCAAACGCGGGGGCCAGCATCAGAAAGCCCCATGCGAAGACCGCAAACGGTCGCCGGCCAATCAAGCCGAACCCGTCGCCGATCGACGTCCCGATCGAAAATCTCTTCATCGCCCCCTCCACATTCCCCCGCGCACGCTAGCCCGGATTGCCTTGCCCCGCTAGAAGCCGCCCATGACGGAAACCATCCAGCCTGTCCACATCGTCGGCGGCGGCCTCGCCGGCTCGGAAGCCGCCTGGCAAATCGCCAGCGCCGGCGTCCCCGTTGTCCTGCACGAGATGCGCGGCGTGCCCGGCGTGAAGACCGACGCCCACCACACGGATGGGCTCGCGGAACTGGTCTGCTCCAACTCCTTCCGCTCGGACGACTGGGAGCACAACGCGGTCGGCCTGCTGCATGCCGAGATGCGCGCGCTGGACTCCATCATCATGAGCTGCGGCGACGCCCATCAGGTCCCCGCCGGCGGCGCTCTCGCCGTCGACCGCGACGGCTTCTCGCAGGCCGTGACGGCAAAGCTCGAAGCCCACCCCCTCGTCACCATCGTTCGCGAGGAGATCGCCGGCCTGCCACCGGAAGACTGGGACAATGTCATCGTCGCGACCGGCCCCCTGACCTCCCCGGCCCTCGCCGCCGCCATCCTGGACCTGACCGGCGAGGACGCCCTCAGCTTCTTCGACGCCATCGCGCCCATCGTCCACGCCGACTCGATCGACTTCGACATCGCCTGGCGGCAATCGCGCTACGACAAGGAAGGCCCGGGCGGAGACGCCGCCGCCTACGTCAACTGCCCGATGGACAAGGCCCAGTACGAGGCCTTCATCGACGCCCTGTTGAACGGCCCCAAGGCCGAGTTCAAGGAATGGGAGAACGTCCCCTATTTCGACGGCTGCCTGCCCATCGAGGTCATGGCCGAACGCGGCCGTGAGACCCTGCGCCACGGTCCGATGAAGCCCGTCGGCCTGACCAATCCGCGCGACCCCCAGGTCAAGTCCTGGGCCATCGTCCAGCTGCGTCAGGACAATGCATTGGGCACCTTGTTCAATATGGTCGGCTTCCAGACCAAGCTGAAGCACGGTGCCCAGGCCGAGGTCTTCCGCATGATCCCCGGTTTGCACGACGCCCAGTTCGCACGCCTCGGCGGCCTGCACCGCAACACCTTCCTCAACAGCCCCAAACTGCTGGACCGCCAGCTGCGCCTGAAGGCCATGCCGCGCCTGCGCTTCGCCGGTCAGGTCACGGGCGTCGAGGGCTATGTCGAGAGCGCCGCCATGGGCCTGCTGACCGGTCGCCTCGCCGCCGCCGAACGGCTGGGTCGTCCGCTTGAGGCTCCGCCCGTCCACACCGCCATGGGTGCCCTCGTCGAACACATCACCGGCGGCCACCTCGATGGCCCCGGCGGCATTTCCAAATTCCAGCCGATGAACATCAACTACGGCCTGCTGCCTCCGCTCGAGGCGCCCAAGGTCGACGAGGCCGGGGTCAAGATCCCGCTCAAGGAGCGCGGCCGGGCCAAGAAGCGGCTGATGAGCCTCCGGGCGCTGGAGGCGCTGAAAGCGTGGCGGGACGCCGCGTGATTCTGGAGCCCGCCAAGGTCGCAATCCGCCGGCGGATAACCAACCTGTTCAACGACGCGGCCAAGGGCGAGCGCCCCATCCTGCGCCGTGGCGACGCCCTGTTCGCGACCGACTCCGTGGCATGGCGGGGCAATGGCGACATCGTCACCATGATGATCGGCGGCGTCTCGGGCCTGCTGCTGCAGATGCTGCATCCGGCGGTGCTGGCGGGGGTCTGGGACCATTCAGACTTCCGCTCCGACATGCACGGACGACTGCGGCGCACGGCCAAATTCATCGCTGTGACGACCTATGACCATGCAGAACAGGGCATCGCCGCCATCGACCGGGTGCGCGGCATCCACGACCGGATCGGCGGCACCCTGCCCGACGGGACGCCCTACCGTGTCAGCGACCCGGCCCTTCTGGCCTGGGTCCATGTCACCGAAGCGATCAGCTTCCTGAACGCCTGGATCCGTTACGCCGAACCAGACATGCCGCTGGCCGACCAGGACCGCTATTTCGACGAAATGGCAGTCGTCGCCGAACGGCTGGGGGCCGACCCGGTGCCGCACGACCGCGCGGCCGCCGAGGCGCTGATCCGTTCTATGCACCCGCCCCTGCGCGCGGACGCCCGGACCCGCGAGGTGGCGCAGCTTGTGCTGAACCAGTCGGTCGGTGCCGCCATGACCGACGCCGCTTCGGCCGTGATCATGCAGGCCGGGGTCGACCTCCTGCCGGACTGGGCGCGCCAGATGCACGGACTGAAGACCCCACCGGCACCGCTGGTCCGCGGAAGCGCCCGCCTGCTGGCCCGCACCCTCGGCTGGGCCTACCAGGGCTCGCCGAACCTGGAAGTCTGGCCTGATGAGGTGACTGTCTGGCCGCGAGACTGAAGATCAGTCCGGCGTGACCACATCGACCCATTGAGCCGTGTCAGTGTACTGCTGGAATCCCGTGACCTTGCCGGCCGTGACGGTGAAGACATGAGCGAACTGGGCGCTCAAAGTCTCGCCGGTCGCCCGGTTGGTTCCGGTATAGCGGCCAAGGGCCACCACGCGATCACCACTGGCGATGAAGACCGTTGGCGTCACGGCGAACCCTTCGTACCCGGCACCGATACGGGCAAAAACGCCCTCGGGCGGCAAAGGCCCGGTACAGAGCCTCGACGACGGCCTGGTTGGCCGCATCGCTGGCCGCGTCGGTGGTGACGACAGGCGGCGGGGCGGCTGACAGCGGCGTGGCGATCATGCCGACGGCGGCCAATGCGATGATCGAAACCCGTCGAATATTCATGAGGCTCACCCGTCAACAGCGTCAAAGATCACTGTTCGCTAGCGTGCAACACGCTTGCGGGCAATCACCAATCCGGGGCGGTCCACAGGGCGCTAGTGTGCGAGCGCAACGGATGCCTCGGCAGCCTCGGTCTCGTGCAGGGCTTTCTGGGCCACGGCCACGTCAGTGAAATATTCCGGCGTCGGACCCGTGAGTTCGTAGACGACGCTGCAAACCTGCCCGCTAACGCCGATGAATTCCGTCTGGACCAGAACCCGATCGCCGACCCGGTCCAGCTCTCGCTTGATCACCATGTTTCTGTCCCCGTCTTCCCCCGAAAGAGATACGCGCGCCGCGGCAAAGAGTTGCAGGTGTGGCCCGGCAAGGCCCGCGGGTCAGGCCGCGATGCGCCCGCGCAAGACGGCCCAGACCAGACGCAGCCGCTTCACCGGTTCCGGGGCCTCCGGCTCGACGAGAGCGGCATGGACGACCGCCGGAAAAGCCTTTGCCGGTAGTGTCCGCAGGTCGATATCCGCGCCCTTTCGGGCGGCCCGAGCCGCCGCCGCCTGGCCGGTCTGTGCCTGGCCGCGCACACGCCCTGCCTCGACGACAAGCCTGCCCAGCCCGGGTCCGGCCAGAACCTGCACCGCCGACTGCATCGGCCCGACATAGAAGGCGTCGAGATCATGCGGCTCGCCATGCACCCGACCGATATGGGCCCCGATCAGGGCATCGAACGGCGCGCGGTCCAGCCCGTGGCGCGCCACGATGTCAGTGAGCGCCTCAAGCACCGGATGACCCTTGCGCGCCACCCCGGCGAAAACGCCGTCCATCTGTTCACGCCACCAGACATAGCGCATCTCGGCCAGCATAGGCTGGGTCACCCGGGTCGGAATGGCCATCAGCTCGGCCTCGAAGGCATAAAGTGCGATCAGGTCCGCGCGCAGCTGCTCATCCGCCACGAACCGGCTGGACAGCCACCGGTCGAGGTCGGCAGAGCGGACCTGTGCATCGAGATCGGAGGGGGAATTCAAGCCCGGCTTGCCGACAGGGAGCCCCGGGCCAGCGCCCAGCCGAACGCCAGCAGGAAGACCGCGAGCGAGCCCTCCAGCGCGCGTTGAAACAGCCCGCCCAGTTCAACATCGACGATGATCGCGGCGAACCCGGCCACCGCCAGGCCGGCACAGACCAGACCGAGGGGCCGAAGCCATCCGGCCCCGTCGGACCGGATGGCCAGGGCAGCGAGGGCCACGCCCAGGATCCCGGTCAGATAGCCGGTCCCACCGACCAGATCATGCATCATGGCGTTGAAGGTGACCTC
>VFBG01000246.1 GCA_006515835.1 bacterium | reverse complement strand
CGCATTTCGGCCGGCTCCATCGCATCGATCTGCAGCAGGTTGGCCACCAGGTTGCGATGCGTCAGCATCACGCCCTTGGGCAAGCCGGTGGTCCCCGACGAGTACGGCAAGACGACGATGTCGTTGTCGGGATCGATCGTGACCGCGGGCGGATCGGCATCGACCAGGGTCGAGGCCAGCGACGGCACGCCGTCGGCGGCGTCGATCGTGATGATCTCGATGGGCATCGCGGCATCGGCAGCGGCCCGGGCCTTGTCGAGCAGCGCGGCGGTGGTGAAGAGCAGCCGCGCGCCGGCATCCTTCAGCTGGAACGCCAGTTCCTCCACTGTGTAGGTCGGGTTGACCGTCGTCAGGATGGCGCCGAGGCGCGACACCGCGTGGAACACCACGGCGTACTCGGGCGAATTGGGGGACCAGATGGCGACCACATCGCCCTGGCGGATGCCCCGTCGCGACAGGCCGGCGGCCAGCCGCCGCGTCTGGTCGATCAACTGGCCATAGGTCAGCACCCGGCCAGTGGCGCCCTCGACCAGCGCGGGGGCGTCGCCGCGCGCGGCGGCGCCGCCCAGGACAAAGTCGTGAAGGGTGACGCGCGGAATGCTGACGGGAGGATACGGGCTGCGGAAGGTCATGGTGCGGGCCGGAGAGTATGCCGCCGGCCCGACCGCGGTCAACTGGCCCGCCTTCGCATGGCTACGGCGGGGCAGGCAGGCTCAGCCGCCGAACGCGGCCGCCCACCCCATTCGAATCGCGATCCAGATGACGAAGCACACGCCGACCACCACGCCGATGGTGTTCTCGCCGACGCGGGCTTTGCCGTAGCTGCCGAGCATGGCCACGAAGACCATCAGGTAGACGATGGTCAACGCATCAAGGGAGCGGGCCGCGGCGAGCAGGACCGGGCCGGCCGACTCCGGCAGCACGGCCGCCAGGTTCGTGCTGAGGAAGCTGCTGTCAACCAGTTGGGCCGCGGTCGGAGGACGCGCGGCGGACAGGACGGCCGTGAGAATCAGCCCCGCGATGGCTTGGGCCAGCGCCGCATACGCGGCCGCGCCAAACACCACCGGCCACCGCAAGCCGGCATCGGCGACGGCAAGGGCCGCGAAGAACACGGTGGAAACGAAGAGCAGCGCAATCAGCACGCTGATGAATGTGGTCACCGGATAAAACCGAATCATCGGCCGCATCATCGATGCCGCCGTCTCGCGCTGGGCGTCTGACATGCCGCCTTGCGGACCCGGCGCCATGGACAGCGCCGCGGTGACCATCTGTTCGGTGTCGGCCCCGGCAGCCCAGCGGGCCGTCGCGATCGTCAGGATGTTGAGGGCGCACACGATCAGCACGACCGCCAGAACAGGCTTCAGCGCGAGGGGATTATTGGGCATGGTCACTCTCCAGCTCCCGGCGAAACCGGATATTAGCAGTTCGGCGCCGCGAGCAGCAGGCGGTTCTTCGGGGT
>VFBG01000087.1:13159-18924 GCA_006515835.1 bacterium | reverse complement strand
GCGCGGTGCGACGGGGGTGGTCGTCCCGGCCGGGCGCGGCGCGGGGCGCGGCTGGGCGGTCTCCGGCGGAGGGGTGAAGGTTGGGGCGGCGGTCGGGGCCTCGGCGGCGTCATAGACGTCGATTCCGGCTTCAGGATCGACCGGCTGGGCCTCCAGCGGCGCGTCGGCCTTCATCTGCACGACGGGCGTGCCCACCGCCGGCGGCGCGTCGTTCGAGGAACGCGGCCCGGCGCGGTAGTAGACCACCACGACGATGATCAGCAGCAGCAAGACCACCGCCGAAATGATCAGCGTCATCGGCGGGGCCTTGGACCCGCCTCCCCCACCACCGGCCCGGCGCGCATCATAGCCACCGCGGTTGAACGGCAGGTCGTCGTCGGTCGGCGGCGTATAGGCGCCCCGATCGCGGCCCTGGTTCGGACGATAGGGATCTTCGTTGGACATGGCCGCGCCTCATGCATCCGCGCGAATCGGCGCGCGGAACGATCACTGTATCCCGGTCCGAGTCCTTTTTCAGGCGCAGAAGCAACTCCGCAGCTTTGTCATCCCCGACGTAGCGAAGCGGAGATCGGGGACGCCTGCATCATCACCATCCCCTCCCGGAAAGCGTCTGCGCTTATCCGGGAGAAGGCCAGCGGCCCACACCCTTCTCCCGGCTCGGCCCACAGACCGTCCGGGAGGGCAGCGAGAATGGCCCCGCCCGTCCCGGCTCTCCGCTTCGCTTCGGCCGGGATGACAAGCTAGAGGTCGAGCGCCAGATCGAGGCTGAACAGCTTCCGGTGTTCCTCGATCGCATATCGGTCCGTCATGCCGGCGATATAGTCGCATACCGCCCGCGCCCGTTTGGCCTGATCCGCCACGTCCGCCCGGCTCGACCATTCGGGCGGCAGGGTGCCCGGATCGGCCATGAACAGCTGGAACATCTCGGCGAGGATGCGCCGTGCCTGGCTGCGGGTGCGGTTGACGCGGTAGTGCCGGTACATCCGCTCGAACAGGAATTTCCGCAGCACGCCCAGATCGGCCAGCATGCCCGGCGAGAAAGCCACCAGCATGCGGTCAGCGGTCCTCACCGCCTCGGTCGAGCGGATGTTCGCGGCCTCGATCCGGGTCTCCGTCTCGGCCAATACGTCTTCGACCATGGCTCCGATCATGCGACGCACCGCCTCGATGCGGATCATCCGGTCGTCGACATGCGGCCAGTCCTTGCGCACCCCGTGCAGCACAGGCCCGATCAGCGGCACCTCGGACAGATCGTCCAGCGTGAACAGCCCCGCCTGCACACCGTCGTCCACGTCGTGATTGTTGTAGGCGATGTCGTCCGCGATCGCTGCCGCCTGCGCCTCAAGCGAGGCGAAGGTGCCCAGCCGCAGGTCCCAGCTCGGCGCATAGTCGGCGATCGCCTTCCACGCCGGTTCATCCAGCCGGTGCGACACCGGCCCGTTATGCTTGACCACCCCCTCGACGGTTTCCCAGCTCAGGTTCAGCCCGTCGAAGCCTGGATAGCGCTCCTCCAGCTTGGTCACCACGCGGAAGGTCTGGACGTTGTGGTCGAACCCGCCCCACGGGGCCATCTGGGCCTGGAGTTCGTCCTCGCCGGCATGGCCGAATGGCGGATGCCCAAGGTCATGTGCCAGCGCCACTGTCTCGGCCAGGTCCGTATCCAGCCTCAGCGCATGGGCCAGTGACCGCGCGATCTGCGCCACCTCCAGCGAATGGGTCAGGCGGGTGCGGTAGTGGTCACCCTCATGGGCCACGAAGACCTGGGTCTTCTCTTTCAGCCGCCGGAAGGCCGTCGCATGGATGATCCGGTCGCGGTCTCGGGCATAGGCATTGCGCGTCCGGCTGATCGGCTCGGGCGTCAGCCGACCGCGACTGTGTTCCGGGTATTCGGCATAGGGCGCGCGTTCGGGGATCAATGTCAGACGCTCTTTCGGGTTCGGGCCTTTGCGATCGGCCCTCTACGCCTCATATACCCCCTGTGAGTACCGTCCAATGAGCACTGAACTGGCCGCCCCCTTGTTCCAGATTTCGCCCGCCGCCGGCGGCCATGGCCTGTCGCTGTCCGACAGCGCCGCGAGACGTCTGGCCGAATTGGGCACGGCCGAGGGGCATCCCGTCCTGCTGCGCGTCGCCGTCGACGGCGGCGGCTGCTCGGGCTTCCAGTACCGTTTCGAGCTGATCGAGGCTGCTGAGGTCGACGACATCCGCATCCCCGCCGATGGTCAGGCCGCCGTGGTGGACCCCGTCTCCCTCCCCTTCCTTAAGGGCTCCGAGATCGCGTTTGTTGACGATCTGGCGGGAGCGCAGTTCGTGGTGCGCAATCCTAATGCGGCGTCGAGCTGCGGTTGCGGCGTCAGCTTCTCGATCTGAGCGGCTCGCGGCCCGATATCGCGGACCATTCGCCGCAGACGCCCGATCATGACAAGCGTCGCCGCGAACGTGCATTGTTCGACCCGAAACGGGTGTCGAACGGCGACCCTCTCCAAAGATGCGGATGCATGATGACACCGATCAGAAACCTGGCCCTTGTGTCCACCCTGCTGGCGACGCTCGCAGCATGCTCCGCGCCAGAGCCGGCAAGCCCCGCGGCCGAGGTCGTCGACGCGACCAGCGGCACGGTGCGCGTGCGCGGCACGGTCCAGTCCGTGACAGACGGTTCAATGACGGTTCAGACCTGGGATGGCCGCACCGTCGCCGTGCCGGTCGCAGCGACGACGCGTTTTGTCTGGGTTGTAGCGTCGAGCCTTTCGACCCTGAAGGACGGCGATTTCGTCGGAACCGCGACGACGGGCCCGAAGACGGCGCTTCGCTCGCTGGAGTTGGTGATCTTTCCTGAATCGATGCGCGGCACCGGTGAGGGCCATTATAAGTGGGACGTACCTGGCGTTGTCGCATCACGCGGCGGCGGCGCGGTCGTATCGAGCGCCATGACCAACGGGACGGTCCAGACCCAGAGTGCAATGACGAACGGCACGCTTGTCAGCAATGCCACGACGTCTGGCGGCCGTATGCTGACCATCTCGTACAGCGGCGGTTCGGCAAACGTCACCATTCCCGAGGGAACGCCGGTGGTACGTTTCGAGCCCACCGACAGGCCCTCATTGGCGGTCGGGCAGAAGGTGTATGCCGTCATACCGCAGGGGACGACGGCTGCGGGGTTCGTGGCGATGGGCAAGGACGGCGTGACCCCGCCGATGTAGCCGGCAGGCCCTACGCCTGGCCATCTTTCGACGAAGAAGTATTCGACCCCGTTTGCCCGGGCGGCTGCCCGGGCTCTCCGCTGGGCCCCTGGGCGCCTGCAAAGTCACCCCTTGTAATTAGCTCATTTCCTAATTAGCCTTCTTCCTATGAACGCATTGTTCAAGGCCCTGTCGCACCCCGTCCGCCGCCGCATCATCGACATGCTGCGGAAGGGGCCGATGGCGTCGGGCGACATCGCCGCCGCCTTCGACATGAGCTGGCCGACAATCACCGGCCACCTCAATGCGCTCAAGGAGGCCGGTCTGGTCTCGCCCGAGCGCGAGGGGGCCTCGATCCGCTACCGGCTCGAAATTTCCGCCGTCGAGGAGGCCCTGGCGTTCCTGCTGCAAATGACCGGCACCGGTCGCCAGGATTCGGGAGACAAGCCATGACCGCCCCACAGAAGTCAGCCTCGGCGCTCAACGTTGCCACCATCGTGCTCAGCCTCATGGTCAGCGGCCTCGGCGTCTGGACCATCTTGGCTTGGGCCTGCTGACCCTGCTGTTCGGCGGCGGCATGGCCATGGCGGCCGGCCGCGCCGAGGATCCCTCGCGCCGCCGCGCCATGCGCTACTCACAGCTGGTCGTCATCCTCACCCTTCCCCTGATCAGCCTCCTGATCGCCTCGGCCAGCCTGTCAGGGACGACCGACATCGCCGGCGCCTTGCCCATCGCTCTGATGAGCTTCGCCATCCTGACGATCGGGGCCTTCCTCGGCAGGGTCGGCTCCAATCCCTTCATCGGCGTCCGCACACCCTGGGCCTTCAAGAGCCGTCTGGCGTGGGAGCGCTCCAACCGGCTCGCAGGCCGGCTGTTCTTCGTGATCGGCCTTGCGGGACTGCTCACCGCCCCATTCGCGCCCCAGCCTCTCGGCCTCTACGCGATCCTCGCCGCCATCGCCGGCGCCGCTGTCTGGTCCGGGATCGAGAGCTGGCGCGTCTGGCGCACCGACCCCGACCGTCAGCCCTTCTGATCCCCGCCGCCGGAGACCCGCCATGCTCAGCCTCATCCTAGCCGCCGCCTTGATGGACCCGACTGCCACGCCGGTCGTCCTGCCCTCAGAACCGGCACCCCTTCACGCCACCCTGCTGACGCCGGAAGGGCCTACGCGCGCCGTTGCCGTCATCCTGCCCGGCTCCGGACCGACCGACCGCGACGGCAACAGCCCCGGCGGCCTCGTCGCCTCGACCTACCGTCTGTTGGCCGAGGGCTTGGCCGAGCAGGGTGTGGCCACGGTGCGCATCGACAAGCGCGGCGTCGGCCAAAGCGCCCCCGCCATGATCGCCGAGCAGGACCTGACCTTCCAGACCTATATCGACGACGCCCGCGCCTGGGCCGCCGAGGCGGCCCGCGTCACTGGCCAGCCCTGCGTCTGGCTGATCGGCCACAGTGAGGGCTCCCAGATCGCCCTCGCGGCGGCGAAGGACGACAACCCGTCCGTCTGTGGTCTGGTGCTTCTGGCCGGCGCGGGCCGTCCCGCCGGGGTCATCCTGCGTGACCAGTTCCGCGCCGGCCTTCCGGAGGCCCTGCTGGCCCCGGCCTTCGCCGCCCTCGACGAACTGGAGGCCGGGCGGACAGTGACCAATGCCCCGCCCGAGCTGGCCGGGCTCTTCCGGCTCTCGGTCCAGCCCTATCTGATCTCATGGATCGGCCTGGATCCGACCGACCTGATCCGGGTCTATGGGGGGCCAGTCATGATCGGCCAGGGCTCGACCGACATCCAGGTGACGACCACCGACGCCAACGCCCTGTCAGCGGCCCGGCCGACAGCGCATCTGGTCGTCTGGGACGGCGTCAATCATGTGCTGAAGGTCGCTCCGGCCGACCGGGCTGGCAACATCGCCGTCTATGGAGATCCGTCCCTGCCGCTCGCGCCGGGCGTGGTCGACGACGTCGCCGGCTTCATCCTCAAGCCGCGGAACTAGGCGTCGCGTCCTCAAGCCCCGATCGCGCCTCGTCGGCAAGGGCGAAGAAGCGGTCCCGCACCGCGGCGGCGAAGGGGTTGTCCCGCTCGATGGCGCGGAACACCGCTGGAGAGTCGTGGCGAACCAGTTCCACGGCCTGCATCAGCCGCTCGAAGCTGACGGTGGTCATCCGGGTCGGAAGCGGCTCCATCGCCATCAGGACCCGGGCGATCAGATGGGTCAGCCCCTGGACCGTGGCCGCCTCGCGGTCATGGTCCTCGGGCGAGACGCGAAATACCTTCAGACCCAGCGCCCGGCGGCAGAAGGCGGCGACCCGGCCGGCGGCGCGCCCATCCCTGACCGTGCAGACGGCGATGCGCAGACCGTCAATGCCGTTCTTGCCGCTCTGGGGTCCAAACAGCGGGTGGGTTCCAACGACCTGAACCGTCGACGGCAGGCCAGCGGCCATGATCCCGGCCGGCTTCACCTTCACCGAGCCGACGTCCAGCACCAGGGCTCCGGGCGTCACGTGCGGCGCAACGGCCGCGATCGTGGCCTCGAGCGCCTCGACCGGGACGGCGAGGATGACCACCGGACAAGCGGCGGCCTCGGCCAGACTGGT
>VFBG01000087.1:0-13151 GCA_006515835.1 bacterium | reverse complement strand
GGCCTCGGCCAGACTGGTCAGGCGCACCAGACCATCCAGGTCATCAATCGCCGCCGGGTCATGGGCAACGATCTCGAAATGCGGTGCCAGATGGCGCGCCGCCAACCGGCCGAAGGCACCGAAACCGACCAGTCCGAGCGGCGGCTTCGTCACGCCCCCAGGCTCTCCTGGAATCTCACCGGACGGCCGTGCGCCGTTCCGATCAGCTCGCCGTCCTTCATCACCACCCGGCCGCGCACGATCGTCGCCACGGCCTTGCCCGTCGCCTCGAAACCGTCAAAGGGCGTCCAGCCGCAGCGGCTGGCCATGTCCTCATGCTTCAGGACGTGCTTCGCCTTGAGATCGACCACGGTCAGGTCGGCGTCATAGCCCTCGGCCATCCGGCCCTTGCCGGCGATGCCGAACACCCGGTTGGCCCCGTGCGAGGTCAGGTCGATGAACCGGTCGAGGCTCAGCCGCCCGTGGGCGACATGGGTCAGCATCACCGGCACCAGCGTCTGCACCCCCGGCATGCCCGAGGGCGAGGCGGGATAGGGCCGCGCCTTCTCCTCCAACGTATGCGGCGCGTGGTCAGAGCCCAGCACATCGGCGATGCCCTGCTCGATGCCGCGCCACAGGCCGGCGATGTGGTAGTTGTTGCGGATCGGCGGATTCATCTGCGCCAGCCCCTTCAGCCGCTCATAGGCCTCGTCGCCGTCCAGCGTCAGATGCTGCGGCGTCAGTTCCATCGTCGCCACATCCTTGTGATGGGCCAGGAACTCGACCTCCTCGGCGGTGGTCACGTGCAGCACGTGGATGCGGGCCCCGGTCTCGCGGGCCAGCCGCACCAGACGGCGGGTCGACATGATCGCGCTCTCGGGATCGCGCACCTCGGGATGGCTCGTCCAGTCGCCGGGGCGGGCCAGCGGCCGCCGATCGACCAGCCGGTATTCGTCCTCGGAATGGAAGGTGGCCCGCCGCTTCACATGGCGCAGCACCTCGCGCACCCCGTCGTCGTCGGCGACCAGCAGGGTGCCAGTCGACGCCCCCATGAACACCTTGACCCCGCAGCAGCCGGGCAGCCGCTCCAGCTCGGCCAGGTGTTTCGCATTGTCGTGGGTGCCGCCGATGTAGAAGGCGTGGTCGGTCCACATCCGGTCCCGCGCGCGGACAAGCTTATCAGCCAGCGCGTCCGGGTCGGTGGTCGAGGGCTCGGTGTTCGGCATCTCGAACACGGCGGTGACCCCGCCCAGCGCCGCCGCGCGCGACCCGCTCTCGAGGTCTTCCTTCCACTCCAGTCCCGGCTCGCGAAAATGGACCTGGGTGTCGATGACGCCGGGCAGGACCGTCAGGCCCTTCGCGTCCAGGGTCTCGCCCGCCGATGCCTGCGACAGGTCGCCGATAAAGGCGATCCGCCCGTCGACGACGCCGACGTCGGCCATGCCGCGCCCCGCATGATTGGCCACTTCGCCGCCGCGGACGATCAGGTCGTATGTCTGGGTCATGCGCGTCCCTTAGCCCCGCGCGGTCGAACGATCTAGGCCGTCGCGCGCCGCTCAAGCAGGGTTTTCGCTGCTTTCAGCACCCGGTCCGCGGGCAGGTCGTGCATGTGCAGTATGGCCTGGTTCAGATTGGGGTCGATCTTGCGGAACTCGTCGACGGAGCGCGGTCCCCGCACGGCGATCCCGCCCCACGGCCCATGCTCGGCCTCGTCCGACGGTCCGAAAGCCGCGACTACCGGCACACCGGCTGCTACAGCCAGGTCCGTCCAGATGGTGTCTGCCCCGACATAGAGCGCCGCCCGACTCACGGCCGCCACCGTCTCCAGCCGGCTCAGCCGCCCCTGAAGTTCGGTCACCCGGTTTCGGGGCAAGGACAGCCGGACGGTGTGCGCAGTGTCGCGAGCATTCTCATCGCCCACCACGATCACCCGTCCCCCCTCCAAAGGCCCACCGTCGCCGACAAGGGCCACAGCCACCTTGGCGTACCGCTCGGACGGCCAGACCTTGCCCATCCAGTCCGCGCCGGGACCGATGGCGAGGATGGGCACATCCTCCGTCGGGATCAGGGCGTCCGCGGCCGCCCGGGTCGCCTCCGACACGAACAGCTTCGGTGCCGGAACATCCTCGAGCTGCAACACCCGCGCGGCCTGTTCGACCGCATGAACGCCGGCCTCCCAGGCACCGCGCACGGCCCGCTTCTGCCGCTTCAACTTGCTCGACAGGGTGGTGCCGCGCATGTCGACCACCAGCCCCCATTTGGTCTCGCGCACCTTGTTCCAAAGGCCCAGCCAGTCCAGCCGGCTGTCGCGCTCCAGCACGATCAGACGGTCCAGGCGTGGCGTGTCAGCGAACAGCGGCGCGCTCCTGGGCGAGCCGACCACGGTAAAGCTCGCCTGCGGCATCGCCTCGACCATGCAGGCAAGCACCCCCGACGACAGGATCGCGTCGCTCGCGTCCGCCTCGGCGATGTATAGGATGGGGAACCGTCCCGTCATGGATGCACCGTATACGGATTCTCTCGTCGCAGCAGTCGACATGCGGGCATGGTCCACAGCCACGACACGCCCTATCTAGAAGCCATGACCGCCCGCATCGCCCGCCTCAACAGCCGCGCCCTGATCCGGGTCTCGGGCCCCGAAGCCCGCCCCTTCCTGCACAATCTCCTGACCCAGGACATCGAGACCCTGGCGTCGGGCGAGCTGCGCTTCGGCGCCCTGCTGTCGCCGCCGGGACGGCTCCTGTTCGACCTTTTCTTGTGGGGCGTAACGGACGCGGTCGTGCTCGACGTCGCCGCCGACCGCCGCGACGCCTTGTTGCAACGGCTGACCCTGTACAGGCTCCGGGCGCAGGTCACAGTCGAGGCTGACGACCGGCCCGTGTTCGCATCTTGGGACGGCGATCTGCCGAACGGCTTCGTCGCCGACCCGCGGGTTACCGACCTCGGCGGACGCGGCGTCGGCGGGGAGCCGGTGGTCTGTTCGACAGAGGACGACTGGCAGGCGCATCGACTGGCCGTCGGCGTGCCGGATTCCGCCGCCGACGCCCCCTATGACAAGACCTACCCGATCGAAGCCAATGTCGACCTGCTGAACGGCATCGACTTCCGGAAAGGCTGCTTCGTCGGGCAGGAGACCACGTCACGCATGAAGCGCCGAGGCAGCATCAAGAACCGCATGCTGCCGATCGCCTTCGACGGTCCGCCCCCGCCGTTCGGCGCAGAGGTATTGAACGGCGAACTGCGGGCAGGCGAGGTTTTGAGCGGCAGGGACGGCGGGGCCATGGCGACTGTCCGCCTCGACCGGCTGGACGGCGACCTGACCGTCGACGGGCGGGCCGTCGAGATCCGACGGCCCGCCTGGATGGCTGAGCCGGTAACGTAGGACGCCCTGAGGTCAGTCGTCGTCCTCGCCCTCCTCCGAGCGTCCACTCCGATGGCAGCGGGCGCAGTCACGGATATCGCGGATTCCCTCTTCCCGATGCTCGGCCAGAACCTGATCGGGACGGTGTTCATGGCAGCTGAAGCAGGTGTAGCGGGTGAAATCTCCGCCGGTGTGGCAGGTGGCGCATTGCACGTTGTGCGGCCCCGACAGCGGGAAGAACCGCTGATGATCGAAGGTTGCCGGAGTCCAGGCCTTTGGCGTGTGGCAGGACGAACACTGACCCTGCACGCCGCGATGCAGGGCGTTGGCCGGCGCGACATGGCAGGTCGCACAGCGCGCCAGGGTCTCCGCCCCAAGGAGGTCGTGGGAAAAACGCGGGCCTGACAGATGGCTGAACCGCGGTGCGGCATGCACGGTGTGACAGGCCAGACAGTTGCTGGTGTTCAGTGCCTGGTGGAACGGTGGGCCAGGACGTGTTTTCACCAGAGGGACACCCAGGCTGGTCTTCAGCCCTATGGTCGCCACGGCATGACACGTCGTGCATTTTTCAGCCGCAGCGCCGCGGAACGGCAGGTGGCAGTCGGCGCAGGCGACGAGTGGCTTCGAATGGCCCGGCGACATCCGGCCGGGGCTCAGCATGGGCCCCGGATAGAGGAAAATGAGAGCGATCAGAACGGCCAGATTGGCGGCGATGATGGCCAGAATCCAGGGCCTCGTCATCGCCATCTCCAATGCCAGAAGACCGCCAAGATATGGGCCAGTGCAAGGACACCGAAGGCCAGGCTCACCGGATAGTGGACGGCGCGCCACCGGCGGACGACGTCAAAAGTCAGGCTGTCCCAGTGAAGACTTTCCTCAAGCGCTGCCTCTGACATCCCCTGGGTCCGCAGCCGGGCCCGCGTCTCTTCGAGCCGCACCCGGGCCCGCTTCATCAGGAATTTCCCGGTAAGTCCGCTGGCGATGTTGATCAGCATGGCCCAGACGGCCAGCCAGGCGAGGATGGCGTTGAAGTGAATGCCAGCGTGCACCAGAATCAGCAGCGACCCTGCCCACGCCATCCGCTCGTGCAGACGCATCAGCCCGGCCGGGGCCGCGACCTTGATCCATTTCCTTCGGGCCAGGGAGTAGCCGAAGGATCCGATGATCAGCAGCGTCCCCGGGATGCCCAGCCAGCGACCAATCCACACCACGTGCAGAAGATGCAGAATGGCGTCCAGCGCGAGAGCTCCGCCGCCCAGCATGAGCAGTGAAAGGTAGAAGGGCAGCACCTCGCGGCTGACCAGATGGGCGCGCCAGCCAGTCATGCGTCGAGCTCCACGGGCGAGGTCGGGATGCAGATGCAGGGCAGGCAGTGCCCGGGCGCCACGTCCCAGTCGGGACTCTGGCTGTAGCGAATGCGGCCCGAGACCAGCCGTGTCTCGCAGCTGCCGCACTGACCGGACCGGCAGCCGGAATCGATGGCGACGCCGTTGCCCTCGGCAAAGTCCAGCAGGCTTTCGTTCTGGCCACTCCATTCCAGTGTCCGCCCGGACCGCAGGAAGTGGATCGGAAAGGCGATATCCGAATCTTTGACCGGGTCGGACGGCGGACCGGCCGGGCGTGGAACGGAAGCCGGGCCGAAGGCCTCATAGTGCAGATCGGCCTCGTCCACCCCGGCAAGACGGAGGGCCGGGACCAGTGTCTCCATCATTCGCGGCGGCCCGCAGACGTAGACGGCGCAGCGGCCCATCGCCGCCAGGATCGGCTCCACCAGCTCAAGGTCGACGTAACCCTCGCGGTCATGATCCCCGCCGAGCACATCTGCCGGACCGGGAGCACTGTAGACAACGGTCTGACGGAAGGCCCGACGGGCCTGAAACAACGTCTGCAGTTCGAGCCGGAAGGCATGCACGCCGCTGTTCTGGACAGCGTACACGAGATGGACACTGCGTTCCGGCGCGACGCGGGCCAGCCAGTGAAGCATGCTGACCATCGGTGTGATGCCGATACCGCCAGCGATCATGACGACCGGCAGATCGGAGTCAGGATCGAGATGGAAGGCCCCCGACGGACCGCGGACCCGCACCGTGTCGCCGACCTGGACATGGTCATGGAAATACGCCGAGCAGAGGCCCGGCGGCAGCTCCGGGCACCCCGTCGGGAACGGAACGCGCTTGATCGTGATCCGGTAGCGATCCGGTTCCGGCCGATCAGACAGGGAATAGCACCGCACGACGGGACGCGCAGTGCCGGCGACGGTCACAGCCACCGTCAGAAACTGACCGGGCCGGAAATCAGGCAAGGGCCGACCGTCAACCGCGGCAAGATGAAACGAGCACTGGGTCCCGTCCGGGTCTTCCAGTACGCGGCGCACAACCCGAAACTCGCGCCAGGGCGCTGCCGCGGCGGGATCGGGCACCTTCTGCCTGAGAGCCCGACGGGCGGTAAGCCAGAACCCCAGAGTCCCCCAGACAACAAGCTGAATCAGCGCCGCCCAACCGATGTAGCCGAGAAGCTGGAGAGCCGTCATTCGGGGACCGGACGCACCGGCCGGCGACGGATCGCGGCGTTGGGTCCGCGATAGCTGCCCGTCCGCCGGTCAGGGGTGACCCGGCAGGTCTTCAGCCTGGCTTGGGACGGGAGCCGTGAGAGCATCGGCGCAGACTGGCACCGAGGGCGCGCCGCCGCCTTGTTTCAGCGCAATCCGACCGCGATAGCTGTTCCGTCCAGGGCTTCCGTCGGAGCTTCCGCCGACCTTCGACCTCGACCGGCGCCCCCTGGACATAAACACCCGGCCCCGCAGGCCCGGGAGCCCAGGTCGTACGGCAGGCGGGGCGATGGGCATATGCCGCCCGGCCCAGCGGCAGTCTGGGATTGACATAGGGGGCATCGGGCCGGATTTCGCACACCCCATCCCGTGCATGGCCCGGCACCAGGGCGTAGGCGGGCGACGGCGCAGACTGGGCCGCAGCAGGCGACGCGGTCAGCAGCAGGCCCGCCAGACAGAACGGCACGGATTTCATCGGCGCGTCTCCCCCGGTAGCGCGGCGGATCGAGCGCCGCCGACAACAGCGTTACCGCGATTGTGGGAGCGCCGTCCAACCCGTCACCCGAGCCCTAGGCGCACCGCGACAAAAACGTCGGAAGCGGCCAGAATGCCTGGATGCCCAACTCCCGCCCCCGCCTGATCGACCTCAGCCACACCATCGAGGCCGGCATGGTCACCTACAAGGGTCTGCCCGCGCCCCTGGTTTGCGACCACCTGAGTCGCGAGGCGTCGCGCGCCAACTATGACCCCGGAACCGAATTCCAGATCGGGCGGATAGAAATGGTCGGCAACACCGGCACCTACCTGGACACGCCCTACCACCGATACGCCGATGGCGAGGACCTGAGCGACGTTGGTCTGGATCGCGTCGCCGCCCTGCCCGGTCTGGTCGTCCACGTGCCCGACATTCAGGCGATAGACGCCGACCGGTTCACCGGGCTCGATGTGCGCGGCAAGGCCGTGCTGGTTCATACAGGCTGGGCCCGGCACTGGCGCACCGACGTCTATTTCGAGGACCATCCCTTCCTGACCGAAGCGGCCGCCGCCTTTCTGGTCCAGGCAGGCGCGGCGCTCGTGGGCATCGACTCCCACAATATCGACGACACCCGCACACGCGCACGGCCGGCGCACACCCTGCTGCTCGGCGCAGGCATTCCGATCTGCGAACACATGCGGGGTCTGGAACTGCTGCCCGATCAAGGGTTCCGGTTCACGGCGGCCCCGCCGAAGGTGAAGGCCTTCGGCACGTTTCCAGTGCGAGCGTTCGCGGAGCTGGGCTGACGGCGATATTGCAGCAATTCAGCATCTAATGAATTTTCGCGATACCTTCTCGACGAGGTTCACCCATCAGTGATACGCCGAATGGGCGCAGGGGGCGCGAAAAATGTTCAAGGCTTTCGCACGCCGCGCCGTACTGGCGGCCGCAATTTCCGCCGTCGCCTTCGGGACGATGGGCTTCCAATCCAACGACGGTCAGGACCGCCGCGTCACGATCATTAACGCCACCGGCGTCACCATGACCCATTTCTACGCCTCGAACTCGGGCGAGGCCGACTGGCAGGAAGACATTCTCGGTCAGGACGTGCTGCCCAACGGCGCCCGGGTCCGGATCAATATCGACGACGGCACCGGCGCCTGCATCTATGACTTCAAGGCCCGCTTCGCTGATGGCGATGAGCTGATCCGTTATCGGATCAACGTCTGCCAGATCACCGAATACCGCTACACCGCCGGCTGATCCTGAAGCTGGACGAAGATCAGGGCCGCGTCCTCCGGGACGCGGCCCTTTTTTGCGCCTGATCCGCTACCCTGCGCCCATGGCCGACTCACTCCACCGCTGCGCCTGGTGCGGGACCGATCCCCTCTATGTCGCCTACCACGACGAGGAGTGGGGCGTGCCCGAGTACGACGCCCGCGCCCTGTGGGAGAAGCTGTTGCTGGACGGCTTCCAGGCCGGCCTGGCCTGGATCACCATCCTGCGAAAGCGCGAGGGCATGCGAGACGCCTTCGACGGCTTCGACCCCGAGATCATCGCCCGCTACGGCGAGGCCGACATCGAACGGTTGCTGGCGGACGCCCGCATCATCCGCTCACGGGCCAAGATCAACAGCGCCATCAAGGGCGCGAAGATCTGGCTGGAAATGCGCGAAGGCGGAGAGGACTTCTCCGAATGGCTCTGGTCCTTCGTCGGCGGCACCCCGATCCAGAACGCCTGGACCGACGGCGGCGCCCGACCCGTGGCCACGCCGGAATCCGAAGCCATGTCGAAGGCGCTGAAGAAGCGTGGCTTTACCTTCGTCGGCCCGGTGATTGTCTACGCCTTCATGCAGGCGGTAGGCATGGTCAACGATCACGGCGTCGAATGCTTCCGGCACCGGCAGGTTCGTGCGATGGCCAGGGCGTGAAAATTCCGGCGAAATCCCCCGCAAAGGCAAAACTTTCGCGCGCCTTCCCGACGCTGACGCTCGAAATCCTGCTGATCGAAAGCGCCGGCGGCCCCGTCTGCGGCGTCGACGAGGCGGGCCGCGGGCCTTGGGCCGGGCCGGTCTCGGCCGGCGCGGTGATCCTCAATCCCGACGACCTTCCCGCCGGTATCGACGACTCCAAGGCCCTGACCCATGCCCGGCGCGAGGCGCTGGAAATCGAGATCAAGGCCCGCGCCCTCGCCTGGGGCGTCGGCTTCGCCTCCGTCGAGGAGATCGACCGACTCAACATCTTGCACGCCACCGGCCTGGCCATGCGCCGCGCGATCGAGGCGCTGGCGATCAAGCCCGTCGCGGCGCTGGTCGACGGGAACTACAAGTTCAAACTGCCCTGCCCGATCCAGACCGTAGTCAAGGGCGACAGCCTGTCCCTGTCGATCGCCGCTGCCTCCATCCTCGCCAAGACGGCGCGCGACCGGTTGATGGTCGAGCTGGATGCACAATACCCGGGTTACGGCTTCTCAGGCCACAAGGGCTACAACGCCCCGATCCATTCCGCAGCGCTGAAGGCCCTTGGCCCCTGCCCGGCCCACCGTCGCAGCTGGGCGCCGATCCGGGCGTTGCTGGAAGCCTAGAGGGCCAGCATCCCGCCGACCAGCGCGCCCATCAGTGCCGCGACCACCCCGCCGGCGACGACCGTCACCCAGCCAGGCATGCCGGCGATCAGTTCCTGCAGCGTGGGCTCCTCGACGACCGGATCATTGGCCACGCGCGTATCGAACCGGGCAGCTGACGGCGGTCGCCAGGCCACGGTTTCGAACGCATCGGCGGCGCGGCCATAGGCGCGGACGCCTTCAAGACGACGGGCGGAGCTCATGGTCGACATTTCCATGCCCGAATAACGGCGATGTCAAACGAGTGTTCCGTCGCCCTATGCGGCATCCGCCAGGCTGACCGGCCGTTGGCTGACCACGAACAGATATTCGACGTTTCGCAGCCGGCCGACCGCCCCGACCTTTTCGCCCTTCGGGTTGTGGATCCCGATTCGTGCACCGACGTAGCGTGGGCGGGCGATCTCAATCACTTGCACGTCGCCACGGCCCGAAAGCATGCTGACCAGCTGTTCGCGGCCCAGATAGCCCTCATCGTTGAACGAGACGATCAGGTTCGGGGCCTTCAGCCCCTCGATCACGGCCTTCAATGCAGGCGCAATGCCGGGCCGGCTGTTGAAGGGGCTCTTTCGAGTCCTGACATCGACCCGTTTGTTGGCGATGCCATAGGTCTCGGGCTTGTCCCAAAGCACCAGACTCTCCCAGCAGTGATAGTTGCCGAGGTAGGAGTGCTGGTTGTACGGGGGGTCCAGATAGACCAGATCGGCCTCGACTTCAGGGGCCAGCGCCACCGCGTCGGCTCGCGTCGCCCGGCACGGTCCGCCCGCCACGCCGGGCAGGATGTCGAGCATCCGTAACTCCAGCGGCTTCAGCGCCCGCGCCGCCCATTGCTTCATATAGGCCATCTGCAGACCGGCCGTGGAATCCACGCGGTCGGCCGCCTCCATCAGGCTGACCAACGCGATCGCCTCCAGCTCTGGCTCCAGCGACATGG
The DNA here is from genome assembly GCA_006515835.1 of bacterium. GTDB lineage: Bacteria > Pseudomonadota > Alphaproteobacteria > Caulobacterales > Caulobacteraceae > Brevundimonas. The sequence goes on along the minus strand of VFBG01000087.1, from coordinate 3,235 downwards.
TCGCGATCCGGTCGCGCATGGCGTCGATGACGGCACCGTTGCCCGGCGTGAAATAGCGGGCGTCCTCGCAGAAGGTCTTGGTGAACCAGCCGGCCTCAGGCGTCACCGTCCGCAGCTCGGCCAGCACGGCCTCCGCCTTCTCCAGCCAACGCTCCCGGTCCGCCTGCACATAGGCGGTGGCCAGCGTATGGGCATAGGCATTGTGGTCGTTCGACCAGACCCGGAAGCCCGCCCCTTTCAGGGCATGGCCGACGCGCGCGCTTCCGGAGAACAGATCACAGACTGTCCCGCCGTCCGGCAGCTGGCCCCGGATCGCGGTCGCGATCTGGGTCAGCAAGGCGCGCTTGGAGCCGATATATTTGATCATGCCGACCGGAAGGGATCAGACGCTATTTGCGTCCCTTTGCGGGAGCATGGGCCAGTCGCAACAGATTCGCAGCCCCCGGCGCGCCGAAGGGCGTTCCGGCCAGGATAAGTATGCGCTGGCCCGGCTGGGCCATGTCGTACTCGACCGCGCTGTTGACGGCGTCCTCGGTGACGTCCTCCAGCGAGGTCGGCTCCTTGCCCAGCCGGGTTTCCAGCCCCCACACCAGCGCCAGACGCCGGGCCGTGTCGGCATTCGGCGTCAGGGCCAGTACGGGCTGCAGGGGACGCTCGCGTGCCATCCGCCGCGCCGTCCCGCCCAGGGTGGTGAAGACCACGATACAGGCCGTCGACTGGGCCTCAGCCGCCTTGCGCGCCGCGGCGACAAGGGCGTCCGCGTCGATGTCGTCCATGCCGGCGTGCTCGGCGTCCATCAGGCTGGGCCACATCGGGTCCTTCTCGACCCGTTCGATGATCCGGCTCATCACGCCCACAGACTCCAGCGGATAGTCGCCGGACGCCGTCTCGGCCGACAGCATCAGCGCGTCGGCGCCCTCATAGGCGGCGTTGGCTACGTCAGACGCCTCGGCCCGCGTGGGGGCCGGCGAGGCGGTCATGCTTTCCAGCATCTGGGTCGCCACGATCACCGGCACGCCGCGCTGGCGGGCCGCGCGGATGATCTGCTTCTGGGCGACCGGCACCTCTTCGGGCTCCAGCTCAACGCCCAGGTCGCCGCGCGCGACCATGACACCGTCGCAGTAGTCGAGGATGCTCTCCAGCTCGAGCAGCGCCTGGGGCTTCTCGATCTTGGCCAGACAGGCGGCCCGGCCCTTCACGATCTGCTTCAGCTCGGCCATGTCCTCGGCCTTCTGGACGAAGCTCAGCGCCACCCAGTCGACACCGATGCGCAGGGCGAAGGCGAGGTCCTCGCGGTCCTTGGGCGTCAGGGCCGAGACCGGCACCACCGCCTCGGGCACGGCCACGCCCTTGCGGTCCGACAGTTTGGAGCCGCTCTCGACCGTCACATCCGCCCAGTCGTCCGCCCGGTCATTGACCCGCAGACGCACCCGCCCGTCGTCGAGCAGCAGCAGCATGCCGGTGCGCAGGGCCCGGAAGATTTCGGGATGCGGCATCTGCACCCGCGTCGCATCGCCGGGCGTCGGGTCGAGGTCGAACCGCATCTTGTGGCCCGGCTTGATGTCGATCTCGACATCCGCGAACCGGCCCAGCCGCAGCTTCGGCCCCTGCAAGTCGGCAAGCACGCCCAGCGGCCGTTTCAGCGCCAGCTCGGCCCCGCGCACCGCCTTCAGCGCCGCCGCGTGATCCTCATGCGAACCGTGGCTGAAATTCAGACGGAAGACGTCGACCCCGGCCTGGGCCAGGGCCTTGACCATGCCGGGCGCCCGGCTGGCGGGTCCCAGGGTCGCGACGATGCGGGCGCGCCGGGCTCTTTTCATCGAATATCCATGCGATCGGAGGGGTTTCCCCCTTGTGCCTAGGAAACCGCGCCGGGTTAAGGGCGGTTCTTTGCACGAAACACGAAGTTACGCCGCCCCGTCGCGCCCCGCCGCGTTTCGCGCTACCTCAGGCCGAACAATGGAGCGGACCATGGCGGGCCTGAAAGACAAGCGCGGCTTCATCGACAAGGACCGCCTGGACCTGTCCGAACGTCAGGCCGTCGAACACTGGATGAAGCGCTGGGGCGTGACCCGCGACCAGCTGACCGCCGCCCATCGCAAGGCCGGTCGCAACGTCAAGGACATCGCGGCGGAGCTGGGCAAGAAGCGCTGATACGTCAGCCGTCCAGCATGACCGCGAATCCGCCGTAGATCATCCGCTTCCCGTCGAACGGCATGTCGGTCATGCCCGCCAGGCGGGGGTCCTCCATCATCTTCTTCTGGCCGGCGTCCCGCGTGGCCTTGTCCGGCCACTCGACCCACGAGAAGACGACAACCTCATCGCCCTCCGCCTTCACCGCGCTCCTGAAGTCGGTGACCTTCCCGTCCGGCACGTCGTCGCCCCAGCACTCGACCACGCGGGTCGCACCGAACTCCCTGAACAGGACCATGGTCTCTTCGGCCATGGCCTTGTAGGCCGCCTTGTTCCCGGCCGGGACGGCGACCACGAACCCATCGATATAACTCATGACGCTTCTCCTCTTGTTCAGGGAGAAAACGCCCGAGGCGGCAGACAGTGTCAAACCGTGAAGCCTGCGGGCCTTGGTGCGAGCGGCGGGGGTCGAACCCGCATGACCGAAGTCGACAGATTTTAAGTCTGTTGCGTCTACCAGTTTCGCCACGCTCGCGGCTGCGGCTGATCTAGCAGCGGCCGCCGCGTTCGGCCATGCGGTCAGTGCGCCGCCGCTTCCGCCGGCCGCATGGCCCGGAAGTTCACGTCTGAATCCGCGATCAGCCACACCAGCGCCGCCCAGGCCGCCACGTTCTGGCTCATCTGGGCCGGATCGACCTTGTCCAGTGTGTCGTCGGCCGTGTGGTGCAGGTCGAAATAGCGGGTGCCGTCCTGGTTCAGGCCGAACACCGGAACGCCCGCGCCGGCCAGCGGACCGATGTCGGCCCCGCCGTGCAGCTCGGGCTGGGGCGAGGGCAGGACGCCGATCGGATAGAGCACCCGCGCCGCCGCCCGGGCGAAGTCGGTGCCCTGCGCGCCGGGCGGTAGGCCCAGCGCATAGACCCGGTCGGCACCGAAATCGCTCTCGCCGGCGATGATGTGCTGCTCCACCGCCGCGCCGATGCCGCGCAGATAGGCGCCGCCGCCGTTGCCCGTGTCGGTCGGCTGGGCCACCTCTTCCGAGCCGTACAGGACGACGCGGATGGTCCGCGCCGGCCGGCGGCCGCTCCCCGCGATGGCCTTG
>VFBG01000086.1 GCA_006515835.1 bacterium | reverse complement strand
CGCCAGCCGCGCCTACGACAAGGACCGCGACGGCTTCGTCATCGCCGGCGGCGCCGGCATCGTGGTGCTGGAAGAATATGAGCGGGCCGTGGCCCGCGGCGCGACCATCTATGCCGACGTCACCGGCTACGGTGCCAACTCCGACGGCTACGACATGGTCGCCCCCTCGGGCGAGGGCGCCGAGCGCTGCATGAAGATCGCGCTCGAAATGGCCGGCAATCCGAAGATCGACTACCTCAACCCGCACGGCACCTCGACGCCGGTGGGCGATTCCAAGGAGATGGGGGCGGTCCGCAACGTCTTCGGCGACCAGATGCCGATGATCTCCTCGACCAAGTCGCTGACGGGCCACTCCCTTGGGGCTGCGGGCGCCCAGGAAGCCATCTACTGCCTGCTGATGATGAAGCACGGCTTCGCTGCCGAGAGCGCCCACATCGAAAACCTCGACCCCGAGTTCGAGGGCATGCCGATCCTGCGCAAACGCCACGACGGCGAGCTGAAGTACGTCATGTCCAACTCCTTCGGCTTCGGTGGGACAAACGGGACGCTGATCCTGTCGAAGGTCTGAACCCGGGAGCCAACCGGCTCCCGGCGCGCTAGGAAGGGTCCGCCCGCCGGATAGGACCGCCCCTGACCCTCGACCCCTACATCCTGTTCCTGCTCGGCCTCGGAGCCGTGATCCTGCTGGTTGCCTGGGCACCGGTGGGGCTGAAGCGGCTTCCGCTGACTCTCGCCATCCTGTGCGTGGCCCTTGGGGTCGTCGTGTTCAGCACCGGCCTGCTGTCGTTCAATCCGGACCCCCGGACCTGGGACACGGCGACCGAGCGGCTGACTGAACTGGTGGTCATCATCAGCCTGATGGGCGCGGGGCTGAAGCTCGACCGGCCATTGGGCTGGCGGCGGTGGGCCTCGACCTGGCGGCTGCTGGCCATAGCCATGCCCCTGACCATCATCGCCGTGGCGTGGCTGGGCGTCGCCGGCCTGGGCTTCAGCCTCGCCATGGCCATGCTGCTGGGTGCCGCCATGGCTCCGACCGACCCCGTTCTGGCCGCCGATGTCCAGGTCGGGCCGCCGAAATCCGGCGACGAAGACGAGGTGCGTTTCGGCCTGACGTCGGAAGCAGGACTCAACGATGCCCTGGCCTTCCCCTTCGTCCATCTGGCCATACTGGCGGCGGCCGGCGGGCTGGCCACGACCGGTGGTCTGACGGACTGGTTCACCATCAAGGTGGGCTGGAAACTGCTGGCTGGCGTGGGCGTCGGCGTGCTGAGCGGTCTCGTTTTCGCCCGGCTGATCTTTCGTGGCGGCGGGACCCGTTTCGGCGACGGCCTGGTCGCCCTGGCCGCCACCCTGGTCGCCTATTCGGCCGCTGAGCTGGCGCATGGCTACGGCTTCCTCGCCGTCTTCGTCTGCGCCCTGACGATCCGCGCGGCCGAGCGTGATCACGAGATCCATCAGGAGATGCACGACTTCTCCGACCAGATCGAACGCCTGTTGATGATGCTGCTGCTGGTCCTGTTCGGGGGTGCGCTTGCCAACGGCCTGCTGGCCAGCCTGACCTGGATCGACGCCCTGATCGGCCTGGCCGTGGTGTTTGTGGTGCGGCCCGTCGCCGGGCTGATCGCCATGACCGGATCCGGCCAGCCAATGCGCGAGCGGCTGCTGCTCGCCTTCCTCGGCATCCGCGGCGTCGGCTCGGTCTATTATGTCGCCTACGGCCTCAACCACGGCGATTTCGGCGACAGTGAAAGGCTGTGGGCCATCGTCGGCTTCATCATCCTCGTCTCGATCCTCGTCCACGGCGTCACCGCCGCACCCCTGCTTCAGCGGCTGGCCCGCCGGCGCGAGGCGGAGGCGGGCTGACGCTTCCCCCCAAAGCCGGGCGCTGCTAACCCTCCCGGTAAGGCCTCAAACCGTTCGCGACCGCCTCGCGACCGTCAGGCCAGTCAGACCGGCCTCATGCAGCGAGCAACCGCGTTGCGAGCGTTAGGCCCCAGAATGGAGACGACCCATGGCGAGCGAGAGCGGCTGGAACATGCCCACCGGCGAACTCATGAAGGGCAAGAAGGGCCTGATCATGGGGGTCGCGAATTCGAACTCCATCGCCTGGGGCATCGCCTCCCAGCTGGCGGCCCAGGGCGCCGAACTGGCCTTCACCTACCTCGGCGAGGGGCTGGAGCGCCGCGTGCGCCCGCTGGCCGAGAGCGTCGGCGCCAAACTGCTGATCCAGGCCGACGTCACCGACGACGCCTCCATGGACCAGGCCTTCGCCGAGCTGGAAAAGGCCTTCGGCACGATCGATTTCGTGGTCCATTCGGTGGCCTTCGCCAACAAGGACGAGCTCAAGGGCTCCTTCGTCGACAACACCAGCCGCGACAGCTTCCTGCTGGCCATGAACATCTCGGCCTTCAGCTTCGTCGACGTCGCCAGACGCGCGTCGAAGCTGATGCCCAACGGCGGCTCGCTGGTGACCATGACCTATCTCGGCTCGGAACGGGCCATCCCCAACTACAACACCATGGGCGTGGCCAAGGCGGCGCTGGAGGCGGCGACCCGCTACATCGCCCGTGACCTGGGCCCGCGCGGCATTCGCTGCAACGCCATCTCGGCCGGCGCCATGCGCACCCTGTCGCTGGCCGGCATCTCGGGCGGCCGCGGCATGATCAGCCAGGGCCGGGCCATGTCGGCGATGAAGGAGGACACCTCGATGGAGGGCGTCGCCGGAGCGGCCCTGTGGCTGTGCTCCGACCTCGGCTTCTCGACCACCGGCGAGGTCATCCACGTCGACGCCGGCTTCCATATGATGGGCATGGCGGCGGACGAGGAAGCCTAGTCCGGCTCGCGCTCGCCGATCTCAACCGGTTTGACGACCAGCAGCCAGCCGTCGGCGATGTGCAGGTCGGGCACGGCGTCTCGCGTGAAGGGCAGGTACCAGGTCGGGCCGCCCTGGGCCGGGGCGATCTCCAGCATGTCGTCGGCACCGAAATTCTGCACGGACTTCACGGTCCCGAGGATCAGGCCGTCGGGATCGCGCGCTTCGAGGCCGACCAGATCGGTCAGGTAGAATTCGTCCTCATCCGGCTCGGGCAGTTTGTCGCGCGGGATGTAGAGCTTGAGGCCACGGAGGGCGTCGGCCTCTTCCTTGGTGGCGATCTCCTTCGCCCGACCCACGACAGCCGACTTCTCCGCCCGCCCGCCGGTCAGGGTCAGGCCGGTCGAACCGTCGGCGCGCAGCAGGACGCCATACGACAGCAGGGTCTTCGGCTCGGCGGTGTAGGCCGTCACCCGTATCTCGCCCTTGACCCCGAACCCGCCGGCGACCTGGCCGACGAGGATGAGTTTGCTGTCCTGAGTCATCGAAAACTCCGCTCATCCCGGCGAAGGCCGGGACCCAGATCCGAACGCCGCCGCCAGATAGCAGAAAAGCAGCGCCCGAACGTCGAGCACTGCTTTCTGTCATCTGGGCCCCGGCCTTCGCCGGGGTGAGCGGATGAGGCTTAGGCCTCGGTCTTATCTTCGGTCGCTTCGGCGGCCGGAGCTTCCTCGGCGGCGGCTTCGGCCGGAGCCTCTTCCGTCACGGCTTCAGCTTCAGCGGCCGGGGCTTCTTCAGCGACGGCTTCGGGCTCGGGAGCCGGCGGCGCGTTCTTGGCGGCTTCAGCGGCGGCGGCCGCTTCTTCCTTGGCGCGGACGGCGGCTTCAGCGGCCTCGATCTTGGCGGCGGCTTCGGCCTCGGCGCGGTCGGCTTCGCGCTGGGCGCGCTCGGCGGCGCGTTCCTGGGCCTTCTTGCCCGGCTCGGCCTTCTTCGGGTTGTTCGACTGGGTCCACTTGACCTTGCCGGCCAGGGCTTCGTCCTGGCTCAGGAAGCGCGCGACGCGGTCGGTGGGCTGGGCGCCCTTGCCGAGCCATTCGGCGATCCGGTCGGTCTTCAGGGTGACGCGCTTCTGCTCGCCGTCGCGCGGCAGCATCGGGTTGTAGGTGCCGACCCGCTCAATGAACTTGCCATCACGCGGCGAGTGGCTGTCGGCAACGACGATGTAGTAGTAGGGGCGCTTCTTGGCGCCGCCGCGGGCCAGACGAATCTTCAGCATTTTCAGTCTCTTTCGTTAAGTCGGATTATTTCTTGGGAGGGAAGCCCGGAAGACCGGGAAGGCCCCCCGGAAGTTGTCCGCCGCCCAGACCCGCAAGGCGGTCCTGAAGGGCTTTCATTTCGTCGGCGCTGGGCTCGGGCATGCGGCCGCCCCCCATCGCCTTGAGGCGGGCCATGTCGGGGCCGCCGCCCATACCGCCGCCGAGACCGCCCATCATGGCGGCCATCTGCTTCATGCCCTTGCCGCCGCCGCGCGACATGGACTTCACCATGTCGGCCATCTGGCGGTGCTGTTTGAGCAGGCGGTTGATGTCCTGGACCTCGACGCCGGCGCCGGCGGCGACGCGCTTCTTGCGGCTGGCGTTGAGCAGGTCGGGCTTCTTGCGCTCGGCCTTGGTCATCGAGGAGATGATGGCTTCCTGGCGGGCGATCATCCGATCGTCGACGCCGCTTTCGGCCATCTGGTTCTTCATCTTGGCCACGCCGGGCAGCATGCCCATGATGCCCTGAAGACCGCCCATCCGCTTCATCTGCTGCAGCTGGCCGGCGAGGTCGTTCAGGTCGAACTGGCCCTTGGCCAGTTTGCGGGCCATGGCCTCGGCCTTGGACTGGTCCAGCTCCTGCGACGCCTTCTCGACCAGGGCGACGATGTCCCCCTGACCCAGGATGCGGCCGGCGACGCGGCGGGCGTCGAACACTTCCAGAGCGTCGACCTTCTCGCCCGCGCCGATGTATTTGATCGGCAGGCCGGTGACGGCGCGCATCGACAGCATGGCCCCGCCGCGCCCGTCGCCGTCGGCACGGGTCAGAACGAGGCCGGTCAGGGGCAGGCGGTCGTGGAAGGCCTTGGCGGTGCGCACCGCGTCCTGGCCGGTCAGACTGTCGGCGACCAGCAGGGTCTCGACGGGTTTGGAGACCGCGGCGACTTCTGCCACCTCGGCCATCAGGGCCTCGTCCAGCGTGATCCGGCCGGCGGTGTCGAGGATCAGGACGTCGAAGCCCTGCAGTTTGGCGGACTGCAGCGCGCGTTTGGTGATCTGGATCGGCGACTCGCCGGCCACGATCGGCAGGGTGGCGACCTCGATCTGCTTGCCGAGGGTCTGCAGCTGTTCCATGGCCGCCGGACGACGCGTGTCCAGCGAGGCCATCATGACCTTCTTGCGATCGAACTTCGTGAGACGAAGGGCCAGCTTGGCCGAGGTCGTCGTCTTGCCCGAGCCCTGCAGGCCGGCCATCAGGATGACGGCGGGCGGTGTGGCGTTCAGATTGATCGGGGTCGGCTCATCGCCGCCCAGCATCTCGACCAGGCCGTCATAGACGATCTTGACCACCTGATCGGCCGGCTTGACCGAACGGATGACGTCCTCGCCCGTGGCGCGTTCGGTGGCGAAGGCGATGAAGTCCTTGACGACGGGCAGGGCGACGTCGGCCTCGAGCAGCGCCACGCGAACTTCGCGCATCGCCTCGGAGACGTCCTTTTCGGACAGGGCGCCGCGCCCGGTGATCCGGTCGAAGACGCCTGTCAGCCGCTCGTTCAGAGCCTCGAACATTCACTACCTCGTTGCGACGGGTGAAACGGCTCCATACGACAACAGCCTCCGGCGACGATCACGTCGGCGGAGGGTTCTCGCCTGCCTCGTCCCATCGAAACGGGTGTCGTGCAGGTGGAGACGCGAGGTTCACTTGCGTCGGAAGCGGCGGCTTATGAGGGAAAAGGGGCGGTTTGTCGACTCGCCCGGAGATTATCCGTCTGACGCCACGCGCATCACACATCGCGTTTCAGCGTAACCTTTGCGATGGCCAGCCCTTTCACCCCTGATACGGTGCCGCTTCCAGCCTCCCCGCTGAAAGACGACGCCATGAGCCCTGCTGCTGACGACCGCCTGCGCGATGAGGTCCGCCTGCTGGGCGGTCTGCTGGGCGAGGTCATTCGCGCCGAGGGCGGGCAGGATCTGTACGACCGGATCGAGGCGGTGCGGCAGGCCTCGGTGGCTTATCACCGGGATCCGGCCTCCACCGACGCCTCCCGGCTCGAGGCCCTGCTGGCTGAGCTCTCGCTCGATGACGCCGTCGGCCTCGCCCACGGCTTCGCGGCCTTCTCCCTGCTGGCCAATGTGGCCGAGGACCGGGCCGGCAAGCGCCGGGCCCAGGAG
>VFBG01000245.1 GCA_006515835.1 bacterium | reverse complement strand
ACCAACGATGTCGGCCATATCACCAAGGGCATTTCGATCCTGACCCGCAAGGCGGCCCAGGTCATCGCTCCCTTCGAGGGGCAGGTGGTGTTCGCCGGTCCGTTCCGGGGCTATGGCCTGCTCTTGATCATCGAACACAGCGAGGGCTATCATACGCTGCTCGCGGGGATGGCCCAGGTCGATTGTCAGGTCGGCCAGAGACTCACCGCGGGGGAGCCCGTCGGCGTCATGGGGCAGGATGACGCCAAACCCAAACTCTATGTCGAGCTGCGCCGCAGCGGCCAGCCGGTCAACCCGTTGCCTTGGCTCATGGCACAAAAAAGTAAGGCCAGTGGATGATTCGCAAGATAATGATGGCGGCGGGAACCCTAGCCCTGCTGTCGACAACGGCTCTTACGCCCGTCTCCGCCAGCGCGGCATGCTGACCTCGCTCGATCCCCATTCGGCCTATCTCAATCCCAAGAACTCCAAGGACATGGACATCCAGACCCGTGGCGAGTTCGGCGGACTGGGGCTCGAAGTGTCCATGGAAAGCGGCTGGGTCAAGGTGGTCTCGCCCATCGACGACACCCCCGCCTACCGTGCCGGCATGCAGCCCGGCGACTTCATCACCCATCTGGATGGCGAGCCGGTCCAGGGCCTGTCGCTGTCCGAGGCGGTGGATCGCATGCGCGGCCCGCCCAATACCGACATCAAGCTGACGGTGCGCCGCGGCGGTGTCGATACTCCGTTCGACGTCAAGCTGACGCGGGCGGTCATCAAGGTGCAGACCGTCAAGGTCCAGGTGCATGGCGAGATCGGCTATATCCGCATCTCGCAGTTCAGCGCCACCACCAACGACGATCTGAAGCGGCTGATGGCCCAGATCAAGAAGGACATCGGCAAGACGCCGACCGGTTTCGTCATCGATCTGCGCAACAATCCCGGCGGCCTGCTGGATCAGGCGGTGGGGATTTCCGACGCTTTCCTCGACAAGGGCGAGATTGTTTCCACCCGCTCGCGCCGGCCCGAGGATACCCAGCGCTTCAACGCCCGTTCCGGCGACATCGCCGAGGGATTGCCGCTGGTGGTGCTGATCAACGACGGCTCGGCCTCGGCCTCGGAAATCGTTGCCGGCGCCCTGCAAGATCATAAACGCGCCGTCATCATGGGAACCCGATCGTCCGGCAAGGGGTCGGTCCAGACCCTGATTCCGCTGCCCGGCCACGGCTCCATGCGGCTGACCACGGCCCGCTACTACACCCCGTCGGGCCGTTCCATCCAGGCGGTCGGCATCGAACCCGACATCAAGGTCACCCAGTCCAAGATCGAGCCCATCGCCGGGGCCGAGCGCGAACGCCGCAGCGAGGCGTCCCTGCGCAAGGCGCTGCCCAATCCCAACGGCGGCAAGAATGCCGACAAGGACAAGGAGCAGAAGGACCGGGACCAGAAGGAGCGGGAGCAGAAGGAAAAGGACAAGGCCGCCGCCACGCCGCTTCCCACCCAGCCGGCGGCTCCGGGCGCCAAGCCCGAGGCTCCGGCGCCCATCAAGCTGGGTGATCCCGCCCAGGATTATCAGCTGGCACGGGCGCTCGACCTGCTGCGCGGCCTGTCGGTCTATCGTCCGGCCGCTCGCTGAGGCCGGTTGTCCATGGCCGGTGACCGTCACGACGATCTCGACGACCTCGACGAACTGGACGAGGAGCCTTCGTTCGAGATCGCCGTTGACGATTTCCCGCAGCAGAAGAAGTCGCTCAACCTCAAGCCCTTCCTCACCGGCCTGCTGGTGCTGGTGCTGGGCGGCGGGTTGGGCGGCGGCGTCTATCTGTTCACCAATTACGAAATCCGCGACCTGATCGGTCTGCTGGACATCGCCGATGCCGAACCGCGCCTGTCCATGACCCTGCCCGGGAAAGCGGAAG
>VFBG01000085.1 GCA_006515835.1 bacterium | reverse complement strand
CTCGGCCGGGTCGTCTCGGTCACGCCCGAGGGCGGCTCGCACCGCATCGACATCGAGGCCCCGGCGCCGCTGCACCGCTATATCGCCGCCAAGGGCTCGATCACGGTCGACGGCGTCTCCCTGACCGTCAACGCCGTCGAGGGCCGGACCTTCGGCCTGAACATCATTCCCCACACCTGGGAAGCGACCACCCTCGGCGACCTGAAAGCCGGCGACGCGGTCAATCTCGAGATCGACATGCTGGCGCGATACCTCGCGCGGTGGCAGGAGACGGCGTGATGCAACTGGCCGCGAACATGAACGACAGCCCGATAAGCCCGATCGAGGACATCCTCGAGGACGCCCGCAACGGCAAGCCCTACATCCTCGTCGACGCCGAGGACCGGGAGAACGAGGGCGACATCATCATTCCGGCCCAGTTCGCCACGCCGGACCAGATCAACTTCATGGCCCGGCACGCCCGCGGCCTGATCTGCCTCGCCATCACGGCCGACCGCGCCCGCCAGCGCGCGAGGGCGTGACGACCGGTATCAGCGCCGCCGACCGGGCGCGCACCATTCAGGTGGCGGTGGATCCGAACAGGAACGCCGACGACATCGTCTCGCCGGGCCACGTCTTTCCGCTTGTCGCCCGCGACGGCGGCGTGCTGGTCCGTACCGGCCATACGGAGGCGGCGGTCGACATCTCGCGAATGGCCGGACTGACGCCGGCGGGCGTTATCTGCGAGATCATGAACGACGACGGCTCCATGGCGCGGATGCCGGATCTGGTCGCCTTCGCCCAGCTGCACGGACTGAAGATCGGCACCATCGCCGACCTGATCGCCTATCGCCGGCGCACCGAACGCTATGTCGAGCGGGTGATGGACACGCCGTTCGAGAGCATTCACGGCGGGCCTTTCCGTCTGATGCTGTACCGGAACACCATTGAGGGGGCCGAACACATCGCCCTGGTGAAGGGCAAGATCGAAGCGGGCAGGCCGACGCTGGTGCGTATGCACCAGGTCGACTTCGCCGCCGACATTCTCGGCCATGTCGAGGCGCGCCAGAACTATGTGCCCCGAGCCCTCGAGGCGATCAGCGCCCATGCGGGGGCAGGCGTCACCGTATTCCTGCGCGACCCCGACCTGCACGGCCTCGCAGAACGGCTGGCCGGGGTCGAGAAACCCGCGGCCGTCGACCGGTCGATTCGCAACTACGGCGTCGGGGCCCAGATACTGCTGGATCTCGGCGTGCGCGACATGATCGTGATGAGCTCGACCCGCCCCAACCCCGCCGCGCTTGAGGGCTACGGCCTGCGCATCGTCGGCTGGCGCGACATGGACGGAGAAGACCAATCGTAAGCGATCCCTGGCGCGTCCTCATCGTTGAGGCGCGTTTTTATGACGACCTGGCCGACGCCCTGCTTGAGGGGGCGAAGGACGCCCTGCGCGCGCGGGGCGCTGATTTCGACGTTGTCTCGGTGCCCGGTGCCCTGGAGGTCCCGACCGCCATTGCCCTGGCCGAGGAGGCCGGCCGGTTTCCGACCGCGCCGCGTTACGACGGCTATGTGGCCCTGGGCTGCGTTATCCGCGGCGAGACCTATCATTTCGAGATCGTTTCGGATCAGTCGGCGGCAGCCCTGAGCAACCTCGGCCTGAAGGGGCTGGTCATCGGCAACGGCATCCTGACCACCGAGGATGAAGACCAGGCCTGGGCCCGCGCCCGGGTCAGTGAGGGTGACAAGGGCGGCGGCGCGGCCCGCGCCTGTCTCGACCTCATTGCCTTGCGCAAGCGGCTGCGCGTAGGACTGGGCGCGTGACCGAACCCGCCAGCCTCCAGTCCGTGCTCGAGCAACTCGCCGAGGCCGAAAAACAGCGCGCCGAGCCGCAGCTGACCAGCCGTCAGCGGCGTGCCCGCACGGTCGCCCGCCTTGCCGCCGTCCAGGCGCTCTATCAAATGGAGCTGGCCGGCGAGGGCGTGGACACGGTCATCGCAGAATTCTCGAACCACCGCTTCGACTCCGACATGGAGGGCGAACCGCTGGCCGAGGCCGATGAGGACTATTTCGCAGAAATCGTGCGCGGTGTGGTCGGCGGCCAGCGCGACATCGACGCGGCGGTAAAGGCCCGTCTGGCCTCCAACTGGCGGCTGGAGCGGCTGGATTCGACCCTGCGCGCCCTGCTGCGGGCCGGGGCCTGGGAGCTGCGCGACCGTCAGGATGTGCCACGCGAGATCGTGATTGATGAGTACGTCGAACTGGCCAAGGCCTTCTTCGACGACGCCGAGGCGAAATTCGTCAACGCTGCGCTGGACGGCGTCGCCCGGGACGTCCGCCCGAAAGCCTGAGGTGAACCCATGCCCGCGGTCGATGTCGCCGGCGAGTTCGAGACCATCCGACGGCTGTTCGCGCCGCTCGCCCACCCGGAATGGGGCCGCGGGCTGGCGGATGACGTCGCCGTCGTGCCCTCGCGTCCCGGGTTCGACCTGGTCCTGACCAAGGACGCTATCGTTGAAGGCGTCCATTTCCTTCCCACCGACCCCCTGGACACAGTGGCGCGCAAGTTGATGCGGGTGAATCTGTCCGATCTCGCGGCAAAGGGTGCCGAGCCGTTCGGCTATTTGCTGGCCTGTCACTGGTCGCCCCGCTGCGGCTGGCCCGAGCGGATGACCTTCGTGGACGGGCTGCGCGCCGACCAGAAAGCCTTCGGCATAGCCCTGCTGGGCGGGGACACGGTCGCCACAATCGGGCCGGCCAGTTTCTCGATGACGCTTTTGGGCTGGACGCCCAAGGGGCACACTGTCGGCCGCGCCGGCGCCAGACCTGGCGATCTGGTGTTCGTCACCGGCGCTATCGGGGACGGCTGGCTGGGCCTGGAGGCCGTGCAGGGCAAGTTGTCGATTGACGCCGAGCGGGTCGCGGCGCTGTCCGACCACTACCGCACACCCACGCCACGCACTGAGTTCATCCTGCCCATCCGCGACATGGCCACGGCCTCGATCGACATCTCTGACGGCTTGATCGCCGATCTGGGGCACATAGCCGAGGCGAGCCGCATCGGCATCGAGATCGATCTGGAAACCGTGCCGCTGTCCGCCGCCGGGCAGGCGTGGTTTGACGGCCGGGTCGACGAACAGGCGGCGCTGGAGAAACTGGTCACCGGCGGCGATGACTATGAGATCGCCTTCTCGGCCTCGCCGCGCGACGAGGGGGCCCTGCGGCGGGAGGCGGAGCGACGTCACCTCCGCCTGACCCGGATCGGCCGTGTCACTGCGGGGCAGGGCGTTATCGTCCGTTTTGGCGGCCAGCCGCTTACATTTGCCCACCCGGGTTATACCCACGGCTGACAACGATTTCTCAAGGCGTCGGCGTCAAGGTGATGTCATGCGCCGTCGTGACCTCATAGCCGCCACCGCCGTCCTGTCCGCTGTCGCCCCTGCGGCAATGGCGGAAGATGCACCCGCGGGCGGACAAAGCCTGAGCATGCCCGGCGTCGGCCTGCCGATTATCTCCGGCGGGCGGCTGCGCAACTATGTCTTTGTGTCGCTTCGCCTTCACCTGGGCGGTTCGGCGACGCCGGAGACGATGCGCGCCAAGGAGGCTTATCTGCGCGACGCCCTGGTGCGCGCAGGCCACCGCACGCCCTTTGTGGTGGCCGACGACTGGACCCGGGTCGATGCGGCGGCCGTTTCCGCCAGCCTGATGCGGTCTGCGGCGACGATTGCGGGGCGCGGCTCGGTCACTCGCGTCGAGATCGTGAGTCAGGCTCCGCGTCGTCGCGCCGGCGTCCAGACCAGCTGATCAATATCGCCTGTTGCGTCGCCTGCCGGTATTTGGCACGTTTCCGCCGCAATTCCCCAAGGACGCAACATGCGTCCGGTGCGCACGGGGGGACCGGAAGGCGGAAAGAGGCGGATAACGCCCACCGCGCCAAGGGACCGGGCGTCTGAAGATCACAGGACTTGGAAACGTCATGAGCAACTATCTGTGGCTGGTCATCGCCGCAGGCGCGCTGGGGGTCCTCTATGGACTGATCCAGACCGCCTCGCTGATGAAGGCCAGTACCGGCAACGACAAGATGCGCGAGATCGCTGCGGCGATCCAGGAGGGCGCTTCGGCCTATCTGCGGCGGCAGTACACCACCATCGCCATGGTCGGCGTGGTGATCCTCGTCGCGGCCTATTTCCTGATCGGCGAATGGGCTGCCATCGGCTTCGTCATCGGCGCGGTCCTGTCGGGCCTGGCCGGTTTCGCCGGCATGCTGATCTCGGTCAGGGCCAACGTCCGCACGGCGCAAGCCGCGTCGGAGAGCCTGGCCAAGGGTTTGGACCTCGCCTTCCGTTCGGGTGCCATCACCGGCATGTTCGTGGCGGGCGGCGCGCTTCTGGGCGTGGCCGGCTACTACGCCATCCTGACCGCCGGCATGGGCTTTGAGGCCACCAGCCGTGAAGTCATCGACGGTCTGGTGGCCCTGGGCTTCGGCGCCTCGCTGATCTCCATCTTCGCCCGCCTGGGCGGCGGCATCTTCACCAAGGGCGCCGACGTCGGCGGCGACATGGTGGGCAAGGTCGAGGCCGGCATCCCCGAGGATGACCCCCGCAACGCCGCGACCATCGCCGACAACGTCGGCGACAACGTCGGCGACTGTGCTGGCATGGCCGCCGACCTGTTCGAGACCTATGCGGTGACCACGGTCGCCACCATGGTGCTTGCGGCGATCTTCTTCCGCGACCAACCCTACGTCGACACCATGATGTTGTTGCCGCTGGCCATCTGCGGCATCTGCATCGTCACCTCGATCATCGGCAGCTTCTGTGTGCGTCTGGGCAAGAGCCAGAACATCATGGGCGCGCTGTATCAGGGCCTGATTGTCACCGGCGTATTGTCGGCCATCGCGGTGTATTTCGTCATCGACGGCCTGGTCGCCGGCCCGATCGTCACCAACACCGGCCTGACCATCGAACCGATGAGCCTGTTCTGGTCCGGCATGGTCGGCCTTCTGGTCACCGCGGCCATCGTGGTGATCACCGAATACTACACCGGGTCAAACTTCCGTCCGGTGCGCTCGGTCGCCAACGCCTCGGTTTCGGGCCATGGCACCAACGTCATCCAGGGCCTGGCCGTCTCGCTTGAGTCGACCGCCCTGCCGGCGCTGACGATCATCATCGGCATCGTCGCCTCGTATCAGCTGGCAGGCCTGTTCGGCATCGCCATCGCCACCACGACCATGCTGGGCGTGGCGGGCATGATCGTGGCGCTGGATGCCTTCGGTCCGGTCACCGACAACGCCGGCGGCATCGCCGAAATGGCGGGTCTTCCCTCGGAAGTCCGTCACTCGACCGACGCGCTCGACGCAGTCGGCAACACGACCAAGGCCGTCACCAAGGGCTACGCCATCGGTTCGGCCGGCCTCGGCGCCCTGGTGCTGTTCGCGGCCTATACGTCCGACCTGGACTATTTCGCCGCCAACCCGGACCTCTATCCCTTCTTCGCCGGCATGGCAGAGATCGATTTCGGTCTTACCAATCCGTATGTCGTCGTCGGCCTGCTGTTCGGGGGGCTGTTGCCCTTCCTGTTCGGCGGCATGTCGATGATGGCGGTCGGTCGTGCGGCCGAGTCGGTCGTGGCCGAGGTGCGTCGCCAGTTCCGCGAGAACCCGGGCATCATGACCTATGAGGTCAAGCCCGAGTATGGCCGGGCCGTCGACATTCTGACCAAGGCGGCGATCAAGGAAATGATCGTTCCGTCGCTGCTGCCGGTTCTGTCGCCGATCGTTCTGTTCGTCGCCGTGCTGTCGATCTCGGACAAGGCCACGGCCTTCGCGTCACTCGGCGCGATGCTGATGGGCGTCATCGTTACCGGCCTGTTCGTCGCCATCTCGCCAAGAAGGTCATTGAAGAGGGCTTCACCGACAAGAACGGCGTCGTCCACGGCAAGGGCTCCGAGGCGCACAAGGCCGCGGTGACCGGCGATACGGTCGGCGATCCCTACAAGGATACCTCCGGTCCGGCGGTGAACCCGATGATCAAGATCACCAACATCGTGGCCCTGCTGCTGCTCGCAGTCCTGGCCAGCGGCAAGGTGTTCTAGGACCCTGTTACCGTCCTCCCGGCTCGTCCGGGAGGACAACAGGTCCAGAGAATCAGAAAGGCCCCGGAGAGCGATCTCCGGGGCCTTTTCCGTATCTCGTCGACGGTTGCGACTATTCCCGGCGCTGCTGGCCCGGCGTGTCTTCGTCGGTGCGTGGCAGCTGGCCGCGGCCCACGTTGCCGAGCAGTTGCTCGAGGATGGTCAGCTGACGCCCGCGGGTCGGGGTCTCGCGATCGTTCATGGCGACCCGCTGGCCATCCTCGAGGCCGAGGGTGCGGACTTCGGATACCAGGCCCGCGTCATTGAAGGTGATTTCGGTCACCGAGCGCTGGGTCACATGGGGCCGGTTGTAGGTGTATTTCTCGGTCACCTGGCTGATGTAGTACCAGACGTTGTCGCGCTCGAAGGTCGAGGTCGTCGACGGTGTGCCCAGTCGGGTCAGCACGGTCTGCTTCGTATCAGTGCCCGCGACGATGTCCGTCGGCTTGGCGTCGATCGCCTGGAAGCCGTTCTGGCCCACGACAGGGGCGCAGGCGCTGGTCAGGGCGACGGCCGAAATAGCGGCGATCAGGAGTTTCGTACGGAGCATTTGCGGCGCCTGCGACTTCAACAAGGTCTTTGACCTAACCGGACCCGAGCCTTAGTTCAACGGCGCGGCGGAAAAGGGGCCGTATGATCATGCTTCAGAATCTGTTCCGAACCCGTCCCCGTGAGCGTTTAAGCCAGTCGCTCTATGAAGCGGTGGTGCGTCAGGCCCGCGATCCGGCCTTCTACACCCGGTTCGGCGTGGCGGACCGTATCGACGCGCGGTTCGAACTCTACACGCTGCACGTCCTCCTTCTGGTCATGCGGCTGCGCGACGAAGGCGAGCGCGGCACTGAAGCCGGTCAGGATCTGTTCAATGCCTATGTGTCGGCGCTTGACAATGCTTTGCGCGAACTGGGCGTGGGCGATATCTCGGTGGGCAAGAAGATGCGGAAGCTGGGTGAGGCCCTGTACGGCCGCATGATGGCCTGGGAGGGTCCATTGCGCGACCATGACGCAGCGGCCCTGGCCGCCAGCATCGCGCGCAATGTCTATGAGAGCGAGGATGCCGCCGCAGGTGAGGCCCTGGCCGCCTACGCCATCGCCAGTCGCGCCCGGCTGGCCTCCCAGTCCTTTGACGCCGTAACGAACGCCCCCGAGTGGGCGGAGACCGCCGCATGACCCTTCCCGACCTTCCCTACAGCGAGCCCGTCCGGCTGCATCAGGTCGCCGGCGGCGTGAAGCGGACGCTTGAGCCTGACGCCGCGGCGCGTGCCCGAATCGTCAAGGCGCTGGATCTGGCGTCGCTGGAGAGCTTCACCGCCGAGATGGATCTGGCACCTTCGCCGGCTGGCTGGCGGCTGTCCGGCCGCGTGCGCGCCAGCCTGGCCCAGACCTGCGGCATCACCCTGGAGCCGCTGCCGCTCGAGATCGACGCGCCGTTTGTGCTCACGCTCGCCGAGGCGGTGGAAGAGGACTCCGGCGAGATCGTCATCACCATGGACGACGAATCGCCAGACCTGATCGAGAACGGTCAGATCGATCTGGGGCAATATGCCGTCGAACAACTGGCCCTTCGGCTCGATCCGTTCCCCCGCAAACCCGGCGCCGAGTTCGTCCAGCCTCCGGAACCAGCTGAAATTTCGCCGTTCGCCGTGTTGAAGCAACTTCGGCCCTCCGACGAAGGTTGACGCAGGGGCGACGCGGTTGCATCCCCCCGGTGCGACGCTATCGTCGCCAAACTGACAAGCGCCGGACAGACGGCGCGACGGAGTCGAAACGGCTTGTCATCCCCGATCCTGATTTCGCTCGACGCCATGGGCGGGGACCACGGTCCATCCGTCGTGGTGCCCGGCGTGAGAGACTACCGCCAACGTCACGGTGGCGAGGGCGTGCGCTTCATCCTGCATGGCGACGAGACGGCGATCCGCGCCGAAATGGCCAAGGCCGGATTGACCGATGAGCTCTGCATCGTGCGTCACACCGACAAGGTCGTGGCCATGGACGAAAAGCCCGCCCAGGCGATGCGGCGAGGCAAGGGTTCCAGCCTCTGGAATGCCATCGAGGCGGTAAAATCAGGCGAGGCCGGGGCTGTGGTGTCGGCCGGCAACACCGGCGCCCTGATGGCCATCTCGAAGCTGCTGTTGCGCATGTCCGCGCCCGGACTGGAACGGCCCGCCATTGTCGCAAGCTGGCCGACGCCCAAAGGCGTCACCGCCGTGCTCGACGTCGGCGCCAATATCGAGAGCGACGCAGCCCAGCTGGTCGAGTTCGCGATCATGGGCGAGGCGTTCATGACCGCCGTGCATGGGGTCGCCAAGCCGACGATCGGTATTCTCAATGTCGGCTCCGAGGATGTGAAAGGCCACGAGGAGGTCCGCGAGGCAGCGCGTCTGTTGCGTGAGGGCGGCTTCGGACTGGACTATTTCGGCTTCGTCGAAGGCACGGACATCGCCAAGGGAACGGTGGATGTGGTCGTTACCGACGGTTTCACCGGCAATATCGCGCTGAAGACGGCCGAGGGCGTGGCCCGTTTCATTTCCGGTCTGATGAAGGAGGCCCTGACCTCCAGCCTGACATCAAAGCTGGGCGCGCTGCTGGCCATGCCGGCGCTGAAGCGCATGAGCCGGAAGATCGACCCCAACGCCAACAACGGCGGACCGCTGCTGGGCCTCAACGGGATTGTTGTGAAAAGCCATGGCGGAGCGACGGCGGGCGGATTCGGCGCCGCGATCCGCGTGGCTGTCGAATTGGCCCGCAGCGACTATATGGAAAAAGTCGGGGCGAACCTTCAGCGGCTGACGGCCCTGCTGGAGAACCCCATCGTCAATTCGGCGCATGAACCCGCCGGGGAGAGCATTCAGTGAGCGTAGTCCGCAGCGCCGTAACAGGCGTCGGCTCCTTCTTGCCGGAACAGGTCGTCACAAACGCCGATCTGGCGAAGATCGTCGACACCTCGGACGAGTGGATCCAGGAGCGGACGGGCATCAAGCAGCGCCACCGCGCCCGTGATGACCAGCCGACCAGCGACCTCGCCACCGAAGCCGCCAAACGGGCTCTGGTCGACGCCGGGCGCACCGTTGCCGATGTTGACTTGATCATCGTCGCCACGACCACGCCCGACATGACCTTCCCGTCGGTGGCTTCGATCGTGCAGCGCAAGCTCGGCGCCCCTACCTGCATCGCCTTTGATGTCCAGGCGGTCTGTTCGGGCTTCGTCTATGCGCTGAGCGTCGCCGATGGCTTCGTCGCCCGCGGGCTGGCGAAATGCGCCCTGGTCATCGGCGCCGAGGAGATGACCCGGCTGATGGACTGGACCGACCGGTCGACCTGCGTGCTGTTCGGCGACGGGGCCGGCTGCGTGGTGGTCGAGCCGCGCGAAGGGCAGGGGACCAAGGCGGATCAAGGCCTGCTGGGTTTCGCCCTGCGCTGCGACGGGACCAAGACCGACCTGCTCTATGTCGACGGCGGTCCCGCGACGACCGGGACCGTCGGGCATCTGCGCATGGCCGGGAACCAGGTCTTCCGTCATGCCGTGGTCAATATCGCGGAAGCCATCACTTCCGCCTGCGTGGCCTCCGGCATCGAGGTCGCCGATGTGGACTGGTTCGTGCCGCACCAGGCCAACCAGCGCATCATCAAGGGCGTCGGCGACCGGCTGGGTCTGGACGAGAACAAGGTCATCTCGACCGTGGCCATGCATGCCAACACCTCGGCGGCATCCATCCCGCTGGCTCTGGATGCGGCGATTCAGGATGGCCGGATCAAGCGCGGCGATCTGGTCCTGCTGGAGGCCATGGGCGGCGGCCTGACCTGGGGCGCATGCGCGTTTCGTCTCTGAGGCGATTTCCGGCTTTCCATTTGACGACGCTTGGCCTTTTATGTCCGTCGACCGACCTTTGGAGGGGAGCGGACCTTTGGCCGAACACCAGACCCTGACGCGCGCGGACCTCTGTGAAGCGGTTCATGAGGACGTGGGCCTGTCCCGCCAGGAGTGCTCGGCCCTGGTCGAACGCACGCTCGAGCTGATTATCGAGTCGCTGGAGCGCGGCGAAACGGTGAAGCTGTCCGGCTTCGGCGTCTTCCAGGTGCGCGAGAAGCGCGCCCGGATGGGCCGCAACCCAAAGACCGGCCAGCCGGCGGCTATCCATCCGCGGCGGGTCATCAGCTTCCGCGCCTCCCAGATCATGAAGGGCCGGGTTCACGACGCCGTCGTGAGCGCCTGACGCCCGTGGCCAAGAGCCCGAACGCCTTCCGGACGATCTCTGAGGCGGCGACGGAAGTCGGCGCGCCCCAGCATGTGCTGCGCTTCTGGGAGACGAAATTCACCTTCCTGACGCCTCTCAAACGCGCAGGCGGCAGACGGTTCTACCGGCCGCAGGACGTCGTCCTGCTCAAGGCCGTCAAGCGGCTGCTGCATGAGGAAGGCCTGACCATCAAGGGCGTCCAGCGGCTTCACAAGGAGCAGGGGCTCAAGCGCCTTGCTCACTATGGGGACCCTGAGGGCGCTTTGACGTTCGAGCCGGACGGTGCTGCGCCGACGACCGGTTCCGCGCCTGCCGCAGCCGGGCAATCCTCGATCCGCCTGCGTCAGGTGCTGGCCGAACTTGAAGGCGCGCGGGCCCGGCTTGAAGCCGTGCTGTCGAGAAGCGCCTGACACCTGCTTTTTCGGTTTGCGGCGCCGCGAACCCCGTCTATAGGGAGCGCCTCTCGGAGCGTGGCGCAGCCTGGTAGCGCACTTGACTGGGGGTCAAGGGGTCGCAGGTTCGAATCCTGTCGCTCCGACCATCTTCCGCAATGAAGACGGTTGGTTGAAGGGGTCGCCTAAGGGCGGCCCCTTTCTCGTTTCCGCCTGCGGTCGCCGCGCCGCTATCCAAACGGCGGACAAGGTCCAACGCCTCGATCCGATCAACACCGTCGAGGCCCTGTAAGCGATCGGCTTATTCGATGGACAGTGTTCGGTGAGCTTGCATGGCGGGCCGCCAGTAGCTAGGCATCAAGATCGGTCGGTCTCTCGGGCGAGGATTGAGCACCATGGGCTTCTTCAGCGCACTGTTCGGCGGTCGCAGGAAGGGTGCCTCACGAGAGCCGCTCGCCGCGATCCAGGCCATGATCGATTCAGGCCTGATCAGCATTGCGGCGCAGCCCCGCAACAATTCGCTCGACCTGAAAGATCGGAAGATCAGACGGCTCTATGTCTTCCTCATTGATCATGACTATCCGGGCGGGTCGGCGGCCATGCACAACGCCGTGTTCGCGAAATATCGGCTGCCCTATCGTAGCTGCTTCATGATTGGCGATCCTGCGAAGGTGGCCGATATCATGGCCGGGCTGCGCGCATGCGCGGTCTACGCCGGAGGCGGGGCGGGATCGGGCTTCAAGGACAAGATCGCACCCTCGCTGGACGACCTGGCTCCGTCGGCTGCTGCTATCGGCAGCGTCAATGTGATTGCGCGCGATGCCAGCGGATTTGTCGGCCATAACACCGACGGGGTCGGGTTTGTCGCTGGCCTGCTCAACGAATATCCAAACTGTATCGCAGGGAAGAAGGTCGTCATCCTGGGCGCAGGCGTCACCGCCCTGCCGATTGCCTACGAGTTGGCGAAGCAGCGGCCAGCCGAAATCGTTATCGTCAACCGCACCGTCGCCAAGGGGCAGGTGATCGCCGACCTGGTCAGTCCGATGACCGGTGCGCGCGCGGTTGGGGAAGACGCCCTCGGCGAGGAGCTCGCGGCGGCCGGGCTGGTGGTCAATACGTCGAACAAGGGCGCGCAGCCGAACGAAAAGTTCAGCGCGTTCGCCGCGATGACCGGTGATGTCGAAGCCGATCTGGCGCAGTCAAAAGCCAACCTGGCGCGCCTGAACAAGCGCGCAATCGTGGCTGACATCCTTCTTGAGGATCTGCCGCTGACGCTCAAGTTGGCGCGCCAGGCCGGCCACCGCACCCATTCGGGTCGGCACATGAACCTTTTCCAGGCCGCGCCGGCCTTCAAGATCCTGACCGGTCTCGACAAGCCGGATCGAGCTCTCCTGAAGATCATGCGCAAGGCAGTTCGATGACGAGCGGCTCCCTGGTCGGAACTGAACGCACCCGCACGAACGAGCCCATGCTGTTCGCCCGGACCCTGACGACCGTGTTTCGTCCGGGCGATCGGCTTTGGCCCAATTGGCGAGGGTATCGGCACGGAGAGATCGTGACAGCGCGCGTGATCGCCCGTCCCGGTTCTGATGCACTCGGCATCCCTCCCGAATTCACGTCCACGCGAATCCTGATCGAGATCGTCGACATCAAGGTGTTTGCGCCAGAGGCACTGGCGGCCGGTCATTTCGTCGGTTCATCCCCCGATGTGCAGGATCCCGGGTCACTGCTGTCCCACCTGCTTGGGATCTATGGGCGCCCCCTGTCTGACTTTGGCGATGTGGTGACGCGGATTCAGTTCGTCTACCGCGACCGCGGGTAACCGCAATCTTCACTGCATCGCGTGGTTGGCCTGTCGGAATTCAAAGGGCCGGCGGAGGCTTGCGAACCTGGTTTCCGTCGCGTTCCGCCCAGCTGAAGAGTGGGATCAGCGGGACGCCCCATGCGATGCCTGCGACCCCGTAGAAGATCAGATCGATCCACATTGAGTCTGGCAGACGGTCGGCAATCGCGATGACGGCCCAGACGTAGAAGGCGAGGAAGGCAAGAGCGCCCATGGCGGCGACGAAGCGCCGGGTTCGCGGACCCATCAGCGCTTGCTCCGGAACAGGAAGAAGGCACCGAGGGCCAGGGTCGAGGCGGCCAGCGACCACATGACCCAGGTCCATTCCTCCATCGTGCTGGAACCGAACACGCGCACGGCCAGGAACCAGCCGGATACGGCGGCGACGGCCGAGACCAGCGAAGTGGCAAACAGGCCGCGGCGGCCGCTGACCAAATCAGCCAACCATGCCAGGGCGAACGCCCCAAGGACTGCCATGATGATTTCGATGTACGGCAACCGGCCTCTCCAGACTTGCGGCGATGCGACGCCGAAAAGCGACTCGATCTCGCCGCCTAGCGGGGGCATACCGCTCGGGCCGACGCGATCGAGGAACGCGGCGGCACTGTAACGGTCGGGACGGCAGGCGTCGAATGAAGCGTTTCATTGGTGGCGATCAGAATCGCGCGGTCGCCCTCTGGCTGTTCACGTGCGCCGTGCTTGTTTTGGCAATGGTCGTCGTCGGCGGCATCACCCGCCTGACCGGGTCCGGGCTGTCAATCACCGAATGGAAGCCCATCATGGGCGCCCTTCCTCCGATGAATGCGGCGGACTGGAACGAGGCGTTCGAGAAATACCGGGCCATTCCGCAATACGCCCAGGTCAATGCCGGCATGAGCCTGGCCGAGTTCCAGGGTATCTTCTGGTGGGAGTGGGCGCACCGGCTGCTGGGCCGGTTGATCGGTGCCGCGTTCGCCCTTCCGTTCGCCGTCTTCCTGATCCTGCGCAGCATTCCCCGGCGGCTGATTATTCGCTGTGGGGTTCTGCTCGCGCTGGGCGGGCTGCAGGGGCTGATCGGCTGGTGGATGGTCTCCAGTGGCCTTTCCGAGCGGGTCGATGTGGCACCCGAACGGCTGGCGGTTCACCTGGGCC
>VFBG01000084.1 GCA_006515835.1 bacterium | reverse complement strand
GCCGTGATGGCGCAGCCGAATCCGCCGGAGCTCTGGTTTGAGAACCGCGCGCCCATGTTCCGGGCTTCGGACGCGCAATCCGGAACGGAGGCCCGGATGGTCTCGAACCCGGCCAGCACCGGCGCGCGCGGATCGGGAGCGGCGTAGGCGGCCATCTGGATGCGGTCTTCAGGGATTCCGGCTGCCTGCAGGAAGGAGCGGACGGCATAGGCCTGCTCGACCGCAGCCGAATCATCGCCCGAGGGTGATTCAATACGAACATTGCCAGCGCCCGAGGCACCATAGCGCGCCGCCAGGCCGCGCAGGGCAGCATGCTGGTTCGATGACAGGCCCCGATCGTGGACGGCCAGGGCGATGCGGTCCAGACCGGGCTCGACCTGCAGCGCATAGCGCGACAACGGCGTCATCGGCGCATCGACGGGGCCGGACACCGAGGCGCAGCCGGAGACGGCGAGCCCGGTAGCGAGGACGAAGGCGACGGAGGCGAGGGCGCGTTTCACGGGGATCCTCATTCGATGACGTAGCCCACAGGGCCGCTCCAGCCGCTGTCAGGCGCAGCCGGATCGCCCGGACGGCGGAACTGCTGGTTCAACTGGCCGAACAGCAGGGTCTGGGCGTCGCTGGCGATGACCAGACCATCGGCCGGCGTCTGCAGCCGGCCAGGAGAGGTCGGCGAGACGATGTAGGCCTCGATGATGATGACCAGTTCGGTCTCGCCTGACAGATAGTCCCGCGAGCGGAACAGGGCGCCCAGGACCGGCAGGCTGCCGATTCCCGGCAGCTGGTCGATGTTCTGGCGGGTATCCTCTCGCAGCAGGCCGGCGATCATCATCGACCCGCCCGAGGGCAGTTCAACGGTGGAGGAGGCGCGGCGCACGTTCAGGGCCGGGATGACGAGGGCGTCATCGGCCGTGCCGCCGAGCGTGAAGGCACCGGCGGTCGTCAGCTCTGACACTTCGGTGGAAAGCTGCAGGGAGATGCGGCCCTCGGAGAGCACGATCGGCCGGAAGGCCAGTCGCACGCCGAACGGCTTGAACTCGATGCCGACGGTAACCTGGCCCGTCGTGGAATCGACGCTGCGGCCGACCGGCACCGGAAACTCGCCGCCGGCCAGGAATTCGGCATTCTCGCCATTGACCGAGGTGACGTTTGGCTCGGCCAGAATGCGGACCAGACCGGCGCGCTCGAAGGCGCGAATATTGGTGCTCAGCCGGCTGCCGTCGCCGGCCTGGTCCAGATAGTTGAGGACGCCGCCGCCCAGCTGACTGCCCGACACGCCGAAGGTGGCACCCTGGGTGAAGGACAGGCCGTCGCCGACACTGTTCAGGACGCCGTTGACGTCCAGACCCAGCTGCTTGATCGCCGTGCGCTGAACCTCGATGACCCGGGCCCGGACCATGACCTGATCAGAGCCGGCGATCGTCATCATATTGATGACCTTCTCGGGGGCGGTGACAAAGGCGCGCGCCACCTGGGCGGCGCGGTCGGCCTCGCCGGGGCTGCTGACGGGGCCGGTCAGGATGATGCTGTCGTTCACCGCCTCGGCCCGGACCTGCGAACCCGGCATGACCCGGCTGAGGGTGTCCTGAAGCGCTGAGACGCCGGCGTCGACGCGGACGCGCAGCGAAAGGATGGTGCGGCCGGCCGAGTCCAGAACCACGGCGTCGGTTTCACCGGGCTGGAGGCCGATGATCGTGATGCGGCGCGGCGAGTGCAGCATGGCCTCGGCGACCATCGGGTTCGGCACAATGACGTCGCGGGCGTCGGACGGCAGGTCGATGGCCATCGACGAGCCGCGCGGCAGATTGATCAGCTGGGCGCCGGCGCCCATCGGGACGGCGGCACGGGACTGGGCCCGGGCCTCGGTCGGCACGGCAGGCGCGACGGCGCCGACCGTCAGGCCGACGAGGGCGAGCGCGATCAGATGCTTCATTGGACCACCACCACTTCGGGTGCGCCGCCGCGATAGACGCGGATAGCGGAGGATTGGCGGACGACCGGCGCGACGCGGCCAGTCGGCCCGCCGGTGTCGGCGTAGGAGCGCAGCACGAGGCTCAGCTCGCCTTCGGACTTGGCAAGGGCCAGGGCCTCGGCGTCGCGGGGACCGACCTCAAGGGTGGCGGTCGCGCCGACCACGGCCTGTTCGTCGTCACCGGCGCGCGTCGACTGGTCGATGGCCAGAACCTTGATGTTCTGCATCACGGTCGATGAGGCGAACTTGGACCGCTCACCTTCCTCGGTGCCCATGTTGCCCAGATTGGTTTCACGGGTCAGCAGCACGTCGACGCGGTCGCCGGGCAGGATGAAGCCGCCGGCGGCGGTCTCGACCGTGACCCGGATAGCCATGGCCCGCATGCCCGGCTCGAGATAGGCGGCCATGTAGCCGCTATCGCCGGAGCGGACGATCTTGCGGCCGACGATCGGCTCCCCGGCCAGAATGGGTTCACGCACCACGGAGCCGACATAGTCGGCCTTGGCGCCGCCCGTGGTCAGATTGGTCGCGGCGCGGGTGACCGAGGCCACGGCACCCTCGGGCGGGGCGGCGGCCGGAGCCGCACCTTCGGCGGCCTCGGCAGCAGGTATGGGCGTCGTACCGTCGGTGATGAAGGCCGGATTTACCTCATCGACGGGCCAGTCCTTCCAGGCCAGATCAGACTCCGTCAGCCGCTGTCCGGGCTGAAGATCCTTGGCCGCGACCAGCACCTTGGCCATGGGCCGCGCCGGAACAGCGGCGGCGGTGGCGACGGCGGTCGGTGAATTCGAGGGCGATCCCATGGCGCGCACGACCAGGGCCAGGCCGATGGCGGCCACGGCGGCGACGCAGATCACGATGATACGGGCGGGCTTCATCGACGGTCTCCGGCAGGCCGGGCCGGACCGATCAATCGGTCCTTCGGCCCCCTACCATTAACGACCATGCCGGGCGCGGGTTAACGCGGGCCTAAGTGACGGCCGAACCTTGCTATCCTGCGATGAAGGCGGCGAGCAGCGGCGAGGCGGGATAGGCCATCAGAGCGCCGGCGGCGATGGCCACACCGTAGGGGATGTCACCCCTCGGCTCCATCAGCTGGACCACCCATCCGGGCGCGCCCAGCAGATAGGGGCGCGAGTGAAACCGCGCGAAGAGCAGAGCCAGGCAGAAGAGCCCGCCCATCACCCCGGTCCACAACAGGAACATGCCGGAACCGGTGACGCCGAGCCAAAGGCAGGTCGCGGCCATCAGCTTGGCGTCGCCGCCGCCGATCCACCGCAGGGCGAACATTCCGGCGCCGACGACCAGAGCCAACGCAGCGATTCCGACGTTCGCGGCCACTGTCATCGGATCGAGCCCGACGGCGAGGGCAGCCGGAAAGAAGGCCAGGACCAGAAGTCCGGAGATCCAGTTCGGGATCTTCATCGACGTCAGGTCCTTGAGACCCGCGACGATGGCGAGCGCCGGCATGATGCCGAGGAAGATCAGGGTGACGGTTTCCATCCCTTCTTGTGCCGCATCGACGGTTAAAACCCGGTTGCCATGTTCGATCTGCCGTCGGCGAAAGAAGACCGCATGCGAAAGAGGCCGGAGCGTTTCCGCTCCGGCCTCCCGTCGGCTTCAGAACTGTCGTCGGCGATCAGGCGCCGGCGGTGCCGCCCATGCCGGTCACGACATCGTTGAACTTGGTCTTGATGGTCGAGCCGAGAGCCGTCACGGCCGAAATGATGATGAGGGCGGCGATCAGGCCGTACTCAATGGCGGTGGCGCCCGACTCGTCGGACATGAATTTCGAAACAAACTTGGTCATTGGATATCCCTCCCGATGGGGTTGCTGGTGACTGGCGGGGGGAGCCGGTCACCCGTCTGACCCCCTGAACATCTCCACCATGCAGGCCCTCGGTTAAGCTGAAGCGTACGATCGTCCTTACCTGAAGCTTGACCATAACCGGGTGAGGAAGGCTGGCCTTCGGGGCCGGAAAAGCAGAAGGGCCGGAGCGTTTCCGCTCCGATGAGGGCGGCGATCAGGCCGTACTCAATGGCGGTGGCGCCCGACTCGTCGGACATGAACTTCGAAACAAACTTGGTCATTGGATCTTCCTTTGAACGGGGTGAAGCGAGCTATTGAAACGGGGGGAGCCGGTAGCCCGCTTGACCCCCAAACGCAGGACTGTTTTCGCCGATAACGGTTAAAGTCGCGTAGGTGGGCGTGGTTACTTGGAGATTTACTCTAAAAACTTTTCATGTTGGCCGAGCCGGCGTAGGCGCCGGCGGTGCCGCCCATGCCGGTGACGACGGCGTTGAACTTGGTCTTGATGGTTGAGCCCAGAGCCGTGACGGCCGAGATGATCACGACGGCGATAAGTGCGGCAATCAGACCGTATTCAATGGCGGTGGCGCCCGACTCGTCGGACATGAACTTCGAAACAAACTTGGTCATGACTGAAATCCTTCTGCGTTTAAGCGAGCGATCGTTGACACCAACAGGGTCATCGGCGCTTGCCCGCTTGACCCCCTCTTGCACGATCATCCTGCACCCGGCGGATTAAGGGCGAGTAAAACGGCGATAGATCAGCGCGATTTCTTTATTGACGTTGCGTTTACTATGATTTCAGCCGCGATTGCATGATTTCAGACTTTCTTGAGGTTTGCGGGGCAGTGTCGCCAGACGCTCACGCGCGCGCCTGTTCATTGGAAGTCGACGCCATGACCCGATCCATCTCCCCCGCCCGTCTCGTCGCCGTAATGGCCTCGGCCGCAGTCGTGCTCTCGCCGACCATCGGGATCGCGCAATCGGGCAGCCTCAATGTCGAGATCGACCAGACCCAGCGGGTTCAGCTGCGCGGTCCCGCCGGTTCGGTGATCGTCGGCAATCCCGCGATCGCCGATGTGACGGTGGTGGACGCGAACACGCTCTACATCACCGGAAAGGGCAATGGGGTGACCGAAATCGTGGCCGTCGACACTATCGGCCGCACGGTGTTCCAGAGCCAGATCGTCGTGACCGACGGCGCGGGTGCCGGCCGGGTGCGGGTCTGGCGCGGCGGTCAGGCCACGGAAATGGCCTGCGCCTCGTCCTGCTCGCCGTCCCTGCGTGGGACCAGCGGCACAGCGCCGACGCCCTGAGGGACCGGGCTGTGTCCCCCCAAACGCCTCATTCCCGGCGAAGGCGGTTCCGCATGCCGTTCGCCCGTAGCCTGATCCGCTCGACGGACGGCTCGGCCGCCGTCGAGTTCGGCATGGTCGCCCTGCCCTTCATCCTGATGGTGTTCGCCATCCTGGAGCTCGGCCTCGTCTTCGTCACCGATTCCGTTCTCGAGAACGCCACCATCGAGACCGGGCGCCTTGTTCGCACCGGTCGCGCCAGCGCCCAGTCGATGACCGCGGCCACGTTCAAGACCTCGCTGTGCGGGCGGATGAGCATTTTCTCCGCCGATTGCGCCAGCCGCGCCACCGTCGATGTCCGGGTGATCCCGCAGTTCGCCACCATACCGCCCGATCCCATGGCCGGCGGCACGTTCAACAATGGCGTCCTGACCTACAGCAACGGCGTTCCGGGCGACCTGATCCTGGTGCGGGTCTGGTATCGGCAGCCACTGCTGACGACCTTCCTGGCCCAGGGCCTGTCGCGCATGAATGACGGCGCGGCCATGCTGACCGCCACCACCGCCTTCCGGAACGAACCGGCATGATGCGGCGCGGACTTTTCCGGCGGCTCGGTCGTGACGAGCGGGGAGTCTCGGCGGTCGAGTTCGCCCTGCTGGCTCCGGTGCTGATCGCCTTCTATTTCGGCATGGCCGAGTTCTGCCAGGGCTTCATGGCCCAGAAACGCATGGGGCACGTCTCGGCCATGGTCGCCGACCTGGTGGCGCAGGAGGAATCGGTCTCGACAGCCAATATCGACGACATCTTCGATATCGGCGGCCTCATCATGAAGCCGTTCGCCACCAGCGGCCTGAACCAGCGGGTCAGCAGCGTTACGCGCACCTCCGGCGTCGCTCGGGTGGACTGGAGCCGGGGCGATGGCATGACCGCCCGGGTGGTCAACTCCACCATCACCCTGCCGACCGATCTGATCGCCAATGGCGAAAGCGTCATCGTGTCGGAAGCGACCTATGACTACGACTCGCCCGTCGACTATTTCATGCCCGGCATCACCCGCTTCTCGCACATCTATTACCTGCGGCCGCGGACCGTCGACAAAACGCTCTGCTCGAACTGCTAGAAGCCCGACAGCGCTTCCCTGAGCGCCCGGATCTTGGCGTCCGTCTCAGCCAGCTCGGCGGCCGGGTCGCTGTCCGCCACGATGCCGGCGCCGGCCAGGGTGCGGAACCGCCACTGGCCGTCGTTTCGCTCGAACGACGCTGTCCTGATCAGGACCGAGGCCGTCAGGCGACCGTCATGCTCGATGTGGAACAGGCTCCCGCACCAGGGCCCGCGGGGGGGCTCATGGCCGGCAATGACCTTCATCGCCTCATGCTTGGGCGCGCCGGTGATGGACCCCGGCGGGAAAGTTGCCTCCAGCAGCTCTGCCGGACCAATGCCGGGGCGGGCCAGTCCCGCGACCGTCGAGACCAGGTGGTGGACGGTCGGATGGCTCTCGACCTCGAACAGCCCCGCAACAGACACCGACCCCGGCTCGGCGACACGCGACAGGTCGTTGCGCATCAGATCGACGATCATCAGGTTCTCGGCGCGGTCCTTGAGGCTGGCGCTGAGTTCGGCGGCGAGGGCCGCGTCCCGGTCCGGATCAGGATCACGGGGTCGGGTCCCCTTGATCGGCCGGCTCTCTATCCGCCGGCTGGCCGGATCGAAGGTCAGGAACAGCTCCGGCGAGTTTGACACGATGGCGCGGTCCCCCAGCCGCCAGAAGGCGCCGTAGGCTGCAGCCCGGTCCGCCAGCCGCAGCATGACGTCAAAGGGATCGGCTTCGGGCTTCAGCTCGCCCGACCACGCCCGCGCGATATTGGCCTGGTACAGCTGGCCCGAGGCGATCCGGGCCACGACATCAGCGACCGCGGCCAGATAGGCCTCCGGTGCGGCTTCGGGGACAAGCGCGTTGGCGGCTGCGGGTGGACAGGCCGGTTCCACGGCTCCGGACAGCCAGCCTTCGGCGCGGTCTGCGGCGGCGCGTGCGGTATCCGGACTGTCCCCTCGCCCGAAGACGCGAACGATGCCGCCCTGATGGTCGAAGGCCAGCATCGCCGGATAGCGGGCCAGCATCAGATCGGGCCAGACCGGCTCACGCTGCCCTGTCGCGGTTCGCGCCCCGGCGTCATAGGCC
The DNA here is from genome assembly GCA_006515835.1 of bacterium. GTDB lineage: Bacteria > Pseudomonadota > Alphaproteobacteria > Caulobacterales > Caulobacteraceae > Brevundimonas. The sequence continues at coordinate 6,894 of VFBG01000084.1, read as the reverse complement.
AGCAGGCCGACGACGCCGGCGGCGAAGTCAGGGTGCCGGAGGAAGTCCAGCATCGCGCCTGACCCGGCCGTTCCGACGTGAACCCGGTCCGGTTCAGCGGCTACAAACGACCAGCGGCCCAGCACGCCGCCGTCTGACAGGAGGGCCAGCGGCCCCTCCCGATCGCGCAGGCCGGCGGCGACCGCCAGCGGATCCCGCCACGCCCGGTCCCGGACTTCGACGGATCCGGCCCCCATGGTCACCGCGCCAGCCGCACGCCGATCCGGTCGCGCAGGGCCGTATCGACCCCGAGCGCCTGCTCCAGATAGCCGTCGGTCGACCCGTGAAGGGTCGCGATCTCCGCCAGGGCGGTGTCCAGATAGACGGCCTCGACTCCAAGGAAGGCGACCACGGCGTCGTGCGAGGCAACCCGCCCGGTCTGGGCCTCAAGCTGGCGGGCGATGCCGGGCGCACGCCCTTCCAGATCGACGGCGGCGTTGGTCAGCAGATAGTCGGCGACCATATCGTCGTGATGGACACCCAGAAGGTGATGGGTCAGGGCCGCCAGCAGGCCCGTGCGGTCCTTGCCCGCCGCGCAGTGGATCAGCACCGGACCGTCCGACTCGCCCAGCGCACGGAAATACCGGGCGAACAGGTCGAGATGCGACGGCTCGAACGCCAGCCGGCGATAGGTGTCGGTCATGAAGCGCCGCCCCGAGTCGGGTGTCAGGTCGGCCGTTCGCAGGAAGGTCAGATGCGGCGCTTCTCCGCCGTCGTCGTGATCGCTCTCGATCACTGCGGCCCTGAAGCCCGCAGGCCGTTTCGACGGCTGGGCGCGTCGCTCTGACGGGCGGCGAAGATCGACGACGGTCGCGATGCCCAGCGCGCCGAGCCGCTCAAGGTCGGCCTCGCTGGCCCGGGCCTGGTGGCCGGAGCGGAACAGCCGGCCGGGCGCGATATGCCGTCCCGCCGCCGTGGCGTAGTCGCCGTAGTCGCGGAAATTGTCGAGGGCGTCGAAACGATGGATGCGGCCGGTCATTCGCCCTGTCTAGACGACCATTCGGATGCGAACCACCGCCCTGCTGTCACGCCCCCTGTTACGCCTTGCCGACAAGACCCTGCATGGCGTCGAGATAGGCGACGAAAGCGTTGCGGCCGACCGGAGTCATCGTCGCTTCGGTCAGAGGCTTGCGACCCTCGAACCGCTTGGTCACGGCGACGAAGCCTGCGTCCTCCAGCTTGCGCAGGTGGACCGAAAGGTTGCCATCTGTCGTCTGCAGCCGGGCCTTCAGGGTGTTGAAGTCGGCGCTTTCGACGCCGGACAGCACCGCCATGATGCCAAGGCGCACCCGTCCATGGATGACCTCGTCGATGCGGTTGATGTCGAACTCATCGGTCATGCGATCAGGCCCGCGCCTGCCGCATCAGCAGCCACCCGGGCAGGGCCATCAGCAGGAACAGGGCACCGGCGTAGGCCAGATATTGCGCGTTCTGGTCCGCCAGTGCAGCGAGCAGCGGCGCGGCAACAAACGATCCGGCGGCCAGCCACCACAGGGCGCGGCTCCGGTACATCGTCGCGCTGACGGCCCAGCCGATGCCGTAGAAGACCATGATCACCGACGGCGTCAGTGCCAGTGCCAGCATGGCGGCGTCCTCGCCGAGGCGGAGGCCGAGCACGGCCAGCGAGCTGAACAGGGCGAAAATGCCCCAGCCGAGCGCGCTCCAGGTCGTGCTGGACGCCCGGTTCCCGGCCGTGACCACTCCGGTCTTTCTCTTCAGCCCCGTGATCACCACGATCAGGACAACGAAGAACAGGCCGGTCGCGATCAACCAGATGACGCCCTCCACGAGGCCGGGGAAATCGATCAGATCGCCGATCTGGGCCCAGTGGAACAGGCTGGCCGCTCCGTAGATCAGACCCGCGAACATGAGGATGGAGGCACCCTGCATCGGGGCACCGGCCCCCTCCTCGGCGAGGCGGCGCATCCAGGCGATATCGGCGGCAGGATCTTCGTTGTGCTCGGTCATGGGTTCAACGTCCTTTCAGAGTCGGCGGCCAAAGGCCAGCCACAGGCCCGGAAGCAAGGCCGCAATCGCCAGCGTACCGGCCTGGATCAGATACTGGTCCGGTGTCCCAAACAATATGGCGGCCCCGGCGGCGCCTCCGAGGGCGACGAGGAAGAGCACGCCCATGTTGGAGGTTTCGGTGCGTACCGCCGCGATCGCCCAGCCCGTGGCGTACAGGGTCAGGCCGGCGACGGAGTTCCAGCGCATCAGGCCCCAGTCTCCGGCGGCGTTTGAGACCACAGCCAAAGCCAGGGCGACGCCGACATGGGCCAGGATGAAGATGCGCGACCAGCCGGCGACGCTGCGGGCCGCGTCTCCGCCGATGCGACGAAGCCGGACGAGACCAGTCAGAAAGACACCGACGGCGACCGCCCAGCTCAGCCCCAGAAACGCCGGGTGCAGCTCGAGCGCGCCGCTCAGGACGCCCCACTGAAACAGGTTGGCGGCGCCGAAGACGGAGCCGGCCAGCAGCAGAAGGCGTCCGGCGTAGACGGCGACACTCGCCTCGGGACGTGAAGCGTCAAATGTGAAGGCGGCAGCGGTCATGGGTGAATCTCCGTGTGCATCGCTACATCCCACAATCACTTTGCATTGTAAAGTACTTGTTCGTGACCGCCCAAGACCGGCGAATCCCTTGCCCGTCTCGTCGTGACGGGAGACAAGCCCGCATGACCCGCCGCTCCCCCATGAGTCTCCAGCGCATCGCCTATGAGGTCCGCGAGGTCTGCAACGGCGTGGAGCTGGCTGCGCTTGAGGCGGCGATCGCCCGCACCGGCCTCAGCGCGGGCGCAACGGCGATCGACATCGGCACGGGCAATGCGACCGTCGCCATCCAACTCGCCCGGCGCTTCGGACTGACGGTAGACGCGGTCGAGCTGGACCCCGTCATGGCGGAACTGGCCCGAAGCCGGATTGAGGCGGCGGATGCGGAACACAAGGTCTCCCTGACCGTTGCCCGCGCCGCGGACATGCTGGCGCGGACCGAGCCGGTCGACCTGATCGTGGCGCTCGGGACCACCGACGTCAGCGGCGAGGGTCGCCCCACACCCGAGGCCGGCTTCATGGCCCTGCGCCGGAAGCTGAAGCCCGGCGGCTGGTTGCTCTGGGGCGACGTCGTCTGGCTGGCCGAGCCACCCGCCCCGCTGCGCCAGATCACCGAGGTCACCAATCAGTATACCAACGACGCCGGCTGGCGGGCGGCGGCGACGGCCGCAGGGTTCGAGGTCGTCGAAGGCCGGATTTCGCCGCAGGATGTGTACGACGCCTACGCCCGCGACTCTGTCGCGATCCTGTTCAACGCTGACCGGGTGCAGGCCATCATGGAGTTCGGCCGCGACTACATCGGCTTCGGCCTCTATCTGCTCCGAAACCCTGCCTGACCCCCCTCAGGTGGTGCGGATGATCCCACCAGCGGCCGCGACCGGCCAGGGCGTCAGCCGTGCCCCCGCACAGGGACCGCCGACACAGGCGCCGGTCAACGGCTCGAACACCGCTCCGTGCCAGCCGCACAGGATCAGCGACCCGTCGGGAACCAGATAGCGGTCCAGCTCGATCGCCAGCGGAAACCCCTGATGCGGACACCGGTCGACATAGCCGGCGATTTGACCGGCCCTGCGCACGACAAAGCCGTGGAAGAAGGCCTCGCCGATCTGCAGCACGAAGCCGCGCGAGCCAGGGTCGGCGATATCGGCCTCGGCGCAAAGAGCCACGCCCGGCGGCGTTGTCCAGACGCGCTTGCGTTCGCTGATCGGCGGGGCCTCATCCATCGGCGACGTCAGTGCCGTTCGGCCTTCAGCGGTCGGGACAGCAGGTTTTCAATCACCGCCTCGACCGTGGTCTCTCCACTCAGCAGTGCTGCGACCGCGAGCGAGATCGGCATGTCGACGCCCATCTTCATCGCCAGCTCCCGCACCGCCGGCGCGCTTTCATAGCCCTCGGCCACCGACCGCTTTCCGGCCAGCGCCTGTTCGACCGTCTGGCCCTGACCCAGCGCCAGTCCCAGGCTCATGTTGCGCGACTGGGGGCTGGAGCAGGTCAACACCAGATCGCCGAGGCCGCACAGGCCAGCCACGGTCTCGGCCTGACCGCCGAGAGCGACGCCCATTCGGGTCATTTCAGCGAAACCGCGAGTGATCAGGGCGGCGTGGGCGCTGCGCCCCAGACCGCGCCCCTCGGCCATGCCGCAGGCGATCGCCAGCACATTCTTGATCGCCCCGCCGACCTCGGCGCCGATCAGGTCCGTGGCAAGATAAGGCCGGAAGGCCGGTGCCGACAGCGTCTCCATCAGGGCCTCGCCCAGAGCCGGGTCAGCGCAGGCGAGGGTGACCGCGCTGGGCAGCCCCCGGGCCACCTCGCCGGCGAAGCTCGGCCCGGACAGGACCGCGGCCGGTGCCGCTGGCAGGGTCTCGGCCAGCACATCGGTCATCAGCTTCAGCGAGCCGCGCTCGATCCCCTTGGAGCAGAGAATTACCGGCACGCCCGCGCGGTGGTAGGCCGCAAAAGCCTGCAGCGTCGAACGCATGTGCTGGGCCGGCGGGACGGCGAGGATCAGGTCGCAGGCACCGAGATCAGCCAGTTCGCTCGTCACCGAAACATGGTCGTCGAGGACGATGCCCGGCAGGAAGGCCTCGTTGACGCGGCGGGCGCGGATGCTCTCGACCACCTCGGGCTCGCGCGCCTGCAACAGGACGTCGAGGCCGGCCGATCCGGCGACCTGCGCCAGGGCGGTGCCCCAGGCGCCGGCGCCGATAACGCCCGCGGTCTTGAACTGCATGGTCACTCCCTCAAGCCTTGGCACCCTTGCGGCCCGGCGCGTGCGTCGGGTCGTTCAGCGCGCTGTATTCATCGAGCGGCCAGCGCGGCCGGGCCGCAGTGTCGATATCCGACACCAGACCCTTCCGAAGCCGTTCCGCCCCAGCCAGTGCGATCATCGCCGCATTGTCGGTGCAATAGGCCATGGGCGGGGCCAGAAAGGCGAATCCGTTCTTCTCCGCGGTTCGCCGCCACCCCGCCCGCCACAACAAAAAGGCGGTGAGGATGGTCTTCCGCATACGCCTTCAGCGCCCTGTCCGAGCGTTCGGCGAGCTGGCGGGCGATGGCCGTCTGGACCGCATCGGCCAGGTCCGCGCGCTGCTGGTCGGTCTCGCAGGTCTGGGCCAGCCGGGCTGCTGCGGTCTTGAGCCCGGAAAACGAGAAGTCGCAGTCCTTGCGACCCAGCAGCGCCCGGGGCAGGTCGAAGCGCGAGCCGTCGCCGCCCTCGGCCAGTCTCTCCAGCGCCGGACCGCCGGGGTAGCCGAGCCCCAGCGCCTTGGCGATCTTGTCGAACGCCTCGCCGGCCGCGTCGTCGATGGTCGTGCCCAGCCGCGTCATCTCGCCGACGCCGCGCACCTCCAGCAGCTGGCAATGCCCCCCGGAGACCAGCAACAGCAGGAAGGGATAGTCGACCGGCTGGCCCAGCCGCGCCGAGACCGCATGGCCTTCCAGATGATTGACCGCGATCAGGGGCAGGCCGCGCGCCAGAGCCACCGCCTTGCCGAAGCTCAGCCCCACCATGACCCCGCCGACCAGACCGGGCCCGGCGGTCGCGGCGATGCCGTCCAGCCCGTCGTAGCCCAGCCCGGCCTCTTCCATGGCCCGGCGCACGACGCCGTCGATCATCTCGACATGGCTGCGGGCCGCGATCTCGGGCACGACGCCGCCATAGGCCGCGTGATCGTCGATCTGGCTGTGCACCACCGAGGACAGGACCGTCACCTCGCCCTCCGGCGACAGGCGCACGACCGAGGCCGCAGTCTCGTCACAACTGGTCTCAAGACCCAGCACAATGAGCGGGCCGGTTGCCCGGCTTCCCTTGCTGCTATAGTCGGCGGACCTCTCCATCGGGTCGAGGTAGCGACCCAGAACTCCCGGCGCAACGACTCATGGCCCCTCTCGTCCGCATCGGCACGCGCCGCTCGAAACTGGCCCTGACCCAGTCGGGCATGATGCAGCGCGCCATCGGCCGGGCCCTCGGCGTCGCCGACGCCGACCTGCTCGAAGCCGTGCCCCTGGTCGAGATCGTCACCACCGGCGACCGGGTGCAGGATCGTCGCCTGATGGAGATCGGCGGCAAGGCGCTTTTCACGAAAGAGATCGAGGAGGCGATGCTGGAAGGCCGCGTCGACGTCGCCGTCCATTCCATGAAGGACGTCCCCGCCGACCAGCCCGACGGACTGTGCATCGCCGCCGTCCCGCTGCGCGAGGACGCCCGCGACGCCTTTGTCAGTGAGGCTTTCGCCAGTTTCGCCGACCTGCCCGTCGGCGCGCGGCTGGGCACAGCCTCGCTGCGGCGGCAGGCCCAGGCCCTCGCCCTGCGGCCGGACCTCAACATCGAAATGCTCCGCGGCAATGTCGACACCCGGCTTCGCAAACTGGCCGAGGGCGAGTTCGACGCCATTCTGCTGGCCGTCTCCGGCCTGAACCGGCTGGGGTTCGAAGAGGTGATCCGCGAACGTCTGTCGCTCGACGACTTCCTGCCCGCTCCGGGACAGGGTGCCCTCGCCCTGCAGACCCGGACGGAAGACCTGGACGCAGACTGGGTCGCCGCGCTCAACCATCCGATGACGGCGCTGGCGGTGACAGCCGAGCGCGGCGCGATGACGGCGCTGGAGGGATCCTGCCGCACCGCCGTCGGGGCTCATGCATTGATCGCCGACGGCCGTCTGCGCCTGACCACCGAAATGCTGGCCCCCGACGGCTCGGCCCGCTGGCGGCGCGCCGGAGAGCTCGGCGATCTGTCCGCCGGAGACGTCATCGAACGGGCCCGCGCCCTCGGCCTGCGGCTCGGGGCCGAGGTCCACGCCGCCGCCG
>VFBG01000083.1 GCA_006515835.1 bacterium | reverse complement strand
GGCCGGGCGGGCGCTGAAGCCGCTCGCGCGACTGAAGGGCGCGGTCGAAAGCGGGGCGCTGAAGGGGCTCCCGCGCGGCATCGCCTTCCGACTGATCGAGGCCGGCGGCGTTATTGATCGGCGCGCGGTCGAGCGTGATCTGGCCGCCCTGAGCCAGGTCGAGCGGCGCACGTTGAGGACCTTCGCCGTGCGGATGGGATCGCATTCGGTCTGGCTGCCCGGAGTGCTCAAGCCACGGGCGCGGGCGCTGGCCCAGGCCTTCATCGCGCGGGAGCCCTTCCGGCCGGGCGCGACGGCCCTGACCGCCTTGCCCGGCATGCCGCCGTCCCCGCGGCTGCTGTCAGCCTTTGGCCTGCGCACCGTGGGCAAGTTCGCGGCGGGGGTGGAGATGCTGGAGTCGCTGGCCGAACGACAGGCCGCCGGCAAGGGCGTGCTGATCGAGGCCGATCTGGCGGCACTGGGGATTTCGCTCGATGAGGCCAAGGCCCTGACGGCGGCGCTCAAGGCGACGCGCGCGCAGAAGCCCGACCGGGATGAAGAGCGGGCGCGGCCGGTGAAGGATTCTCCGTTCGCCGCCCTGTCGGCCCTGACCGCGCAACCCGGGCCGGCTGCGAGACCCAAACGCCGCCGGCCGCGCCGCGTCCGCCCCGCCGCGCCCGGAAACGCATGAGCGAGGCCGGATGCAGGGTTGATGTCTGGCTATGGCGCGCCCGCTTTGCGAAGACGCGCTCGCTGGCCGCGGCGATGATCGAGCGGGGCACGGTGCGGCTGACCCATCAGGGCCGTCAGACCCGCCTCGACAAGCCGAGCCGCTGCGTCCACGTCGGCGACGCCCTTGTGTTCGCCGTCGGCGGGCGGCTGGTCGATCTGAGGGTCGAGGCGCTGGGCGAAAGGCGCGGGCCTCCGGCCGAGGCCGCCGACCTGTATCAGCTGACCGCGGATTGAGCCGGGCGCCCGAATAAGAGCCAAAGCGTCAGCGCCAGCTCCGCCACCACCGCCCACGCTGTTGACGAGATAGCAGACGCCGGCGACCAGTAACCCGACCCCGACAAGCCTCGGTGCCAGGCGCGAGCTGAGGATCATCCACCCCTTGACCAGGCAACACACCCCGAAAACGATCAGGGCAAGGCCATAGGCGGCCGCCTGGAGTTTGAGCAGGACGAGACTGATGACCTGCAGATCACCAATCGAGCCGGGAGCAAAGGCGGCAGGATTCGAGAGCAGCAGCGGGGCGCACAAGAGGGTGAGGCGGATCGCCGAAAAGGCGACCATGGCGAGGCGGAGCATGGCGGCAAGTGTCGACAGAGCCGGTGCCGCCGAGCGGAACAGGCGGTACAGCAGGGCCGCCACGACCACGTCAGCGCAGAGAAGCACGGCCTCGGACACCAGACCGAGACGATAGTTAAATGGGTCGGCGGCTATGGCCGACGCGGTCGCGGCCGCGTCCTGGTAGTCGATAAAGCGGCCCCGAAACACGGCTTCGCCGGCAATGCCCAATGCAATTACAACCAGATAGGTCAGACCGGCGGCGCGCATGGTGGCCGGCGTGGCCTCGGGCGATGAAATCGTCATGTCGGAAACCTGCTCCCCATTTTCGTTGCGGACGATACAGGCCCGAAGGGCTCGCGAGCGTGAATTGATCGTAATCGATCCGGCGACAACGAAACCGCCGGCGGTCCAGCCGGGGCCGCCCCTCACGCGGGTCGATCAGTGCCTGCGGCAACCCCTCGGTTGACAGCGTCCACCGCCGGGGCCATGTGCCCTGCCCGTTCCTCCCGCCAGCCGATAGTGCCCCAGACCGCTCCATGACCTACATCGTCACCGACGCCTGCGTGAAATGTAAGTTCATGGACTGCGTCGAGGTCTGCCCGGTCGACTGCTTCTATGAGGGCGAGAATTTCCTCGTCATCGCGCCGGACGAATGCATCGACTGTGGCGTCTGCGAGCCGGAATGCCCTGTCGACGCCATCAAGCCCGACACCGAGGACGAACCGGACGGCAAATGGCTGATCGTCAACGCCGACTACGCCAAGGTCTGGCCGAACATCACGGTAAAGGGCACCCCGCCCACCGACGCCGAGAAGTTCGAGCGCGAGACGGGCAAGTTCGAGAAATATTTCTCGGAAAAACCCGGCAAGGGTTCCTGAGCTTCGCATCGGCGCGCCGACTGCACCGGTGCCCGGGCCGGTGGGGATTTACGGCCGCACACCCGCTGACGCTGTGGACGTTTTGAAATTCCGCAATTTTGTGATAGGTTCCTGTCATTGGGTCGGGCGGTAAGCGATTTTCTCGCGCCGCCCGCGTTTGCGACAGAACTCCGCCCACGAAGGCGGGGTCGGCCAGAGGTTTGGTGATCCGTTTCCGCAGTTGAAGCCTGAAATTGCCGCGCCGCTGACGGGAAGCCGTCTTCGGAGCGCACAGGTGTCTTCGGTGTTTGCGTCTCGCCTTCCCTGCGCCGGGAAAGGAATGACATGACGAACAAGACCGGACTGGAATTCAAGGTTGGCGACGCGGTCGTCTATCCGGCGCACGGCGTCGGCAAGGTCGCGGCGGTTGAGGTCCAGGAAGTCGCCGGCATGTCGCTGGAAGTTTACGTGGTTACCTTTGACCACGAGAAGATGACCCTGCGCGTCCCGACCAAGAAGGCCAAGACGGCCGGCCTGCGTTCGCTGGCCGCCGACGACGTGGTGAGCAAGGCGCTGACGACCCTGAAGGGCCGCGCCCGCATCAAGCGCACCATGTGGTCGCGTCGCGCCCAGGAATACGAAGCCAAGATCAACTCGGGCGACCTGATCTCGATCGCCGAAGTCGTTCGCGACCTTCACCGCGCCGACAGCCAGCCGGAACAGTCCTATTCGGAGCGTCAGCTCTATGAATCGGCGCTGGACCGCATGGCCCGCGAAGTTGCCGCCGCCAACCGCATCGACAAGGACGCCGCCGTCCAGCTGCTGTCCAAGTCGCTGAGCGCCAAGAAGGCCGTTATCGCCGCCGCCGAAGCCGCTGAAGAAGCGGCCGAAGAGGCCGAAGCCGCCTGATTTCGACGCGCATCGATACATAGACGAAAGGCCCGGGAGCGATCCCGGGCCTTTTGCTTTTCAGGCTTGTCCCACGCTGAGCAAGGGTCTGTCCCTTTCCGGTCCGGAGGTCGCCTCGACCGGCGCTCGCCCGGGCTCGGCAGTCCGACGGGGAAACACGACCAGGCTGAGCATATAGCCGATGATCGCACTGCCGCCGTATCCGACGAGGGGCGTTGGATAGTTGCCGAGGGCGGCGGCTGCGATGATCGCCGCCCAGACGGCACCGAAAACGACACAGGCGGACTGATCGATCCCGTTCAACCGCCGGGCGGTCAGGGTCGGCAGCACCAGCAGGGCCGCGCCCAGAACGACGGCCGCTCCCGCCATCGGGTGGACGGAAAAGGCTGAGTAGAAGATCTGGTCCACGAACGGCATGGCCGGCGACGGGTCCGCCTGCGTCAGTGCGGCGACGAAGCCGAGGACGGCGGCTGCCGCCGCCCCGATCGTGCGCCGGTCAGGACGGCTGAAGGCAAGGACGGTCATCCCGGCCGCGAGCCCGGCGGCCAGACCGCGATCGGGCTGCAGCGCCAGCGCCAACGCCGCCACGGCGATCCCCGCCAGCGACAGGGCGTCCCGCGACCTTGCGAACAGCACCGCCATGAGAGGCAGGAACATGAAGCCGGGCTGGATGACCAGCGGCCCCAGGGCCAACCAGCGGGTGACGCCGCCGGCGGTGACGCCCCACAAACTGACCGTCAGCAAGGCGAGGCCGAGCGAAAGGGTCAGCAAGCCGGCGGGCAGATGCCCCCTCCGGTCCGCCAACGCCAGAATGCCCAGGGTGGCGAGACCGAACACCAGAGCTCCGGCATTGATCATCAGATAGTGCGCAGGCGCTCCGCCCGCCGACATGTAGATGAGGCCGAGGCCGGTGGCTCCGACCCCGCAGGCGACCGCAACTGAACGCGGTCCAATCCGATCAATGAGTTTCACAGGCTCCTCCCCTTCTGGAGTCGAATTCGACAACCAGTGTCGGATGGCTTCGCAGGACGCCCAGAACAGGCAGCCGAGCGCGAACCGCAGCGCCTCGCCTGGACGGGCGATGTCCTGGGCCTCGCGGAAGGCGGCCTCGCCCCACGGCTGCAGCGATGATGGGAGCAGTCTGCGGACGAGTGCGAAGACACCGCTGACGAGGCTCATGCCAGCCGACCTTGCGGCAAAGCTTGGTCGCCGGCGCCGGCCAGGGGATGCGCGGCGGCCAGATGGCAGCCCACAGCGGTCAGCCTGTAGACGTGTCGGGGTGGTCGGCCCGGGACTTCAGAGGCTTGCCAGTCAGCCACCAGATAGCCCTGGGCCTCCAGCCGGATGAGCAGGGGGTAGAGGGTCCCGGATTTGATCTGCGCCTCGCGGCAAAGGTCGTAGCCGTGGCGGCCACAGGACCCCGCCTGGACGAGGGCGGCCAGCACCCGACGAGCGGCGGGCGAAAGTGTTCGGGATCGCGTCATGGGGCATTAAATCTACATATGTAGATTTAAATCAAGTCAGTCTGCCCGCCTTGCGGGGAAGCCGCCGGAAGCGCTTCGCGCAGCGATCCCGTCGCCTTCCGTGATTCAGACCCCGGGGCCGGTCCCCGACACGCGTTCAAGGTAGGCGATCAGGTCGGCTATCTCGGTCGACTGGAGCTCGAAAGCCGGCATGGAGGGGTGGGTGGTGACCAGGCCCTCGGCGAAGGCCTCCTGAAGGTCGCTCACGGGGTAGATCACGCCCATGGCGCGGAACGGCGGGGCGGAAGGCATGGGGCTGTCGCCGGAACGCGCCACAGAGTGACAGCCGGCACATTTCTGCTCGACCAGCATCGCGCCGCGATCCGCGGAGCCCATGATCACGGGTCCGGTTTCTGTCTGGCGCACGGCCTCGCCCGCGCAGCCGCCGAGCGTGAGCGCCGCCAGGGCGGCGATCCATCGACCTGTCATTGTCCTGATCCTCCGGGCGAGTGTCGTCTGGACGACCTGCTCTTGCCTGGACCGCAAATGCGTTCGGGGCGTTGTTCCATAACAAAGCGGGTCCGATCCCGTTCCGGCAGGTGTCGGAAACGGCAACCTGTTCAATGCGAGCGACCCGATGACCCAGTTCCAGCATATCCGCCTCGAACTCGCCCGCGAGCCCGGTCACCCGGCGGGCGACCCCGACGAAGGCTACGACATCGTCGCTCCGCTGGACGACCAAGGTCGGCTTGACGGCGACGCGCTGCGGGCTGAGCCGGCGCGCGGCCATGTCCGGCGCTTCTCGGGCAATGAGACTGTGGGTGCCGGTAGCCTGAGCCACGGGCCGGGCGGACGGTGGGTGCTGGACATGGATGGGAGCGACGCGGAGGACGCCGTCGGCTTCCGCTTCGCCGACGAGCGCTTCGTCGCCGGCGAATATGTCAGCCTGTCGCTGCCCTCAGGCGAGCAACACACCTATGTCGTGGCGCGCGTGGTCGACGTCTGAGGCTCAGAAATACTCGGCATTGGCCGGGCACTGGGCGGCGAGGCGGCGTGCGGTAATGCTGGCAGGGATATAGGGGGTGCCCCGCGCCAGCTGGGCTCCGCCGGTAAAGCGGAAGCTCTCGCTCTGATAGGGGCCCCTCAGCCGGACATTGACGCGACGGCCCTTGCGGTCCTGACACGTGCCCTCGAAACGGGCGTTGCCGTTGCCGACCTCGCGAACCGGATAGGTGCACTGCCAGCGTCGGGTCGACAGGCCGCCGAAGAAGCGGTTGATCTCGCTGGGCCGCACGCACTTGGTTTCAGTGTCACGGACGCCAAGAGCGCTGGTTGTGTACTGCCAGTATCCCGGCAGCACGGTGTCGTTCGATGCTTGCGGTACCATGGCGGCCGTGCTGGTGGCGGCGGGCGCCAGCAGGGCGGCTCCGACGAGCGCGGCAGCGGCGAACAGGCGTTTGGTGGTCATGACGTCCCCGGTAAGGCGAGTGTTCAGTCTAGCCTGGATATATGGCGGGAATTGAACGGCGGCTGAACGGCTGTCGAGCCTTGACGAAACGCGTCCGTCTCCTCTATACGCCCCCCTCTCGCGCGGAAGGCTTGCCGCGCGCACCTGTTTCATGCGTCCGCCGTTCATCGGACCGCACCCGAAGGATAGTCCCATGTCGCGTCGCTGCGAACTCACCGGTATCGGCCCCATGGTCGGCCACAGCGTGAGCCACTCGAACGTCAAGACCAAGCGCCGCTTCCTGCCGTCGCTGAAGACGGTCAAGGTCGCCTCGGAAGCTCTGGGCCAGTCGTTCAGCCTGCGCATCTCCAACGCCGCCCTGCGCACCCTCGACTTCAAGGGCGGTCTCGACCCGTTCATCGTCAAGGCCAAGGACGAGCAACTGTCGACCGCCGCCCAGCGCATCAAGCGCCAGGTGAAGGCCAAGCTGGCCGAGCAAGCTGCCGCCGCCTGATCGGGCGACGCTAAAGTGATGTTGAAAGGCCGGCGGAGACGCCGGCCTTTTTGTTTGCGCGGTTGGTCGACGGGCATTGGACCGTCGAGGAAGCTCATGTCAGTAAACCCCCGACCGGGCATGCAGCGGGCCGAGTGAAGCAATGTTGGTTGTTGATCTGATCCTGCTGGCCGGGCTGCTGGCCCTGGTGGTGTGGAGGATGATCGCGCGATCCTGGCGGCCAAGGCTGCGGATCGCCGCCGCCGGCCTCGGTCTTTTGCTGATAGCGACCAAATGGGCTCTGTACGGCTTCACCTGGCAGGATATGCCCGCATTTCCCCTGCTGGCTCTGAGCGCCCTGCCGCCCATACCTGCAGGTACCCTGCTGCGCTGGATCGGCCGCCTTGGTCTGGTCGGGATCGCCGTGGCCTGCACCGGCGTCTGGATCCTGCCCGCGGTCCCGACACTGCCCAGGCCCGACGGCCGCTACGCCGTCGCGACCGAAGTCTATCGCTGGACCGACGCGTCGCGGGATGAGCCGCATACGTCCGACACGGGCGACCGGCGCAGCGTGATCGCCCAGGCCTGGTATCCGACCACCGGCGCCGACCGTTCCGGCCCGGCTGCGCCTGTCCCCTATATGGACGGGGCGGGCCGTCTGCCCGACGCCGTCAGCGGCATGCCCAGCTTTGTGATGCGTCGCTACGGCCAGATCGACACCCACGCGGCGGCCTCTGCGCCGCTCGCGACCGGCGAAAAGCCGTGGCCCGTGGTGATCTTCTCACCGGGATATGGCGCGCCCCGCGCGGCCTATACCGGACTGGCGACGCGGCTGGCCAGCCGCGGCTTCGTCGTCTTCGTGCTGGACCATCCCTTTGAGTCGGGCGTGACCCAGCTACCGAACGGTCAGGTGGTGGGGACCGAGGAGATCATCCCGGCGGACCACTCCCAATACATGCCCAACCAGCAGGTCGTGCGGACCGCCGACATCCGCTTCGTCATCGACCAGCTCGCGCGTCCGGAGGCATTGTCGCCGCGGCTCCGCGGCGGCCTTCGGAGGCGCGGTTTCGGCCATGGCCATGAGCGAAGACCCCCGCGTCGTGGCCGCCGCCAACATCGACGGCACGCCCTATGGCGACCTGCCGGACCGCCGGCTGACCCGGCCCTTCCTGCTGTTGCAGAGCGATTTCGCCGAGACGGGCCACAGCGACCTGTTCATCAACGGCAACGGCAAACTGCTCGCCCAATCGACCGCGCCTGACCTCCACTATGAGATCAAAGGCGCCAACCACTACAGCTTCACCGATGTGCCGTACTTCTTCGCGCCGCCGGGCCGCTGGCTGCTGGCGCAGGTGATGGGCGGCGGCCGCGGGCCAGCGGACACGCAGCTGGCGACGGTGGACATCGTGGCGGCGTTCCTCGCAGGCCCGCTCACCGGCGTGCCCGCCGACGTGGCCGCGACAGCCGCCCGCTACCCCGACATAGTGGACCGGATGCCAACACCGACTTTGCCATGACCCGCGACCAGATGTTCGCCTATGCCCTGACCCAGCCGGGTGCCGAGGATTCGACCCTGCACGGCGGGCGCTGCGTCCGCGTGCGCGGCCACTGGATCGTCAATGACAGCCGGGAGCCCGGCAGCCTCGCCCTGGCCCTGGACCGGGAGACGGTCGATTTCCTGATGGAGACGGAGCCGCAGGCCTGGTTCCAGACGCCGCATTTCGAAGGCTGGCCCGCGGTGCTGGTGCGCTATGAGGCCGCGGACGACGATCGGCTGCGCGAACAGATCGACAAAGCCTGGGCGCGGCGGGCGACCAAGGCCCAGCGCAAGGCGCGGGGCTCCGGCGAGCCCTCGGGTCCGAGCTTCGCTCGGCCCAAGGACAGGCTCCGCGAGACCGGGGAACCCAGCGGCGCGCGCGAGCGCGAACCTGTCGGGAGCGCGGCTGAACAGGTCGCCTTCGGCGCCGCTGGGTCCCCCGATCTGCGCCGCTTCGCGGCTTGTCGGAGGATGACGAAAGCAGAAGGAAGGTGTTGCGCGGGCGGTTCGCCTGTCTAGGCTGACCCGGTTATCGTCGGGGAGCTGTCCGTGTACGCCACCACCTTCCGCGCCGGCCTGATCGGTGCCTCCATGCTGACGCTCGGTGCCTGCGTCTCGATTACGGTGACGCGTGAGACGGAAACGGTTGCCGTTGCGGCCCAGCCCGCCACCATTGTCACGCCCGTTCGCGAATCGACCGCCTTCACCCTCGGCACCGACCAACCGCGCACGCCCGAGCAGCTGGCCATGTCGTTCGACAAGGCGGACCTGTCGATCAAGGTCATGCCCGAGACGAAGACCATCGACGCGGTCGCCGTGCTGGACTTCACCGCCACGGCCTCTCTCCCCGCCGTCGTGGTGGAGCTGGACACCCTGTTGACCGTCTCGTCGGTGCAGGTGGACGGACGCGAGATTCCGGCCGGAGACGGAGGCTGGAGCAATCCCGAGGGGCGGATGACCATTCCGCTGGCCGAGCCGCTGGCCGCGGGCGGGACAGTCTCGGTCCGCATCGCCTATTCCGGCGCGCCGCGCGTGGCGCCCAATGCGCCGTGGGACGGTGGCTTCGTCTGGGCCACGACAGCAGACGGATCGCCCTGGATCGCCACAGCCGTCCAGCCCGAAGGCTGCGACATCTTCTGGCCCTGTATCGACCATCCGCTGGCGGAGCCGAAGCGGGTGGACCTGCACATCACCGTGCCCTCGAACCTGGCCGCGCCGTCGAACGGGCGGTTCATGGGCACGGTCGATCACGGCGACGGCTGGACGACCTGGAACTGGAGCGCAGCCAATCCGAACACCTATGCCATCGCCCTGAACATCGGGCCGTATGACGAGGTGCGCAGCAACTATCGGAGCCGGTTCGGCAATGTGATCCCGATCTCCTACTGGCACCTGCGCTCCGACGACCCGGCCAAGGTCGCGGCCCTGTTCGCCCAGTTTGCGCCGATGATGGATTTCTATGAGTCCACGGTCGGCCCCTACCCCTTCGGCGATGAGAAGATGGGGGTGGTCGAGACGCCGCACCTGGGCATGGAGCACCAGACCATCAACGCCTACGGCAACGCCTACAAGCTGGACGGCAAGGGCTATGACTGGCTGCTGCACCACGAGATGGCGCACGAGTGGTTCGGCAACCAGATGACCAACCGCAACGCCGACGACATGTGGCTGCACGAGGGACTGGGCAGCTATATGCAGCCGCTCTACCTGCGCTGGCTGCATGGCGAACGCTATATGCAGGCCGAACTGCACGAGCAGCGGCGCGACCTGATCAACCGGTTCGCGGTCGTCTCGGGGACCGAGCGGTCCGAGGACGAGGTCTACAAGAGCGACGTCGGGCCGGGGCTGGACCTCTACAACAAAGGGTCTCTGATCGCCCATTCGCTGCGGATGCTGATCGGGGACGAGGCCTTCTTCAGCTCGGTGACGCGGCTGGTCTATGGTTCGCCCGACCCGCGCCCCGGAGGCTTCACGACACGCTACGGCACGACCGACGAGTTTCTGGCCATCGTCAACGAGGAGACGGAGCAGGACCTGACCTGGTTCTTCCGTGGCTATCTGTATCAGGCCGCCCTGCCCGACCTGCGCGTCACCCGCGAGGGAAACCGTCTCGCGCTTGAGTGGGTGACCGGCGACGGTGCCGACTTCCCGATGCCGGTAGAGGTCGAGATCGACGGCGAGACACTCTCTACCGTGCCCATGACCGGCGGCCGGGGCGTGCTCGATGTACGCGCCGACGCGCATGTGCTGATCGATCCGCAGAACAAGGTGCTGCGCCGGGATGTGTTTCTGGAGGAATGGAAGGCCGCGGGCGGACGCTGAATCAGACCGCTTCCGCCCGCACCGACTGAGGATCGACCAGCCACCAGCCGTTCGACAGCCAGACCTCGAAGATGGCGTGGAAGTCCGGCGGGTTCAGCTGGTGGGCAAACGCGCTGACAGCGCGGGCAGGAATGCCCGAAGCACGGCACAGGGTGATGCCCATGTGGGTGAAGTCCCGGCACACCCCGGCCCGGTCGATGAAGGTCCGCGCTGCCGTCGTCTCGCTGTCTGACGAGCCGGGCTCATAGTCGATCTCGGCCTTGATCCAGTCGAGGATCTTCAGCACCCGGTCGCCGCCCACGGTGCCGCCGAAGGTGCGTTCCGCGAACCGTCCGAACTGGTCGGAGGGGCAGTAGCGGCTGGGGTTGAGATAGGTCAGGACCTCGGCCGGCAGGTCGTTCCAGTCATGCTGGACGGTGACCGGCGGCAGGCCCTTGAGCACGCCGTTGTCGACCACCGCCTCATAGGTCAGGGCCACCTCGCCGGAGAGGTGGGCGCGCAGGGTCCGCGCCCCGAACTCCACGTCCTCATCCTGGATGAAGTCGATCGCCGGCGTGGTGGTCAGGCTTTCCTCAAGAATGGTCTGGCCGGGCCAGTGGGCGACCTGGATCTTGTAGATGGCGTCGGTCGGCGGATCGAAGCGATAGACGAGTTCGGCGCTGACGCGGATTTTCATGAGGGCTCGACTGAAGCAGGACAGGCTCCACGTCAACGGCGGGGGCTCCCCGCCGTTCCCTTCCTAAGGCTCCAGCTCGATGTCCCAGTAGAGGTAGTCGAGCCAGCTCTGGTGCAGATAGTGCGGCGGGAAGCGCCGGCCGAACTCCTGCAGCTGCCAGGCGCTGGGGCGGTGGGGGGCGCGGCGGATCGGCATGCCGGCCTGTTGCGGGGTCCGTCCGCCCTTGCGGAGATTGCAGGGGGAACAGGCCGCAACGATGTTCTCCCATGTCGTCCGGCCGCCGCGCGAGCGCGGGATGACATGGTCGAAGGTCAGTTCGGCGGTGGCGTTGCAATACTGGCAGGTGAAGCCGTCGCGCAGGAAGACATTGAAGCGGGTGAAGGCGGGCTGGCGATCCTGGTCGACATAGTTCTTCAGCGCGATGACGCTGGGCAGGACCATTTCCATCGAGGGACTGCGGACCACCTTGTCGTAGGTCGAAACGACACGCGGTCCTGGTAGACCGCCTTGACCACTTCTTCCCACGGCCAGATCGACAGCGGATAGTATGACAACGGGCGAAAGTCGGCGTTCAGCACCAGCGCGGGCCAGCCGGACGGGGGGCGGCTCTGGACCTGCATCAGGCCCTCGCCGTTCGGGAAAGGATCATCGACGCGACCGGACTGAAGACACGTCTCCTTCCCTGGTTATGAGCAAAGCCTAGCCGTGATTCGACGGCTTGGCGATGACCGCAGGACGACGGTCCCGTAACGCTCAGCCGCGGGTTGGCGTCCCCGGAAACGCCGGCAGGCTCCAGCCCCAAACCAGGGCTCCGGCGCGCAGGGCGAAGCCGCACGGAGCCGCGATCAGGGCGGCCGGCCAGGCGTCGAGGCCCAGGGCGCGCGCCGCGACGAAGACCGTGGCGGCGAGCAGGGCGGCGGAGACGGTGATCTCGCGCCGCAGCAGGATCGATGGCTGGCCCGCCAGCAGGTCGCGCACAACGCCGCCGAAACAGGCGGTCAGGGCCCCCATGACGATGCAGATCAGCGGCGCGACCTCGAAGGCCTCTGCCTTGGCCGCGCCCATGACGCCATAGGCGGCGAGCCCGATCGCATCGAGCCACAGCAGGGCGCGGAAGCGCCATGGCCTCGCCCCGACCATCCAGACGGCCAGCGAGGCGAGCAGGCAGACGGCGATGTAGCGCCAGTCCTGCACCCAGAAGACCGGCGCTCCGATCAGCAGGTCGCGCAGGGTGCCGCCACCGACGCCGGTGATGGCACCGAAGAAGGCGAAGGTGACCAGGTCATGCCGCTGCTGCGCCGCTGCTAGCGCTCCCGTGGCGGCGAAGACGGCCACGCCGGCGAAGTCGAGCGCGCCCAGCACGGTCTCGGGGTCGGTCAGGGCGGGATCGACGATGGGACTCACGCGGGTTGTTCCTCCAGCACGACCTCGCCGCGCTTGACCGCTCCATACCATCCCCAGAGCAGATGCGCCGCCACGCTTCGGTGCGGGCTCCAGATTTCAGCCCGGGCCCAGGCCTGTTTCTCGGTGGGCCGAAGGGTCGCGCCGTCCGCCCAGCGGATGGCTTCCTGCAAGGCGATATCGCCGCCGGGAAAGACATCCCGACGGCCCTCGCAGAACATCAGGAAGGTCTCGGCGGTCCATTTTCCCACGCCCTTGATCGCGACCAGCCGTGCGATCGCCTCCTCGTCCGACAAGCGCTCCAGATGGTCGAAGTCGATCCGGCCCTCGACCTGGGCTCGTGCGATCTCATGGCCATAGGTCGCCTTCTGGATCGACAGGCCGAAGCCGCGCAGGACGGCTATGTCCGTGGCCAGAACCCGCGCGGGCGTCACCGCCCCCTCCAGTCCTGTCGCCACGCGGGCCCATATGGCGGCAGCGGATGCCACCGAAACCTGTTGATCGACAATCATGTGAAACAGGCCTTCGAACCCGCCCGTTCGCACTCTCCAATCAAAGAGGGGCGTTTGCACATGGGCGCGCGCCAGGGCGGGATCCAGTTCGATGAGCGTTCCGCGCGCGGCGGCGATCTCGTCGGCAGTCATCGGAATGGGCATGCGGTCTCATCGACAGGGGAAGGATCCTTGCGGTCGCATCAGTGTGGACGAACTTCGCCGTCCGATCACGCTCGAGCAGGCCGGCGCCGACGATGACAGCCGAAAACCACCACATCGAGTATCTGGGCCGAAAGCCGCTGCACGTCCCGGCGACGGGCGACGGGCGGAAGGCGGCCATCCTTACCTGGGCGGACTTCAACCGCCTGCTGGGGCAGGGCTCGCTCTGGAGCGCGGCCCATCTGCGGCTGATGCGGAATTATGTGGCCGTCCCCCCGGAGCAATACTGCCATCCGGTCGCGACTCCACATGGCGAGGTGCTGCGGCCCTGGCCGCAGAAGGTCGAGGTGTTCCTGTCCGCCGGCGCAAGCCTGATCGCCAATGACGTCCTGACCATCCACGAGCCGTTGATGCAGATCGGCGAAATCCTGGGACAGACGTTCGCGGCCAGCATCGGTGCCAACATCTATTGCTCCTTCCAGGGCATTCAGGCCTTCGGCACCCATTTCGACAACCACGACGTGGTCGTCGTCCAGACCGGGGGAACCAAGGTCTGGAACCTGTACGAAAGCCGCGCCGAGAATCCGATCGAGAACTTCCCCGACGACGCCGCCACCCGGCGCTGGTTTGAACAGAGCCGCGGGGCGCTGATGCAGCAGGTCACGATGCAGGCCGGCGACGTCCTGTACCTGCCGCGCGGCTGGTATCATGACGCCCTGGCGACCGACGGGCCGTCGTTGCACGTCACCTTTGCGATCACGCCGCTGCATGGCCGCACCCTGCTGGCCCTGCTGAACATCGAGGCGATGAAGGACCCTGCCTATCGCGCCTTCGCACCGCCGGCCCATGAGGACGGCGGCGCGGCCCTGGCGGCGCACCTGGCCGACTACGGTCAGATCCTGGCCCGTATCGCCGCGTCTCCAGCGTTCGGAGAGGAGGTCGCGAAGTCCCAGGCCCGCATGACGCCCCGCCCCCCGTCCTTCACCCTGCCCGAGCGCAAACCGGTCACCCTCTACCGGGTCACGGGCCGAGCCTTCCCGGCCTGTCCGGGTGCCGTGCGCGAAACCTATGACTGGGCCATCGAGGAG
The DNA here is from genome assembly GCA_006515835.1 of bacterium. Taxonomy (GTDB): domain Bacteria; phylum Pseudomonadota; class Alphaproteobacteria; order Caulobacterales; family Caulobacteraceae; genus Brevundimonas. The sequence continues at coordinate 5,556 of VFBG01000083.1, read as the reverse complement.
CGCCAGTTCGCGCTCGAGGACATGGTCGCCCAGTTTCAGTCGCTATCGGAGGGCGAGGTTCGCGACGGAGTCGCTGCCGCCGAAGCGGCCGGGGCCGTGCAACGGCTGTAGCCGGCGACGCATCGACAGGCTGCGGAGCCCGCCGTAAACCTCACCCATGCGCACGCTCGAAGAGATCCTGCATCCCGTCACTCCGGCGCAGTTCCGCGCGGAGTACGAAGGCCGCCAGCCGCTGCACATCCCGGCGGCGGAAGGATCGAACAAGCGCACTCTGCTGCCGTGGCACGCGTTCAACGGCCTGCTGAACCAGACCAATGTCTGGGACTCGGAACGGCTCAAGCTGATGCGCCACGATGACGCCGTGCCGCCGGAGCAGTACTGCCGGCGCAAGCGGACGCCGGCAGGCATGATCTGGCGGCCGTCGCCGGCCAAGGTCGAGGTCTTTCTGTCTGCCGGCGCCAGCATCCTGGCCAATGATGTCCTGACCCTGCATTCGCCGATCACCCATGCCGGGGTTGCTCTGGGAGAAGCGCTCGCAGCCGAGGTCGGGGCCAGCGTCTTCTGCTCCTTCAAGGGCGGCCGGGCCGTCGCGACCCACTATGACGTCCATGAGGTCTTCGCCGTCCAGACCGAGGGGGAAAAGGTCTGGAACCTGTACGAGGGCAGGGAGATCGATCCTGTCGGCTACCCGCCGGGCATGACCCAGACCGATTTCAACAAGGCGTGCGGCCGGCTGGTCTCGACCATCACCATGAAGCCCGGTGACGTGCTGTACATGCCGCGCGGCTTCTACCACGACACGGTGACGCCGGATCAGCCGTCCCTCCACGTCTCCTTCACCGTCATGCCGCTTGCCGGTCGGAGCATCCTGTCCTTGCTCGACGGGCCCGTCCTTCAGGACGCGGCCTTCCGCGCCTGGCTGCCGGCCGCCGACGCTGACGGCGGGGCCCGGCTTGAGGCACGGCTTGCCGACCTTGCAACGCGACTGGCAGGGATCGTTGCTTCGCCCGCCTTCCGCGATGAAGTCGCTCTGCTCCAGCGCCGCCTGATGCCCCGCGCACCCGGCTTCGGGCTGCCGGCGCGCAAGCCCGCCACCCTGTACCGGGTCACCGGCCGGGCCTTCCCCGACGTGGGGCCGAGGGCCCGCCGCGCCTACGACTGGATGATCGAGGAGCGGCAGTTCGCGGTGGAAGACCTTGTCGCGGACATGGAGTCCCTGTCGGAGGCCGATATCCGCAGCGCCCTGGCCAGGGCCGAACAGGCCGGCGCCGTTCAGCGGGTCTGAGAGCGGTCGTGGCCTTCGTCACCCGCTTCGCCCCCTCGCCGACCGGGCGGCTGCATCGCGGCCACGCCTTCTCGGCGCTGTCGGCGTGGCAGGCCGCACGCGAGGTCGGCGGGCGGTTTGTGCTTCGCATGGAGGACATCGATCCGACCCGGTGCAGGCCCGAGTTCGAAGCCGCCATCATCGAGGACCTGACCTGGCTGGGTCTGGATTGGGACGGGCCGGTGCGACGTCAATCAAAGCACCTGGCCGACTTCTCGGCCGTGATCGACGACCTGAGCGGACGGGGCCTGCTCTATCGCTGTTTCCGGACGCGCAAGGACATCCTCGACGCCATCGGCGACGCACCGCACGGGCCCGTCGAGGCCGCGCGCCCCGGCCCTCATCCTGCGGACGAGGAGGCGGCGCTGCTGACCGAAGGACGGCCGTTCGCCTGGCGGCTGTCCCTCGACCGGGCGCGGCAGACGCTGGGTGAAGCCGTCTGGGAGGCGTTGGCGTTCGTCGAGGAAGGCCGTGGCCCGGGCGGCGAGAACGGCCCGGTCAAGGTCCGGCCGGAGACCGCGGGCGATGTTGTGTTGGCCCGCAAGGACGCCGGGACCGCCTATCATGTGGCGGTCACCCACGACGACGCCCTTCAGTGCGTGACCCATGTCATCCGCGGCGAGGATCTGTTCGAGGCGACGCATGTGCAGGTGCTGATCCAGACGCTGATGGGCTGGCCGACGCCGGTGTATCGCCACCATCGTTTGCTGCTCGGGCCGGACGGAAAACGCTATGCCAAGCGCGACCGGTCCGTGACCCTGGCGGAACTCAGGGCTGGCGGTCTCGGCGCCGAGGCCCTCCGGGCCGAACTGGGCTTCTGATCAGGGTGCCAGCCGATCCCTTGCCTTCGAGGCGGGGAAGACCACATCGGGGTCGGGCGCGTCCGCCGCCTTGCCGGGCCCGCCGATCGTCCGGAGAATGTGCCGGATGATGTTCAGCCGGGCGGCCTTCTTGTCGTCCGTGGCGATCACGGTCCAGGGCGCGTGGTTGTGATCGGTCTCGTCCAACATCCGGTCGCGCGCCTTGCTGTAGTCTTCCCACCGGGCCTGGGCCTCGGCATCGAGCGGCGAGACCTTGAAGCGCTCCAGCGGGTCCTCGATCCGCTCGGCCAGCCGACGGGCCTGTTCGGCCTTGGAGATGTCGAGCCAGAGCTTGATCAGCACAATCCCGTCATCGGCCAGGATGCGCTCAAACGACGGCGCGTCCGACAGGAACTGCGTGTGCTGCTCCGGCTTGCAGAAGCCCATCACCGGCTCGACCCCGGCGCGGTTGTACCAGGAACGGTTGAACAGCACCGTCTCTCCGTCCGCCGGCAGGTGCGGGACGTAGCGCTGGAAATACCACTGGCTGGTCTCGCGTTCGTTCGGCTTGGGCAGGGCCACAATCCGGGTCTGGCGCGGCGACATATATTCGGTGATCCGCTTGATCGCCCCGTCCTTGCCCGCTGAGTCGCGGCCTTCGAACACGATCACCGTCTTGCGGCCCTGCTCGATCGTCCAGTGCTGGGTCTCGACCAGCAGGATCTGGAGACGCTCAAGGTCGGCGTCGTACTTGTCTGATTTCTTGCCCATGGGTCCACGATGCGCCGGGCCCGACGCCGGGGCAATGTTGCGAGGCCATTTCACACCGGTCGCACACCGGCCCCGCGCCGGCCCCGAACCTGTCAGCGTTCTCATGTGCGCGTCACATGCCGGTCGGCTAGGGTGTGATGCAGAGAGAGAGGGAGACACCCATGTTCGCCACGCGCCGCGCCCTGCTGGGCGGTTTCGCTGCCCTGCCGCTCGTCAGCGCCCTGCCCGCCATGGCTCGCATCCGTCCGGGCGAACCGGCGGCTGAGGCGGCGCTGGACGCCGTCTTCGCCGAGGCCGCGCCGCCCGCGCTGGCCGCCGGGATCGTGTCGCGCGAGGGGCTGGCCTGGTCCGGGGTGCGGGGCGTCCGCCGCGCCGGAAGCGATGCGCAGGCGACGACCGACGACCGCTGGCACCTCGGATCGAACACCAAGGCGATGACCGCCGCGGTCTTCGCGCGACTGGTCGATCAGGGCCGCGCCCGCTGGGCCATGCCGCTGGCGGAAGCCTTCCCCGCCCTGAGCATCGATCAGGCGTGGAGCGCCATCACCCTCGACGACCTGATGCACCACCGCGCCGGACTGTTGGACGCCGCCCTGCTGGACCGCGCCTGGCTGATGGCCGCCCATGCCGATCAGCGCCCTCTGCCGGAACAGCGGGCCGAGTTTGCGGCGCGGGCGCTCGGCGCGCCGCCGGCCGGACCTGTCGGCCAGTTCGCCTATGGCAACGGCAACTACATCGTCCTCGGCGCCGCCATTGAGACCATTACCGGCCAGCCGTGGGAGACGGTCATGGCGGCCGAGCTCTATGGGCCGCTGGGCCTGACCACCGCGGGCTTCGGCGCGCCGCAGGACCCGGCGCCCTGGGGACATCGGAGTGGCGTCGGCGTCGACCCGGCGGGCTTTGCGGACAATCCCCGCGCCTCGGCCCGGCGGGGACAGCGCATATGAGCTTGGCCGACTACGCCCGCTTCATCGCCGCCATGATGGGCGGCCGCCCCGACTGGCTGTCCGACGAGACCCGACGTCACCTGCTGACCCCCGCCGCCGGTGCCCCGCCGGCGTATGCGGCTGGCTGGGGCGTCGGGACCGCGCCCTGGGCCGGGGCCGGCGGGCCGGGGCCGACGATCACGCACAACGGCTCCAACACCATGTGGTTCGCGACCGTGCTGGCGGCACCCGAGCGGGGTCTCGGCTTCATTGCCCTGTCCAACGACGGCGTCGCGGGGCAGCGGGCCTGCACGAGCCTCGTCCGGCGGCTGGCGGAGACCCGCGCCGCCGCGTAAGGCTGATCGCGCATGAAGCGTGATTTCGCCGACTTCTGGAACCTGCTGTGGGAGCTGGCGCTCGGCGTCTGCGCGGCCTTCGCCATGCTCAACCTGTTCGCCCCGCAGCAGGACCTGCCGTGGAAGCCGCTGGACCTCAACCGGCCGATCGGCTCGGCGACGGCGGCCAAGGTGGCGGACTTCGTCCTGCCCGTGACCGCCGCCCCCGAAGAGACCACCGCCGTCACCGAGGCCTGCATGCAGGTGCTGCGCGAGGCCGGGGTGGAGGTCGAGCGAGCCGAGGACCGGGACGACGGGGGCTTCTGCGTCGTCCGGGGGGCGATCCGCATCACCGGCGGGGCCGTCACGCCCCTGCCCGGCAACCCGGTGCTGCAGTGCCCGCTGGCGGTGCGATACGTCATCTGGGAGCGGCAGGTGCTGCAGCCTGCGGCCAAGCAGAGCTTCGGCAGCCGGGTGGCGCGGCTGAACGACGTGGGCACCTACAGCTGCCGCCGGATCTATGGCCAGACCGATCCGAGCGCCCGGCCCAGCGAGCATGCGCGGGCCAATGCGCTGGATATCGGCGGCGTGACGCTGGAGGACGGACGGCGCGTTTCGGTGCTGGAGGACTGGCCCGGAGACGGTCCGCGCGGGCTTGAGGGCCGGCGGTTCCTGACGCGGATCCGGGAGGGTGCCTGCCGGGTGTTCTCGACCGTTCTGGGCCCTGGCTACAATGAGGCGCACGCCAACCACCTGCATCTGGACGGCGCGCCGCGGCCTCTCTGCACCTGATTTCGAGAACGATGTTCGCGCGACGGGGGAATCGGTTTGCGGTTGACCGTCCCCGAATTGCGCGAGAGAAAGTCGGCGCAGTCCGGATTTCGCGCGGCCTCCACAATCGCGCTCGCTCCTTCGCTGAATGAGCTCGTCCAGATGGGCTGACGGGCGTCCCTCGAGGGACGTCTGCCTGGAAAGCGCGTTCAGGAGACGCATTATGGCGACCGGCACGGTCAAGTGGTTCAACCCGACGAAGGGTTTCGGCTTCATCCAGCCCGATGGCGGCGGTCAGGACGTTTTCGTCCACATCACCGCAGTCCAGAAGGCGGGCCTGCAAGGCCTGGATGAGAACGCCAAGGTCGAATACGAGCTGGAATCCCAGCGCGGCAAGACCTCGGCGATCGATCTCAAGCTTCTCTGAAGCCACGGACATCACCATCAGACGGGCGCGGGGGCTTCGGCCTCCGCGCCCTTCTTTTTGACCGACGACCACTGCGCCAGCACGATCGCGGCCAGCACCACGACGCCGCCGACGGCCTGCATCGGGGTCAGGGTCTCGGCGAAGATGAGCCAGCCGAGCAGGGCGGCGACGACGGGCTGGATCAGGACGGTCACGGCAGTCA
>VFBG01000244.1 GCA_006515835.1 bacterium | reverse complement strand
CGAGGCCGAGCGCTCGGCCGCCATGGACGGGGCGACCCGCCGCTGGAGATTGCGGACCCGAACCGCCAGCTCACGCGGATTGAACGGCTTGGTGATGTAGTCGTCGGCGCCGATCTCCAATCCGACGATACGGTCGGTTTCGTCCTGGCGTGCGGTCACCAGGATGATGCCGACCGAGGATTTGGACCGCAGCTCGCGGGCGAGGATCAGGCCGCTTTCATCGGGTAGATTGATGTCGAGCAGGACGACGTCGGGAATCGAGCGGGCGATGATCGCCTTCATGTCCTTGGCATCGGCCGCCTCGCTGACCTGGAAGCCATCGGCGGTGAGGTAGGCAGCCAGCTTGGCGCGTGTAACGGGCTCGTCTTCGACGATCAGAACGTGGGCCTTCGCCGACACATCACTCTCCGGTCAACAGAGGTACATTCACAAATCGTTTACAGGGTATTGGCGAGCAATTCAATCGCTGCCGTAAATCCGTTCGGATAAACCCGGTATAAAGGCTTCATGAGCAGTCGGCCGATGTGGCCGGCCTGCCGGCTGGATGCGGGGTCTTGGGGTGGCCGGAGATATTTCCTCCATGGATCACTACGGTGACGGCGGGTTGCGACGCTTATTGCCGCTGCTTGGCGGCGCGATGGTGGCCGTCGCCTGGTTCGGCCTGTGGTGGGATGCGGCGATTCTGCGTCAGTTGCTGCCCAGCGGCCCGATGGTCGCCTTGGGTTTCGAGTTCAGCCAGATCGGTGCCGCGTCGCTGGTTCTGGTCGGCGTGGCCGGTGTCGTTCTGGCGTTGTTCCATGTGATCCGCCTGCACCGCCGCACCTTGGCCGAGTTGAGGGTCAAGGACATCGAACTGACCGAGAGCCGTGACCGCCTGCGCCGCTATGTCGCCGATCTTGAGCGGGTGGCGGACGTCTCGGCCCATGACTTGCAAGAGCCGTTGCGCCGCATGGTCGCCTATGCCCAATTGCTGGACCGCCATGATCGCGCGGAGCTTGACGACGAAGCCCGCGCCTATGTGGGGCATGTGGTGGATGCCGCCCGGCGCATGAGGGCGCTGATCAGCGGCCTCAGGGCCTATGTTTCGGTGGACAGTCTGCCGCCGCCCGCCTCCAGGACTTCGGCCACCGGCGCCATCGGTGTCGCCCGCCAGCGCCTGAACGACATTCTGGTTCAGTCCGACGCCGCCCTGGTGGTTGACCCGCTGCCCGATGTCGCGGCCGATCATGCCTCGCTGGTGGAGATTTTCGTCCAACTCATCGACAACGGCATCCGGTTCCGTTCGCCGGACCGCCGCCCGGTCATCCATGTCTCGGCTTTGCGTGTCGGTGCCATGGTGGAATTCAGCGTGCGCGACAACGGCATCGGCATCGAGCCCGGCCGGGTCGCCCGGATGTTCGAGATTTTCTACCGTCCCCACGGCGCGGACATGACGTCCGGCGGCAGCATCGGCATGGGCCTCGCGGTGATCCGCAGGCTGGTCGAGCGGCTGGGTGGCGGCATCAGGGTCGGTTCCACTGTGGGCGAGGGCAGCAC
>VFBG01000082.1 GCA_006515835.1 bacterium | reverse complement strand
CTTCGCCGCCCGCGTCAACGTCGGCATGGTCGGGATCAACGTCCCGATCCCGGTGCCGGTCGCCTACCACACCTTCGGCGGCTGGAAGCGCTCGGCGTTCGGCGACACCAACCAGCACGGCATGGAAGGCGTGAAATTCTGGACCAAGGTCAAGACGGTCACGGCCCGTTGGCCCGACAGCGATCTGGAACACGCGGATTCGAGCTTCGTGATCCCGACGATGGGGTAGGGGTTCGCCTCTCAGGCGTGCGCGACAACCCAATTCGGTGCTAGGCGTTAACCTCTGCGAACCGTGAAGCTGGAGCGCCTCCCCCCAATGCGTCGCTTTTTCATCTGGTCGGCCCTGGCGGCCGTCATCGGCCTGATCCTGTCAGGCGTCGCCTACTACCTGTACTGGAACAACTACGCACGGTTCCAGCCGGTCACGGTGACCCGCAACCAGGCCGAAATCCAGCGCCTGCTGGATGAGGCGTCGTGGGTGTCGGCTGGCGGCGGAGGCGAGCCGCTCTACATCATCGGCTATCGCGACTCCGCGGCCATGGCCCGCTACGAGCGCGAGGAGATTCCGAAACTGCGCGCCGCGGGCATCGAGGCCCGCACCATCCTGTTCGCCCGTCCGGACCGCGAGGGCCTGGCCCAGTCCACCGCCGCCGAACGCGCCACCATCGCCGAACTGTGGCTGACCCGCGACTGGACCCTGTACCAGCGCTGGACCGCCACGCCGGTGCGCAACTGGACCGCCGCGGGCATCCCTGCCGCCGACGGCAATCTGGCACGCGGGGCCGTGGTCGAGGCCGGGCGGGACTTCGTCGCCCGCCTGACCGCCGACCTCAAGGAAGCGGGCCTCCAGACCCGCTACCCGCTGATCATCTGGCGCGACCGGGAGGGCTTCATGAAGGCCTGTGCCTGTTCGGACAGCCGTTCGTGGGTCTTCATCCGCGATGATCTGGACGCGCCGGACCGCCTCGACCCGCCCGTCGTCGCACCGGGCGACCCTTCTGGACCGCAGGCCTTCCCGGGCGACGGCAGCCCCGAAAGCCTGCCCTATCCGACCCTGCCGCCGATCGCCCCGGCGGAAGGCGCGACGCCTGCCCCGGTGCCCGCGCCTGCAACACCGCCGATTCCGCGCAAGGCACCCGAGCCGAAACAGGCGGAAGACACGACGTTTTTCTGAAGGCTTTTATCCAACCGCTCATCCCGGCGAAGGCCGGGACCCAGATGGAAAGACCCACGTCACCGGTCATGCCGTGCTCGCTGGTCCAATCGTTGAGTATGTGATCTGGGCCCCGGCCTTCGCCGGGGTGAGCGGTGAAATCAGAGCGCGCGTTTGCAGGCCGCGATCAGCCGTTCGACGTCTTCCGCGTCCTGATACAGGCCGAAGCCGAAGCGGATCACGTCGTCGCGCACGTCGGTAACGACGCCCGCTTCCAGCAGCCGCGACTTCCACGCTCCGGCGTCGTCATGCCGGAAAGCCAGGAAACGCGCCCGCCGGGCCTCGCCCGTCAATGGATTGATCAGTTCAGCCGCCGCCAGCCGCCCGGCCTCACCGCCCGCGACCGCCGTCTGGAAACGCGCCATCAGGCTTTGGGCATGGGCGCTGACGTCGGCCGTCTTCAGCCCCGCCTCGTCCAGCATCCGCCGCACGGCGTTGAAACGGTACAGGGGCGAGACGTCGAACGTCGCGCCCCAGAAGCGCCCGCCGTCGCTGCGGTAGCCCACCCCGCCCGGCGGTCCCGACAGATCGCCGAACTCGGCGAACCAGCCGGTCACGACCGGTCGCGTGCAAAAGCCGTCCGGCGCATGCAGGAAACAGACGCCCTCGCCCGACATGGCGTATTTGTAGCCGCCGGCCAGATAGAAGACCCGGTCCGCGACCGCTGACAGGTCCGTCGGCTGGGCCATGAAGCCGTGATAGCCGTCGATCACCACCCAGGGCCCCGCCGGGTCAGCCAGCGCCGCCAGATCGGCGATCCGGCCGAAGGTCTGGCCCGTGCGGAAAAACACCTGGCTGATCAGGATCAGATCAAAGCCGCCGCCTCTCGCGGCCTCGACGAACCGGTCGTCGAAGGTCTCGAACGGATGCAGGGGCACGCGGGTGACGACGGCCTCGCCGGCTTCTTCCCACCGTTGGGCCTGACGCCGGAACGAGTGGAATTCCCCGTCGGTCGACAGGATGCGCACCGGCTTGCGCTCAAGGCCCGAGACGATCCGCAGCAGCAGGTCATGAGTGTTGGGCGCGAAAACCACCGTATCGGGCGACGGCAGGTTCAGCTCGCGGGCGACGTGCCCCTGGGCTTCGGGAATGACCTCCCCGAAGATCAGGTCCCATTTCCGGTCGGCGAACTGATTGGCCTCGACCCAGGCCCGCAGCTGGCCGTCGAAACTGGCGTCGGGCCACAGGTGATGGCTGTGCGCCGCGAAATGCAGCCGTTCGGGATCCAGCGACAGGGCGCGGGAGAACAGGTCCTTGTGAGCGGCCATCAATGTTTCCCGTCGGTAGCGAACACCGACGGTCGATAGCGAGGTGCGGTTACGCGCTCAAGCAGCGAGCGACCGCGTCGCGAGTGATAGCGCCCCTAAATGAGGCTACCGTGGCAGTGCTTGAACTTGCGGCCCGAGCCGCAGGGGCAGTCCGAGTTGCGCGGTGTGCGCTCCCAGCCGACGGGCAGGGTGTCGACCGGCAGGCGCGCGCGATCATCGCCCTGCAGCTGGCCTTCGGGGTTCTGGGCCAGCGGGTTCGACATCTCGTTCTCGCCGGTGCCCGGGTTCAGGTGGATTTCCTGGAACTCCGGCATGTCCATCGCCGGCGGTGCCTCGAAGCGGAACTCGACCGTCATCAGCCAGCGGGTGACGTTGTGGCGCAGCTCATAGAGCAGCGTCTCGAACAGGTTGAAGGCCTCGGTCTTGTACTCGTTCAGCGGATCGCGCTGGCCATAGCCGCGCAGGCCAATGACGCCGCGCAGGTGGTCTAGATGGACCAGGTGCTCGCGCCACTGCATGTCGATCATCTGCAGCAGGAACTGCTTCTCAAGGCCACGCGTCTGTTCGGCGCCGATCTGCTCCATCCGCTCGGCAGCGCGGGTGTCCGCGGCGGCCACGACCCGCTCCTCGATCTCCTCGTTCGACACGCCTTCCTCGGCAGCCCAGTCGTGCAGCGGCAGCTCCAGGCCGAGGGTCGACTTCACCTTCTCGTCCAGGCCGTCGATATCCCACTGCTCGGCATAGGCCTTGGGCGGCATGTGCTTTTCGATCAGGTCGGAGATCACGTCATTGCGGAACTCCCCAACCAGTTCGGACAGGTCGGTGGAGTCCATGAACTCCTGGCGCTGCTCGAACACGGCCTTGCGCTGGTCGTTCACGACGTCGTCGTATTTCAGCAGGTTCTTGCGGATGTCGTAGTTGCGGGTCTCGACCCGCTTCTGGGCGGTCTCGACGGCGCGGTTCAGCCACGGGTGGCTGATCGCCTCGCCCTCGGCCACGCCGAAGCTGCGCATGATGGCGTCCAGACGGTCGCCGGCGAAGATGCGCAGCAGGTCGTCCTCGCAGGACAGGAAGAATTTCGACGTGCCGGGGTCGCCCTGACGGCCCGTCCGGCCGCGCAGCTGGTTGTCGATGCGGCGACTCTCATGGCGCTCGGTGCCCAGCACGAACAGACCACCGGCGGCCAGCGACTTCTGCTTCTGAACGGCGATGTCGGCCTTCAGACGGGCCTCTTCGGCCTCTTCCATCTCGGGCGTGATCTCCTGCGCCAGATTGCGCAGGTCCTGCCGCCATTTCTGCAGGCGCATTTCCAGGTTGCCGCCCAGCTGGATGTCGGTGCCGCGGCCGGCCATGTTGGTGGCGATGGTCACCACGCCGGGCAGGCCGGCGTCGGCGACGATATAGGCTTCCTGCTCGTGCTGTCGGGCGTTCAGCACGCTGTGCGGAATGCCCTTGCCGGATTTGACCTCAATGTCGAAGTCCTCGTCCTTCAGCGCCTGATAGGCCTTCTTCGCCTCGCGCCGCGTCTTCTCGTCCTCGCTGGTGACCGCTTCCAGCAGATGGGCGTGCTGGGGCTTCAGCGTCTTGAGGGTGACCTCGTACTGATAGGTCTTGAGCAGTTCGGACAGGGTTTCCGACTTCTCGATCGACACCGTGCCAACCAGGATCGGCTGACCCTTGACGTGGCATTCCGCGATCAGGGCCGCGATGGCCTGGTTCTTCTCGGCGGTGGTGCGGAAGATTTCGTCGTCGTGGTCGATCCGCTTGACTGGCCGGTTGGTCGGCACTTCCAGGACGTCCATCTTGTAGATGTCGAGGAATTCCTGGGCCTCGGTCGCGGCCGTGCCGGTCATGCCGGACAGCTTCTCGTAAAGGCGGAAATAGTTCTGGATCGTGACCGAGGCCAGGGTCTGGTTCTCGGGCATGATCTTCACGCCCTCCTTGGCCTCGATGGCCTGGTGCAGACCCTCGGACAGGCGGCGGCCCTGCATCATCCGGCCGGTGAACTCATCGATCAGCATGACCTCGCCGGCCTTGATGATGTAGTCCTTGTCCTTCTGGTACAGGGTGTTGGCACGCAGGGCCTGGTTGATGTGGTGGACCAGGGTGATGTTCGCCGCGTCGTACAGACCCGTGGTGTCGGGCGCGAACAGTTCGCGCTCTTCCATGATCTGCTCGATCTTTTCAGAGCCGTCCTCGGTCAGCAGCGCCTGACGCTGCTTCTCGTCCAGATCGAAGGTGGTCGTGTCCTGGATCAGTTCCTTGATGATCCCGTCGACGATCAGATACAGGTCCGACCGGTCTTCGGTCGGGCCCGAGATGATCAGTGGCGTGCGCGCCTCGTCGACCAGGATGGAGTCGACCTCGTCGACGATGGCGAAATGGTGTGGACGCTGCACCATCTCCTTGCGGTCATAGACCAGGTTGTCGCGCAGATAGTCGAAGCCGAATTCGTTGTTGGTGCCGTAGGTGATGTCGGCCGCATAGGCCGCCTGCCGCTGGCCCGACGACAGGCCGTTGACGATCACGCCTACTTCCATGCCCAGGAAGCGATAGACCCGGCCCATCCATTCGGCGTCGCGTCGGGCCAGATAGTCGTTGACGGTGATGACGTGCACGCCCTTGCCCGCCAGGGCGTTCAGGTACACCGGCGCCACGGCGACCAGGGTCTTGCCCTCGCCGGTGCGCATCTCTGCGATGCCACCGTCGTGCAGGATCATGCCGCCGGCCAGCTGAACGTCATACTGACGCTGGCCCAGCACCCGCTTGGACGCCTCACGGGCCACGGCGAAGGCCTCGTTCAGGATCTTGTCCAGCGTCTCACCGCCCGCGATCCGGTCGCGGAAAGCGTCGGTCATCATGCGCAGCTCGTCGTCCGACAGGGCGACGAACTTGTCCTCCAGCGCGTTGATCTTCTGAACCCGGCTCATGAAGTCCTTGACCTTGCGGTCATTGGAGGAGCCGAAAATCTTCTTGGCGATGCCGAGCATGGATGATCCGAAGGCGGGCGAGCGACAGAGGCTCTGGTACTGAAAGGTCCCGAAGGAGCGGCGACGACTGCGCGGGGGGAAGGGGCTTCGGCGACAGCGACCCGGTGCGCCTGTCACAGGCGCGCGCGAGGGCCGCGCGATCGTTCGAAAACCCCTCGACTTGGGCGCAGGCGGGACTTAAGCACCGGCCTTATCCCTGTCAACGCGAGGGGCTTTGCCGCCCCGTGACGGAGCGCGCCCAAATGCGGCTTTCCAGCCCCCTCGTTCCCCTGCTTCTGGCGGCGTGTCTGACCCTTGCAGCCTGCGGCACAGGCAGCGGGACCGACCGCGCGCCCGAGCCCGGCGATCGCGCCGTCGCCGAGGTCCAGGGCAAGACAATCTGGGCCTCTGACGTCAAACGCGAGGCGGTGGCACAAGGGCTGGTCGGCGAGGGCGAACCGCTCGACGTCACATCGGACCTGTTCCGCCGCGTGCTGGACGAGGTCATCGACCAGAAACTGCTGGCCCGCGAAGCCGAACGCCGCGGCCTCGACAACTCCGCCCTCGCCCAGCGCCGGCTCGAGGCGACCCGCGAACGCATTCTCGGCGACATGCTGGTCGAGACCGTGGTCAACGGCTCGATCTCCGACCGCGCGGTCGAGACCATCTACCAGGAGCAGGTGCGTCTGGCGCAGACGTCGGAGGAAATCCGCGTCCGCCTGATCCTGTCGCGCACCAGGCCCGAGGCCGATGCCGTGATCGGCATTCTGGCGCAGGGGGCGGCTTTCGAAGCTGTGGCAGCCGAAAGCTCGATCGACGACGCCACCCGCTATTCCGGCGGCGATCTCGGCTACCGGACCATCGACGTCATGCCCGAGGCCTACAAGAACGCGCTGCGTGCCCGCCCCGCGGGCTCGACCGTCGGCCCGTTCCAGACCGAGGGCGGCTGGGCCGTGCTGCGGGTCGAGGACCGCCGCCGTGAAACCCCGCCGACGCTGGAGCAGGCCCGGCCCCAGATCGTCCGCTATCTGACCTACGAAGGCGTGCGCCAGCTGCTGGAGGAGTTGCGCGGCAAGGCCGAGGTCGAGGTGCTTCTGCCCGGCGACACGCCTCGTTCGCAGGAGCCGGCCTCCGCGCCGC